>CACYQU010000005.1 GCA_902776615.1 uncultured bacterium
ACGAAGCATCGCGACGCGGATGGCGAGCGGTAGCCGCGGGAGCAGGCCGGCGGCGAACGGTAGCGACGACGAGGAAGACCGGGCTCGCGCGGTATCCCGAGCGACCGCGCTGAATTCGACCAGGGTGACAAACGCGGTCACAGTCGGGGCCGCAGCCGAGCACACCGAAGCAGGACGAGGCGATTTATGCAGGACTGCGACCCGAAGACATACTCGTGTATGTCGAGCGGTCGCAAGGACGCAGAAATCGCCCGTTCTGCACAGGGCGCACGGTTGCCACGACTGTGACCGCACGTTGACAGGACACACACGTACGCGCATCCCACTTCTACTGATCGCGAAAATCCGGGATAAGGGTGCCGTGAAAACCGGCGGCGGCCAGGTTGGCAAGCATTCCAGTAGACATTAAACCGAAGAGTGTGGTATAATTACACCATCATTTGACAAGGGTTGAAACATGGCGACATTCCAATACATCGCAAAAGACGCCGCGGGCAACGAAACCCGCGGCCAGGTTGAAGCTGGCGACCGCAATTCCGCAATCGCGGCGGTCCGCGCGCAGGGGCTCTTCCCCACGGCGCTGGGCGAGGTGAAGTCGGCGCCGGCCGCGCCGGCCCCGGCGGGCAAGGCGAAGGCCAAGAAGGCCGCCGCCCCGGCGAAGAAGTCCGGTGCGCTGAACAAGGATATCAAGATCGACATCAAGCTGCCGTCCTGGATGCGCGGCAAGGTGAACACAAAGGTTCTCACGCAGTTCACGCGCCAGCTCGCCACGCTGGTCAACGCGGGCTTGCCGCTCATGCGCGGCATCGAAGTATTGAAGCGGCAGATGAAAGATCCGCAGATGGTGGAGGCGCTCGGCGGCATCGCCGACAACATCGCCTCGGGCGGAACCTTCTCTGAAGCGCTTACGCAGTATCCCAAGATATTCGACAAGCTCTACGTCAACATGGTCAAGGCCGGCGAAGCGGGCGGCGTGCTTGAAGTCGTGCTCGGGCGACTGGCCGAGTTCGCCGAAAAATCCGAGAAGATCAAGAACAAGGTGAAGGGCGCGATGATCTATCCTATAGTCGTTCTCTTCGCCGCTGTCGGCATTACGGGCTTTTTGCTCGTGGCGGTCATCCCCAAGTTCAAGCAGGTGTTCAACGACATGCTCGGCGGCGCGGCGCTGCCGCCAATCACCGAAGCCGTCATGCAGGCTTCCGAGTTCGTGCAGCACAACGGGCTTCTGATCGTTTCCATCGTCGCCGCGCTCGTCGTCATAAAGAAGATAATAGGCCACACCGAGGCCGGCGCGTACTTCTTCGACGTGTGTTCGCTCAAGGCGCCGGTGACCGGCACCCTCGTGCAGCGCACCGCCGTCTCGCGCGTCACGCGTACTCTCGGCACCCTGCTTTCGTCGGGCGTGCCGATTCTGCAGTCGCTCGTGATCGTGCGCGACACGACAGGCAACCGCGTGGTGTCGAAGGCCCTTCAGGAAGTGCACGACGCCGTAAAGGAAGGCGAGGGCATGACCCAGCCCCTGTCGCAGTGCCCGGTGTTCCCGCCGATGGTCGTGTCGATGGTCGAGGTCGGCGAAGAGACCGGCGCGCTGGCCGACATGCTTACGCGAATCGCCAACACCTACGACGACGAGGTCGATAACGCCGTCGCGGGCATGACCGCCGCCATCGAGCCTGCGCTGATCATCGTGCTCGCCGTGGTGGTCGGCACTATCGTCATCGCAATGTTCCTGCCTATGATCAAGATCATCTCGTCCGTGTCGGGAGGTGCGGCCTAAGTGAAAAAGGGCTTTACGCTTGTCGAACTGCTCATCGTGGTCGTCATACTCGTGACGCTCATGTCGATGGTGTTCCGCCTCAGCTCCATAGGCGGCGACTCGTCGCGCCGCAATATCACGATAAGCAGGCTGCAGCGCGTCGAAAACTGCCTTTCGGGGTATTACGCTGCGTTCGGAACGTATCCGCCCGTGAAGGTCCACGGAACGCGCAACATCTACGCCCGGGCGAACGACCACGGCATACAGAGCAAAACCGAAGAGAACAAGAATCTGTGGAACTGGTCCAACATCGGCGAGCGCGCGGAGCTGGAGGCGTGGCGGCAGGTGAAGGCCGCGTGCCGCGCCCAGCCGGTCGACGCGTGCTTCCCGTTCCCCGACAAGTACTCGTCGCACGTGAAGTCGATAAGCGACATGCTGCGCGAAAAGGCCAACTCGGGCGACGACAGATACAAGGAGTATTGGTCCGACCCGAACAGAAAGGCGACTCTTTCCGCCGGCTTCGACGATGCTTCCGGGTCGAACATAGGCCGCTTCAATTCCTATAAAGGCGATACGGACTGGGCCGACGTCCAGCTTTTCAAGTTCGGCCTCATGAGCTACCTGCTGCCGCGCTATCTCGTGATGATCAACGGCGACGAGTCGTTCCTCCAATACAGCCAGTGGACTGAAAACAACACCCTGCCCCGCGACCCTCTCGACGACCAGCCGCTTACGTGGGAGAGAATCCGCCGCTATCAGCAGAACGACGATGCGACGGATCAGGCGCATGTAAAGTACATTCCCTCCCAGGCGGTCACGGCGCGCTGGCTGCCCAATCTGGAAGGGATCGTTTCTGGCGAGCACAAGTGGGATCTCTACGGCATCGTCGTTTCCTCCGACAGCAAGTGGGATAAAACCGTCCGCTCCGACAATCCCGATATCGACGTCTACGAGCCCGGCGATTTCGACAGCAATTCCCACAGCCAGCAGTATGTTCTAGACTGCGTTACCATAAAGGACGGCTGGCGGCGCGACATATACTATTATTCCCCCGCGCCGTACCAGAGCTACGTTCTGTGGTCGGGCGGGCCGAACGGGCGCACTTTCCCGCCGTGGGTTCCTCTCGACTCCAGCGATCTGAGCGCGACCGCGCGGCAGTGCATCGGCAAGTGGGTCGTAGACGACATAATCCAAATGAGCAACTGACATGAATACACACAAGGCGAAAAACGGTTTCACCCTCATCGAGATGCTGATAGTGATCGGCATCATAACGGTTCTCGTGGGCGCGTCGATATCGGCGTTCTCGAAGATGCGCTCGTCAGCCGACCGTTCGCGCGCGCAGGAGCTTGTCCACAACACGGCGGTCGCCCTCACGGCGATCTTCCAGCAGGAGGGCTCGTGGCCGAAACGCCTCGCCGCGAACGGCGCGAGCGACGGCATTCTCGATGCGTATACGGCGCTGCCTCTCGCGAAAGGCGGCTACATGTCGCTTACCATGAACAGCGACAAGTCCGCGCTCGGCGGGCTCGACAAACTGGGGATAGTCGATCCTTGGGCCGCCGCCGTGATCAAGACGAAAGGGGATTCCGCGTCGCTTTCCGACATGGTCAACACGCCGCGGACAATACAGGACCACATCCTCCACTATGCGCTCGATCTCGACGGCGACGGAATCGTCGACAATGCGTCCGTGGGCGGCGAAACGGTGAGCGTCAGGGCGTCGGCGATCGTATGGTGCGCCGGAAAGGACGGCAAGATGGAGCCGTACACCAGCGGACTCAAGAAAGACGACATCTACAGCTGGACGCCCGGGCAGGCGAGAAAGGCCAAGTGACACATGCGCCGCAAAGGTTTCACTATCGTCGAATTGCTGATGGTCGTCGGCATCCTTTCGGTGCTGATGACGATCGTAACGACCGCCGCCGCAGGTGCGCTGAAGCAGTCGCGCGAGCGGCGCGCGGACGCGCTTGTCGCCATGGTGCAGGCCGGAATCGCGACTTATTACGCGCAAAACGACGAATGGCCCGATTTCGACGGCGAAGGCAAAACGGGCAACTACAAGCTCGGCGGCGACGAGATCGATCCCGACCGGTATGAACTCACCGACACAGAGTGCGACAATGTCGTTCGCGAGCTCATCCGCAAGTCCGTCTCGCAGGGCGCGAATCCGCTTCTGGATGTCACCGGGCTTTTCGTCGCGAGGCAGGGCGCCGTTACGTCGAAGACCCACGGTATGGATTTCATGCAGGCCCTCAAGGGAACGAAGCGGTCGCCCGAAAAGATGAAGATCGCCCAGATGATGTTCGGCTACCCCAACCAGGCCGACGGCAGGTTCAAGCGGTTTAAGATGATCTACTCAATTCCAACTGACCAGTTAACGGTGTCAAAGTGATGTCTCGCAAAGGATTTTCTCTATTGGAGCTGCTCGTGGTCGTAGGTATCATGGGCTTCCTCGGCACGATATCGATCGGCGCCTACAGGTCGGTCGTGCGTGGAATGGAAGAGCGCGGCGCGGTTCAGAACGCCAACCAGTTCATGCATGCCGCGTTCCAGCGCGCGATGATCGACAGGCAGCCGACCGCCGTGTACTACTGGAACGAGACGTTGCGTTCCAGTACTGCCGACGACAACGAAATCGTCGTCGGCAAGGCCGTCGCCGTGCGGCGCGGCGGGCGGCTGAGCGGCGTAGACGGCAAATACCTGTATGACGAGTTCGCCGATCTCAATCTTACCTATTCGACCAACTCCAGCGGGTCGGCCAAAAGCTCGGCCATGTACCTTTACAAGCTCGACAACGTTCAGGAAGGGCTCAAGCGCAGCCGCGTGCGCGATACCGTAGTGCGCGAGAGCTTTTCGGAGATTTTCCTGCTCGACCCCACGGACGGCCAAGCCGAGCAGACGGTAAACCTGCCGCCCCCGTCCGGCGCCGCCGAGATCACGGTGTACGGTTTCGAGATCATGGACGGAGGAAACGCCAGCTGGTCCACGGGCGATGCATACGGCTTCGAGTTCCAGTCGCTTGAGCTGCCGCACAATTACATATTCGGCTCGGCGTACTCGACCGACATATCAAACCCTGTGCGCGGCGAAGGCTCGGTGGTGTTCGGCGGCGGCGCCGGCGGTTACGAAAAGCTGTCGGGCAATATGTCCGGCAGCGGCACGATCGACATCTACGCCCTGAGGCCGGATTCCTCCGGCAGCCTCAAGCCGACCAAGGTCGGTACGACAAGAAATCCGACGGAGGAGGGTATCTGAGATGAGACGCGCATTTACGCTTATTGAGGTAAACCTGGCCATACTGATCATGGCCGGCGGAATTCTTGCAATGGTTTCGCTCTTCTCCTTCGGCTACCGCGAGAACAGCCAGAGCCGCGAGGATGTCGCCGGGGCGGCCATGGCCGACGCGGTGGTAAGCCCGCTGATGATGGCCTGCAGCGCGACAAACCTGAAATGGAGCGTTTTCAAGCAGGGTTTCAAGTTCCCGGCAAACGGCTGGGCGGATTACATGAACGGCTCGTCGGGGCTTGTCACCTCCGACCCGGAGGGCAAGGCCGAGAGCGCTTTCAGCAGCGCGATGTCGAAGATGAGCGGCGCGGCCGAGGGACCGTTTGACGTAAAGACCGGCTTTCCTTCCGATGCTCTCAGCAAGGGAATGCGCTGCGGGCTTGTCGTGATACACGAGGAGGATTCTCCCGTCGTGAAGATCGCCTTTCGCGCGACGCACAAGCCGGGCATGCTCATGTCGATGCCGATCTACTACACTGAAGCGAGATTCCAGGGAGACCCCAACAAATGAGAAGAGGCTTCACGATACTTGAGCTTCTCGTGGCGAGCCTTCTTCTGGGAATGCTCGTGACGATACTCACGATGATATTCAACCAGTCGTCCATCGCCTGGCGAACCGGCATGGCCGGTGTCGCCGATCTGGACCAGGTTCGCGACAACATAGCCGAGATACGCGAAGAGGCCGACAACATATTCGTATACGGGCAGTCGGCCTACCGCCTCACGGGGCTGTGGGACAAGAGCGGCAATCTGCGCAAGCGGGCCTGCTCGTACGGAGACTCGCATGCCGAGGATGAAATCGTGCTTTTGAAAAGCGTGAACGGGTCTATGCGCGGCAACCAGATCGGCACCGTTTCCGTGGGGTCTGGAAATGGTGGCCGCAATGTAAAGACATACACCGTCGGCGTGACTTCGTGGGGGCCTGACGGGAAGGAAAACACCTACGACGACATAACAACATGGCCGGACGAGATAGAATGATGAAAAAGGCATTTACACTTGTTGAGCTGCTGGTCGTGATTGCAATGATCGCGATACTGACCGGCGCCGTCGGAACATCTGTTTCCGGCGCGCGGGCACGCGCCCGCGAGATGAAGGCGACCGCCGAGGTGAAGGAGATGACGAACGCGATTCTCGCATACGAGAACTACGCGCGCGCCGGGGGCTATGGTCTCGAGACGATGGACGCCGACGCCACCATAAGCACGGTCGGCTTCATACTCGGGAAGGGCGAGACTTCCGATTCGGGCGAGAAGATACCGGTGCTTTACAACGGCGCGGTCGGCGCGGACGGCACTTTGCGGGATCCATGGGGCAAACCTTACAGGGTGAGGATTGTCGAGGGCACAGTTCCTTCAGTCTCGTCCACCGCCGCCAGTTCGATGGCGACCGGCTATATGATGCCTAACTTCTACAGACTTTCGATAGGGGAGCGCAACAGATGAAATCGACACGTTCCAGACGGGGAAGCGCGCTTCTCATAGTGCTCGGCATGCTTGCGTTCATCGTCGTGTCGGCCGTGGCGTTTGCGGCCTATATGCGTGCATCGCGCCTGCCCTCAAGCTATCTAAGGCGAACCGCCGCCGCGAGAATGCTCGCCAAGGCCGCGATATCGCAGGCGATAGAGCAGATCGACACCGCAATCGCCAACAATCCTTATCCAGACCAGCGCACGGGAACGCAGCTGCCTTCTCAGAAGCGCGTCGAGAATCTGAACGAAACAGGCGGCGAGTGCCGCAACTACTGGTGGCACAACATCTTCATCGGCGACGATACCTGGATGCGCCCGGAGGACACGGTCTCAACGCTTACGCTCGAGGGCCTCGCCTACATTCCGCCGCCGCTCGTGAACGAGGCGCGCCGCTATTCGCGCATGTCAAAGGCCGCGACCTGGCACACGATGGGTTTCGATTCGGGGCGGTATGCGTTCTGCGCGATTGACGTGTCGGACTGCCTGGACATCAACCGCCTCGTTGCTGATGGTCGCCGCAATTCTGGCGCGCGCCGCATAACGCTCGCCCACCTGTTCGAGAATGACACGCACACGTCGTATGCACAACAGCCGTCCGGCTGGGAAACGTTCATGAGCGACTACCGCGCCAAACTCGCCGACGATCAGGAATCTTCCCAGCCGAGGTTCACGCAGGCGAAGCTGCCGCTCGTGTCGCTTGCCGACTGGAACCTCGCCGCGTACGCGAAATCGGCAGGTGGAGTGGAAAGCCCGTTCTGCAAGTTCATCGAAGGCTCTGGTACGGAATTCTACAAGGGCGTAGGTTCTCCTACCGGTGCTGAAGCAGACAAAGTGCGTGCCATGCATTTCGTTACCGACAGTTACTTCCCGCCGGTGGAGCTTCAAAGCGACGAGTGCGACCTTTGCTCTTACGAAGGCCAGCCTTTCGATTCGTTTAGCGACAATATACCGCTGTTTAGGATTCTCGCAATGGGCGAAACCGGTTCGCGCGGCATGCAGCTGATAAACAAGAAGGTTTCAAAGATGGATCTAATAAACCTCTACGACTACCTCGACGGCAACGACGTGCCAGTTTCTCTCGCCGTGCCCACGACAGAGCGTGTTCCAATGATTTGCGCAGTAAAGCCCGGCTTGGTATCGTCTTTCGCGCTCAACGGCAACCCGCTTGTTTCCGAAGACAAGAACGCGCAGACGAAGACCAACACACAGATTTACGAATACAAGTTGAACGGTGCTGAACTCCTTAAGATGGGAATGATCGAGACATGGGCCGCCTTTCCATTCCGTCGCGACGAGGCCTCGAATGACAACTTCACTTATGAGGGAAGCCTTAGGCTCTTTCTGGCACCATCTGGTGTTCCGCTAAGATGCGGAAGCGGCAGTCAATTTAATAGATTGCGTCCTGCCGACGATGCCGACTGGCAGAAAGACAGGCAGTATGAAAATGGCGTGTTCAAGGTGAAGCTTGCCGCGCAGGGCCAGCCGATATTCACCAATATCCAAAAAGAGGAAGACGCCGTAAAGAAGTTGAACTTTCCAGTGCAGCTGGGAAGTCTCGCCAACGCATTTTCAGACCCCGTGTTTCGTCTAAAAGTTAGCTACCCGTACGATCCGAAGACGGGTGTTACCGATACCACCCAGCCTACATATCTGGAGGCTCATTGCTCCTATCCCCCGCTTACGATTGACGGCGAGATAAACGACGCGTACGCGAACGACGCCAAGTTCCTTCAGATGATGAAGGATGGTGGCGGCGAACAGCTTACGCTATATGCGGCTGTCTACATACGGGTGAAGAACAGTGAAGGCAAGACGGTTGATATGGTGCCAGCAGGATATAAAGATGATTTGTTGAACGGAGTTAATAATGAGCAGCCACGACCGGATATCCCTATCTCGATATGCGGTCAACCTGTTCCGATTTTGCGCTTTACAGGGTCGCAACAGATTACATACAGCCCGAGGGGGTTTGATTCCCTGCCAACGGGTCAGCAGACATTTACTCCGAGCTGTGTGATGTGCCCCGACCCGCGATTCAACCATGCTCCCGAGAACTGGATGGAGAAAAATGTCGCGTCCGAGGCCGACTGGATAAGGGAGTGCGGCGCGGCAGGTCGTGATGGCGATATCTTCATGTTCGTATCCAATCAAGAGTATCTGCAATCTATTTACGAACTGTCGTTCCTCCCCAACTTCAGTGAGTTGAACCGCTCTGGCGACATGATGCGGGGCAATTGTCATACGCCGGCTGGAAACAGTACGGCGTATCCGCAGAGTATTGCGGATTGTGCCAACGGAAACCTCATGTGGAATACATATCGCTGCTATCCAAACCAAAACGGCGGTCGGCACGACTTCGAGAGTATCGGGCTTGTAGTGAACGATGGTGCGTTTCGCGTCAATCCCTTTGCACAGTCCGTGGACGCTCTTATGCCGGCTTTCGCCAACACGCCGTACGACTGGTGGGCTGCCTCCACAAACAATCCCGATATAACCGTAAGCGACTGCGATTCTGCAAAGACATTCAACTCTAAGTATGCTTTCAGCCAGATGAACAACAAGGCAAAGTTCGCCTGGGAAGATTTGCGGAATATAGCGAAGTATTTCCGCGAAGAGGTTCGCAACAGTGAGGGCAATTGGGAAGATGCCTTCGACAAGCTAAAGTGGGATGGCGACAGCGACCACTTCGGGTCTGAAACCGAACTGAGCAGCGATACGGACGAGCTTTACGGTGTGGATCGCAAGTTCCTTTACGGTTTCTGGCATGATTCGTTCGCGAACCGCCAGCAGCTGTTTTTGGTGTTCGTTCGCGCCGAGCCCATGATGATGGGCGGCGGTGGCGTCGGGCAGACGCCGCCCTCGCTTGGCGCGCGCGCCGTCGCGCTCGTCTGGCGCGATCCGGCGGCTCCAGAGCCGCAAGGCGGCAATAGCCTGGATACGCCGCACCGTACGCGAATTCTCTTTTACAGGCAGTTCGACTGATAATCGGAGGGATTGCAGACAATGGTCAAATCATATGCGGGAAAAGGCTTCACCCTTGTGGAGCTGCTGGTGGTAATCGCCATCATTGGAATACTCACCGGTGTTCTTTTGAGCACTTTCGGCGGCGCGACGGAGTCCGCGCGCTCGGCGAAGTGTCTTTCGAACATGCGCAACCTGGCGGCCGCCTGCCAGAATTACGGCATGTCGGCGGGGCACTATCCGCTGGCCGCGTCGCTCGAATACTCCGAGCTGGACGAGTCGCAGGGCATTCGCCGTGTAAAGGAGCTCTTCCACGAACGCAAAGGTTGGGTTTCGTGGGCGTCGGAGGGTGCATACAACGGCGCGGTTACGAGTTCGAAGGCAAGCAAGGGCTGGTTCAAGTCGGCATACGAAGACGACGATCGCGTGGTGAAGCACTGTCTGACCAATGGCGCGATATGGAAGTACGTCTCGGCCAACGCAGCCGTGTATACGTGCCCGGCGCATATCAAAAAAGCCAAGCGAAACGTGAACTGGAGCTATGCCATGAACGCGTACTTCAGAGGCGATGTCACAATGTCATGCAAGGCGTTCGACAGCACTGACGCAGGCGTCGAATACGGGCGGCTCGCCCGCGCTGACAGGCGGCTGCTCTTTGCGGAGCTGCCTTTCGCCGACGAACTGGACGAAACGCTTGAGGCGAGCGATCCCATTCTGCAGTACAAGGGACTTACCGGCTACGGCGGTACGCCCGACAGGCTGCACTTCAATCACATAATGGGCAAGCGGCGTTGTGCGCATGTTGCGTATGCTGATGGCCATGTCGACAGGCTTATCATGCCCACGGCCGGCATATCCGACGGAGAAAGCACCGAACTGCTCCAGTGGCTCTGCGAAGGCAAGGACATAAGCTTCGGCGGCTCAGAGTATAGAAAGATGGACGACTAAATGTCCGCCACCCTCCTTTTCGTGGCCGCCGCAGTCGTCGCAGGGGGGTTGGCAGACTTCTCCGGCGGGGCTAGGCGCGAATTGGAGAGCCGCATATCCGCAACGCTGGCGCAGGCGGGGACAGTCTCCGCAGTTTCAGGAACCGTCACTTTTGCAAACGACGAGTTTTTCTTCGTCCAGGACGGAATAGACGCACTTAAGGTTTTGACTAGGGGGACTGTCCCCAGGAGAAAACGGGGGACTGTCCCCAGTGCAGGCGATGTTGTATCGGTCTCTGGCCGACCTGTTTTGGAGGGCGGCCGCGTAGTGATGGCGGCGGACGGTTGGAAAACAACCAGCCACACTAATTTGCCGGAATCGGTCGCTTCTGGCGCGGATTCATTGGTTTACGCAGGTACAAGCGGGGACTGTCCCCGCGATTCCCGCGATGTGAACTGGCGAAGGGTTAAGGTGGTTGGGCGAGCAATGGGCCGTACCGAAAACGGTTTTTCGCTGGAGGTCGCAGACGGGTTGCTGATAAGCGTAATGATTGGGGACAGGCCCTCGTTCATCGACGACTGCGAGCGGTTGCATCCCAAAGTATCGGTTCAAGGGGTGGCCGAGCTGTTTCTCGACCAGAGTGCGCTTTCCGGACGCGGAAGGTATGTAATCGGCGTAAGATTGTGCGTCGCGTCTGAAGACGATGTAACGTTGCTGCCGGACATAGGGTATCAGATGCGGTTGCATGAGCGGCGCGTCGCCATCGCCCTGTGGACTTCGGTGGGGTTGCTTATCGCCGGGCTGGTAGTGTTGATGCTTGTGTTGATGCGCCATCGCCGCGACCGCCACGCCACAGCAATGGTTATGGCCGACCGAAAGCGCATGGCCGACGATCTCCACGATACGATCGAACAGCACCTCGCGGGCGCGGGTATGCTTCTCAAGCTGGCGCGAATGCCGGCGAACAAACTACCGGAACGCGCCGACCGCCCGATACGCGAAGCGCAGGACATACTTGTGCGGGCCAAGCGCGAGATGCGCGAAATCGTCTGGGGGCTGAAGAACGACGACATGATGCGCAAATCGCCCGCCGAGATGCTGCGCGAGATGGCGGCCGATATGACGCGCCAGGGGCTTTTCAGGGTCAGGACGCGTCTGGAGGGTCTGCCGGAGAGGATGGATGGCGGCAAAATGCGCGACCTTTCCCTCATCGTTCGCGAGGCGATCGGCAACGCGGTTCGCCACGGGCATGCGCGAAAGATTGCGGTGACGTGCGATCCGGTCGGCGAGGGGCCGGGCTGGGTGCTGAGGGTCGCGAACGACGGGCGTCCGTTCGACAGGGATTCCGCGCCCGGGCCGGGCGACGGGCATTTCGGCCTTGAGGGAATGTCCGAGCGTGCGCGCCGCATCGGCGCGGAGCTTGCTTTCGACCGCAAGGGGAAGTGGACGATTGCAATAATCGAGCGCCGCTGAGGCCGTGCGCGTTGACTGCGGAAGGGATTTTTTGTATACTTTCCATCAATCCGACAATCACAACCAAACCTAAACTACAATCATCAAAACAAAAGAAGAAGGAGTAATCCACAAATGAGCTCGCAAGAGAAGCAGGGTGGCAACATCGCGGCGATAGCGACGATGTTTGCGTTGTTTTTCATGATCGCTTTCGTAACGAACTTCGCCGGTTCGATGGGCGTTATAGTGAAGAACCAGTTCGGCGCGTCGAACACGGCCTCGCAGCTCGGCAGCGCGGCGAACTTCTTCGCGTATCTCTTCATGGGCATCCCGGGCGGGCTCATCCTCAAGCGCAAGGGCTACAAGTTCACGTCGCTTCTCGCAGTCGCGATCGGTTTCGCCGGCGTGGGCGTGCAGCTGCTTTCGGGCTATGTCGAGAGTTTCTCGGTCTATGTGACCGGCGCGTTCGTCGCGGGCTTTTCGATGTGCCTGCTGAACCTGGTCGTGAACCCGCTTCTCAACACGCTCGGCGGCGAGGGCAAGAAGGGCAACCAGCTCGTGCAGATCGGCTGCTCGCTCAACTCCGTCGGCGCGACTCTGGCCCCGATACTTCTCGGCTATCTGATCGGCGGTGAAGTGGCCAAGGCGAAGGTCGCCGACGCGGCGCCCGCGCTTATGATCGCAATGGGGCTCTTCGCGCTCGCGTTCGCGATCATCGCCCTCTCCAGAATTCCCGAGCCCCACATGGAAACCGCCGAGGAGAAGGCGGCCCGTCTCGCCGGGGGTTCCTCTGTCGTGAAGGACATTGTCGCGACGCTCAAGTTCAGGCACTTCACCTTCGGTGCGCTCGGCATCTTCTTCTACATCATCATCGAGTGCGGCATTCCGAACATGGCCAACCTCTACATGACCCAGGAGGGCCAGCCCTGGTACGTCGGCGCGACGGTCGCCGGTTCGGTGGTCGGCGCATACTGGTTCTGCATGATGATCGGTCGTCTCGTCGGCGGCGCGATCGGCGGCAAGATCTCCTCCAAGACGATGGTCACCTGCTGCGCGCTCGCAGGCATCGCCCTGCTTCTCGCGGCGATGTTCGCGCCGGTGAAGATGATCACCGCCTTCGGAAAGGAGTTCCCGCTTTCGATGGGCCTCGTCGCGCTTTGCGGCCTTTGTACCTCGGTCATGTGGGGCGCGATCTTCAATCTCGCGGCCGAGGGCCTCGGAAAGTACGTGCCGATGGGGTCGGGTATTTTCATGGCCATGGTCTGCGGCGGAATCGTGCTTCCCGTCCAGGGCTACATCGCCGACAAGGTCGGCATTCTCAACAGCTACTGGCTCACAATCGGCCTTCTCGCGTACGTGCTCGTCTACGCGCACGTACTCTCCAAGCCGGCGAAGAGCGTCGGCGAACAGGTGAAGTGAAGGCCTGGCTCCAGCGGGTCGGCGAGGCTTCGGTCGAAATCGGCGGCGAGCGCGTCGCCGGGATTGGCCGGGGCCTTCTCGTTCTTCTCGGCGTGACCCACGGCGACACCGAGGCCGCCGCAGACAAGATCGCCGGGCGAATCGCCGAGCTCAGGATGTTCGAGGACGAAAACGGCGCCACGAACCTCTCGCTCGAAGATGTCGGCGGCAGCGTGATCGTGGTGTCGCAATTCACGCTATACGCCGACACTTCGCGCGGACGGCGTCCCGGTTTTTCGAACGCCGCCCGGCCGGAGCTCGCCGAGCCCCTCTACGAGCGGGTGGTCGCCAGGTTGCGCGAACGCCTCGGCTCGGGGCGCGTCGGCACGGGGCGCTTCGGGGCGGACATGAAGGTAAGGCTGCTGAACGACGGGCCGTTCTCGCTGGAGCTTTTGGCATGACGATCCACCGGCTCGACGTAACCGACTCCACAAACACAGCCGCCCGGGCAGGCCGCCCGGGCGATGTTTTCACGGCAGAGCGCCAGCTCTCCGGCCGTGGACGCCTCGACCATGCGTGGCATTCCGCGCCCGGCGCGAACCTCACTTTTTCCGCCGTGCTCTCCGCCGCCGGGCGTCCGCCACAGGAGGTCGCCACGCTTCCTCTCGTAGTCGGCCTTGCGACGCTCAAGGCGCTTGCCGCGCTTCTGCCGCCTGCGGCCGGGCCCGCGCTCAAATGGCCGAACGACGTGCTCGCGGTCGGGCGCAAGCTCGCCGGGATTCTCTGCGAACGACATGGCGACAGCGTAATAGCCGGCGTCGGCGTGAATGTCAACGAGACGGATTTCCCCCAGGCGATAGCCGCCCGCGCGACATCTCTCGCCGCGCTCGCCGGTCGCCCGTTCGACAGGGACGACGTGCTGCGCCGCCTTTTAGCGTCGATCGAGAGCTGGCACAAGCGCTGGCTCGACGCCGGCTTTTCCTCGCTCCACGCCGAGTTCGCGCCGTTCGACTGGCTCAAGGGACGCGTCGTGAGCGTCTGGCAGACCGACAGCGACCCCGCGCCCATCAAAGGCGTCTGCGGCGGAATCGCCGCCGACGGAACTCTCGACATCGCCGGAACGCGCGTCTACGCCGGCGAAGCCCACGTGGAGGCTGATGCATGAAGAGCGCGCGGACGATCGACATTCTCTTCGAGGACGATGACATTCTCGTCGTGGACAAACCCGCAGGAATGATCGTGCATTCCGCGCCGGGCCACGAGGAGGAATCGCTTGCGGGGCTGCTTGCGGCGAGCCGTCCGCAAATGGCGTCCGTCGGCAGCCGCGAACGGCCCGGTGTCGTCCACCGGCTCGACATCGACACAAGCGGCGTGATGGTCTTCGCGAAAAGCCGCCGCGCGTATGAAGGCCTGCGCGCCGCATTCGAATCGCACGACGGCGTCGTCAAGACGTATCTCGCCGTTCTGCACGGCGCGATAAAGCCCGCGACCGGCACGCTCGAAACGACTATAGGCCGCAAGCCGTGGGACGCAAAGCGCATGGCCGTAGACGCGCCCGGCGGCAAACGCGCCGTCACCCGCTGGACCGTCCTCGAGCGCCGCGGTCCGCTCGCCCTCGTGGAATTCGTCATAGAAACCGGCCGCACCCACCAGATACGCGTGCACGCCGCGCACCTCGGCCACCCGATAGTCGGCGACGCGCTCTACGGCGACGCGGCGAAAGACCGCCGCCTCGCCTCGCCGCCCCGCCGCCAGCTTCTGCACGCGGTGCAGCTGGAGTTTCGCCACCCCTCGACCGGGCGTGCCATGCGCTTCGCGGCGCCGCCGCCGAACGACATCATCTATGCGCGGTAGCGCCGCATGCGGCGGCGGCGACTTGACTTGAAAACAAAAACAAAGGAGCGATGGACATGAACGAAGAACTTTGCAGGCGGGCCGTCGAAGGCCTCAGGAAGCGCGGCTACGAGGCCGTGTTCGCGCGTACGCCGGAAGAGGCGGCCGATCTCGTGATGCACGAAGCCGAGGCCGCCGCAAGCGTCGGCTGGGGCGGAAGCGAAACCATAAAGGCCCTCGGCGTCAGGGAGCGCCTCGCCGCCGCGGGAAAAGAGATTCGCGACCACCAGCTGGTGATGGATCTCTTCCTTCTCAGCGCCAACGCGCTGACGGCGGACGGGAGAATCGTGAACATCGACGGACGCGGCAACCGCGTTGCGGCGTCCATCGCAGGACCCTCCCGCGTCGTGTACGTGATCGGACGCAACAAGATCGTCGAAGGCGGCGTGGACGAGGCCATCGCGCGAATCAAGCGCTGTGCCTGTCCGCCGAACTGCCGACGCCTCGGCAAGAAGACGCCCTGCGCCGCAACGGGCGTCTGCGCCGACTGCGACTCGCCCGATCGCATCTGCAAGGTGACGGCGGTTTTCGACCGCCGGCCCACCGGCATATCGACGCTTGCGATAGTCGTCGACGCCGATCTCGGCTATTGAGGGATGTGGCGTTTTGCGGCACAATATAGTATAATTTCTCTCATGGAAGAAATCAAAGCATCAGTGCTGGAAGGGCGCATAATCGCGATCATCCGCGGCTTTGCGCCCGACGTGTGCCTCAAGCTGTCCGAGGCGTACGCCCGGGGCGGAATAAAGCTGATCGAGGTGACGTTCAACCAGAAGTCGCCCGAGACGTGGAAGGATACCGCGGCCGCAATCCGTGCCGTCAAGGAGCGCTTCGCGGGTAGCGTGCGCGTAGGCGCGGGAACCGTGCTCACCGAAGAGCAGCTCGACATGTGCGAGCAGGCCGGCGGCGAATACATGATAACGCCGAACGTCAACCCCGCGCTCATCCGCGAATGCGTCCGCCGCGGACTCGTCGCGATGCCCGGCGCACTCACGCCGTCCGAGGCGGTTGACGCGTGGGAGGCGGGTGCGGGCTTCGTGAAGATATTCCCGGCGGGTTCGCTCGGCCCGGCGTATGTGAAGGCTCTGCGCGCGCCGCTCTCGCACATACCGTTCCTCGCCGTGGGCGGCATCGGGCCGGACAACGTTGCGGACTTCATGCGCGCCGGCTGCGTAGGCGCGGGCGTGGGCGGCAACCTGACGAACAAGGAATGGATCGCCGCCGGCGAGTGGAGCAGGATCGAAGACGTCGCTAGACAGCTTATCGAAAGGTCGAAACTATGAGAATCGTTACATTCGGAGAAATAATGATGCGCCTCAACCCTGAAGGATTCCGCCGCTTCGTGCAGGCGGACAGGTTCGAGGCAAGCTACGCGGGCGGCGAGGCCAACGTCGCCGTCTCGCTCGCCAACTACGGGCAGGACGCCTCGTTCGTCACCAAGCTGCCGTCGAATCCGCTCGGCGAGGCCGCGCGCAACGCGGTGCGCCAGTTCGGCGTGGATACGTCGTCCATAGTCTGGGGCGGGCCGCGCCTCGGCATCTACTTCGTCGAGAAGGGCGCGTCGCAGCGGCCTTCGAAAGTCGTCTACGACCGCGCGGCGAGCTCCATCGCGCTGGCGAAGCGCGGCGACTTCGACTGGGCGAAAATCCTCAAGGGCGCGAAGTGGTTCCACTTCACCGGCATAACGCCGGCGCTCGGCGGCGAACTGCCGGAGATATGCCTCGACGCGCTCAAGGTCTGCAAGGCGAAGAAGATCACGGTCTCCTGCGACCTCAACTACCGCGGCAAGCTCTGGACGAAGGAGGCCGCCGGAAAGTGCATGGCGAAGCTCGTGCCGTTCGTGGACGTTCTTATCGCGAACGAGGCCGACGCCGCCGACGTTTTCGGAATCAAGGCGAAGGGAAGCGACGTCGAATCGGGCCGTCTCGACAAGGCGGGCTACGTCTCCGTGGCGGAGCAGCTCGTCGGTCGCTTCGGCGTGAAGAAGGTGGCGATAACCCTGCGCACGTCGATTTCCGCCTCGCGCAACCTCTGGGCGGGCATGATCTACGACGCCAAGACGAAGAAGGCCTGCTTCTCCGCCGAGCACGACATACTCATCGTTGACCGCGTCGGCGGCGGCGATTCGTTCGGCGGCGGGCTTATACACGCGCTTGCGAGCGGCAAGAACCTGCAGGGGGCCATCGACTTCGCCGTGGCGGCGAGCTGCCTCAAGCATTCGATTGAGCACGACTTCAACCTCGTGACTGCGGCGGAGGTCGAATCCCTCGCGGCCGGAAACTCGTCCGGGAGGGTGCAGAGATGAGAAACATACTCATCACCGGCTCGTCGCACGGCATCGGGGCGGGCTGCGCCGTCGCCTTCGCGCGCGACGAAGGCGCGAACATCGGCATCTGCGGCAACAAGGACGCGGCCGGGGCGGAAGCCGTCGCCCGCGAGTGCGAGAAGTTCGGCGTTAAGACCAAGGTATACCTCGGCGACGTCGGCTCGCACGACTTCTGCAAGGCGACGATGGAGGATTTCATAGCCACCTTCGGCAAGATCGACGTGCTCGTGAACAACGCGGGCGGCGCGCTGAAGATACCGGGCGGTCCAAAGGGCGAGTTCAAGGACATGCCCATGGACTACTGGGACAGCCAGATCGCGCTCAACCTCAACTCCGCCGCGTACCTCTCGCGCTACGCCGTCGCGGACATGGTGGAGAAGAAGACCGAGGGCCGCATCGTCAATGTATCGTCGGTCCACGGCCAGGTGACATGGGTCCACCGCCGCATGCTGCCGTATTCGGCGGGCAAGGCGGGACTCAACATGTTCACGCGCGCGCTCGGCGTGGAGGTCGCCAAATACGGAATACGCGTCAACTGCGTCGCGCCGGGCCTTATCTATACAAAGATAATGTCGCGCTATTCCGAGGCGGACGTCCGGGGCTTCAACCACAAGATACCGGTCGGACGCGGCGGGACGGTGGATGAGATTGTGCCGATGATCCAGTTCCTCGCCGATGTGGAGAAGACGCGCTTCATCGTCGGTCAGGTGATATGCGTCGACGGCGGCCAGTCGTGCGACGGCTCCATAGAGTCAATGAACTTCAATATCGAAGGATGAAAGGAAAATTCAAATGAGCACCTGTGACGGAAACTGCAAACTCAAACTGCGCAGCAAGTGGGAGTTCGGCGAGGCGAGCGAATGCCGCCGCGGACTTCTCTGCGGCATGGGCATATCGCCCGAAGAGCAGGCGAGGCCGCTTATCGGCGTCGTAAACTCGTGGAATGAATACAACCCCGGCCACGTCCACCTGAAAGGTCTCGCCGAGCGCGTGAAACAGGGCATACGCGACGCGGGCGGCTACCCGGTCGAGGTTATGACGACGGCCATCTGCGACGGCATGGTCCTCAAGGATCCGAAATACATCGAGATCCCTTCGCGCAACTCCATCGCAGACCAGGTAGAGATAACGGTCGACGGCAACTTCTTCGACGGCATGGTGATGCTGTCGACGTGCGACTCGATCGTCCCCGGCCACCTCATGGCGGCCGCGCGCCTGGACATACCGACCGTGCTCGTCACCGGCGGCTACATGCCGCTCGGCACGTTCCGCGGCAAGGAGGTTCTGCACATCCACGCGCAGGACAAGGTCGGCACGATGCAGGACGGCAAGATCGACCCCGACGAATACAACGGGCTCATCGAGCACTCGTGGGGAACCTGCGGCGGCTGCACTTCGATGACGACGGCCAACTCCATGTGCATGGTCGCCGAAGCGCTCGGCATGTCGCTTCCCTACAACTCGACGGTGAGCGCCGTTTCGAGCGAGCTCGCGCTTATCGCCTACCGTGCCGGCGAGCGCGTGATGGATCTCCTGCGCAAGGGCATAACCGCGCGCAAGATCATAACCCCGGCCGCGATACGCAACGCGATCAAGATGGACATGGCCGTCGCTGCGTCCTCCAACCTCATCCTCCACATTCCGGCGATCGCACACGAGGCCGGCTACGACGAGCCGTGGTGGAAGTATTTCGACGAGGCGTCTAACGACATTCCGCTCCTGTCCCACCTCGCGCCGTCCGGCCCGTACAACCTTCACGACCTCGACCTCGCGGGCGGACTGCCCGCCGTCATGAAGGAGCTTCTGCCGAAGATCGACGGCGACGCGCTTACCGTCACCGGCAAAACGATGGCCGAGAACGTGGCCTCGGCCAAGGTCTACAACCGCGACTGCATCCATACGCTCGAAGACCCCGTGATGAAGAAGCCGGGCATCGGCGTTCTCTACGGTTCGCTCGCGCCAGAGGGGGCGATCATCAAGATCGCGGCCGTGCCGGACGCTCTGATGAACACGTTCAGCGGCCCCGCGCGCGTCTTCGATTCGCTGGACGAAGGTCTCGCCGCGCTCCGCGCAGGAAAGATCAAGCCGGGCGACGCGTGCGTCCTGAGGTTCCTCGGTCTCAAGGCCCGCTTTGGCACGACGGCCTTCATGTTCCAGGAGGAGCTCAAGGGCAGGCCCGAGCTGTACAACTCGTGCGCGGTCATCACAGACGGACGCTTCTCCGGCGGAACGTCGGGTCTCTCGGTCGGCTACGTATCGCCGGAAGCCGCCCTGTGCGGTCCTCTCGGCCTCGTCAAGGAGGGCGACACAATCGAGATCGACCTCCCCGGCCGCCGCATCGACCTCAAGATCGACGACGCCGAGATGGCCAGGCGCAAGGCTGCGTTCAACTGGAAGTTCGACGAGTCCAAGTATCCGCGCTTCCTCAACCTCTTCGTGAAGAACGTCGGGTCGATGGCGCACGGCGGCATCTGGGAGTGATGTGACCGACGTGCTTGTGATCGGCGGCGGACTTGCCGGATGGCGCGCGGCGGAGGCGGCGGCGAAACGCGGCGCTTCCGTCGCGCTCGTCGCCAACGGTGCAGGCAATTCGCCCGACATACATGCGCTCAACGTGCCTGTCCGGGCGGACGATTCTGTCGAGCTGTTCATAGACGACACTCTTAGGAGCGGACGTGGCGCCTGCGACCCGAAGCTCGTCGAGGTCCTCTGCCGCGAGTCGGTCAAGCTCGCCGCCGAATTCCCGTTCGACCGCAACCCCGACGGCTCCTACAAGCTTCTGCAGCCGCTCGGCTGCAGTGTGCCGCGCTGCGTCTCGATCGATCACAAGATCGGCGCGTGGGCGCTCGCCAGGATCAGGCGGGAGCTTTCCGGAAAGGTCGAGGTGCGGCATGCCCGCGTGGAGCGCATAGACTTTTCGCAGGCGCGCGCCGTGGTGGTGGCGACCGGCGGATGGTGCGGCAGGTACGAATTCTCCGACAATCCGCCGGAGCTGCGCGGCGATGGAATCGACATGGCCGTCGCCCTCGGTGCGGCGACGCGAGACATGGACGCCGTCCAGTACGAGCCGACCGTCGCGCTCGCCCCGGCGAAACTGCGCGGGATTCCCGTGATAACTACGATGCTCTATGAGGGGGCGACGTTCCGCAACAAGGACGGCGCGGAGTTCCTGCCAGACAAGCATGCCAACAAAGACGCGATTTCACGCGCGATTCTTGCCGAGGTCGCGGCGGGGCGCGGCGTAGACGGCGGCGTGTGGTTCGACGCCACGGATGTGCCGAAAACGCTTCTTGAGACGGTATATGTCGACACTCTGCGCCGCTATGCAGCGGCGGGCGTCGACATCACGCGCGAGCCGATGCTTGTCGCGCCCGCGCCCCATACTTCGCTGGGCGGTCTTGCCATCGACGCGCACTGCCGAGTGCTTCGCGCCGACGGTTCGCCCGTACCGGGCCTTTTCGCGGCAGGCGAGGTGACGGGCGGAATCCACGGCATGAACCGCATCGGAGGAAATGCAGGCACGGAAGTCCTCGTCTTCGGAAGAATCGCCGGCGAGTCTGCCGCCGCATTCGCAGAAACAAAACGACACAACACGCCATGCTGAACCAACTAGATGTTCTGGAATATTCCGGCGAAGGCTATTCGCGAGTCGTCAGCGGCGCCAAGTGGACCGTCGCCTCGCTCAATTACGCGCCAAGGTTCGACGGGAAGAACATAACCGACCTTGAGCGCCACAATCTCACCGACGAGACATTCGTGCTGCTGACAGGTCGCGCCACGCTTCTCGTCGGCGAAGACGCCAGGCGCGTCGAGATGGATCCGCTCAAGTTCTACAATGTTCGCGCCGGGGCGTGGCACAACATCATCGTCTCGGAGGATGCGCGCGTGCTTGTCGCTGAAAACGCCGACACGTCAAGAGACAACACCGACTACCTGGAACTCAAGACGCGCAGGATATACAGGAAGCTCCCGTCCTTTGAAGAGGTTCTGCCGGGCACGTTTCTTCTGAAGGTTCCGTTCGGACCTGTGTGGACAGGCGTGATCCTGGTTCGCGGCGAGAAGAATTTTCTCATAGATTCCTCACACCTCGAGCCGGAGCGCTATCTCATACCGGCTCTCGACGAAATCGGCCTGAAGCCGTCCGACATCGACTGGCTCCTGTGCACGCATGTCCACGGCGATCACATCGGCGGGCACTATGCGCTGCACGGGAAATACGGAATCAAGGTGGCGACGCTCGCCTCCGCCGCGGACGCTCTGCGCGATCCGGTAAAGGTGGCGATTCGCGTGAGGACGCGTTTTCCGGAGAATTCCCCGCCGCCGCAATCGTACTTGAAAGGCGTCCGGCCGGACCGTCTCCTCTCTGAAGGCGAACTGCTCGAAGGGCGTCTGCGCGCGGTCGCCGCGCCGGGGCATGACGACGACTGTCTTGTGTGGATCGACTCCAAGACGGGCACCGCATTCGCCGGCGATTCTCTGCAGGCCAACGGCACGGTCTGCCAGGGCGTGGCGTTCTACCGCGACCTCGCCGCCTACCGCTCAACCCTGGCGAAGCTTTCGCGCGAGAACATACGCAACATTGTCTTTGGCCACGCATATGACGGCGCAGGAACGGTGGTTGCCGGCGAAGACGCCGTCGCGGCCGTGCTTCGCTATTGCAAAGAGAGGGTCGATCTTTACGCGCAGCGCATCGCGGCGTATGTCAAAGAGGGCGTTCCGGTCGAGAAAGAGCCGGTTTCCCTCGCAAGGCGGCTGATAGCGGATGTCGGATGCGGCATGCCCGAAAAGCTGTTTCTCGCGCTTCACACGGTTTCCGGGCATTTGAAGGAGCTTGGCCATGACATCTGAAGAGTTGCGCGAGCTTGGCGATCCGTACTGGGTTGACGTGCTGCCTGCAGGAGAGTTCCTGGGGCTTCCCGACAAAACGGTTCTGCACTCCGGCCCGCCGATCGAATACGGGCGCATGTGCGAAGGCCATCGCCGCAGCATGGTCAACGCATGCATTTTCGAGGGCTGGGCCGGTGGCGCCGAAGAGGCGCGAGCCCTTCTCGAAAGCGGCGAGGTCAAATGCGAGGCGGCGTGCGACTACGCTACGGACGGTTCCGGCTACGGCGTGATCACAAAGTCCGTTCCGCTGCTGATCGTAGAGGACCGCGAGGTCGGATCTCGCGCCGGTCTTTTCCCCGCCGAGGGACGCTTTGGAGGCGGTTTCTGCGGATGGGGCGTGTATTCCGCCGAGATTGCGTCAAACCTTGCATGGATGCGCGATGCATTGTTTGCCGATCTCGTCAAGGTGCTGAAGGGCGAGGGCGGCTTTCCGATGCGCAGACTTTTCGCCGAGGCGCGGCGCATGGGCGACGACCTTCACTCGTGCCAGAATGCGATAGACGCGCTTTTCACCCGTGCCATCGTGCCGTTTGCGCTCAAGTGCGGCAATGCGCCGGAGCTGCTAAGCTATTTCGCATCCACCTCGCGCTTCACCCACAACTTCGGGCAGGCCGCGAGCCGCGCGCTCGTGCTCGGTCTTGAGGCGCGCGGCGAGCGCGGCTTCATGACGGCTGCAGGGGGAAATGGGGTGGAATACGGAATCAAGGTCGCGGGATGCGGCAAATGGTACACGGCGCCTGCACCGATGATAGAAGGCCCTTATCTCGCACCTGGCGCGAAGCGCGAAAACCAGCTGCCCTGGCTCGGCGACAGTTCCATCACCGAATGTCGCGGCTGGGGCGGACGGATCAGGCCGGTCAATCCGGCGATCGCGGGCGGCGTAGTGATCAACGGGGGCATGATGGATGTAAACGGCGGCTGGATGGGCGCGGGTTCGACGCGCATCCCGGCGGAGTGTTTCGAAAAGGCAAGGGAGGACGGAAATGGACTTCAACTGGATTGACTGGAGCATCGTCGCGCTCTTCTTCGCGTCTCTTGTCGCGATTCCCGCGTTGGCATCGCGAGTCGCGCGCACAAAGGATTCCGCCGAATACTTCAAGTCCGCAGGCTCTATGCCCTGGTGGCTTCTTGGCATTTCGATGGTTGCGGCGACCACCTCCACCAACTCCGCAAATCTGTTCACCGAGATCATCCGCCGCGATGGCTTGGGCGGCAACTGGGTTTGGTGGGCTTTTCTTCTGACGGGCATGCTGACGGTGTTTGTCTATTCCCGCCTTTGGATGCGTTCGGGCGCGGCCACCGATATTTCCTTCTACGAGCTTAGATATTCCGGCAGGCCAGCGGCCTTCCTTCGCTGCTTCAGAGCCGTATATCTGGGCGTGATCTTCAACCTCGTAGTGATGGCGATGGTGCTTCTGGGCGCGATAAAGATAGGCGTAGTGATGTTCGGCGTATCCGCATGGACGGTTCTCGCCGTCACTTCCGTCGCTTCGCTCGTCTACTCGTGTCTCAGCGGAATACGCGGCACGATCTATACGGACTTCTTCCTTTTCGCTGTTGTAATGGCCGGCGCATTTGCCGTTATGCACTACGGCGTGAACCACCCGTCGGTCGGCGGCTGGTCCGCGCTGATGGCGAATCCCGCAGTTGTGGAGAAATCGCGTTTCCTGCCCGACTTCTCCAGGACGGACGCCTTGATCGCGGTGTTCGTGATTCCCGTCGCAGTGCAGTGGTGGAACGTATGGTACGCCGGTTCCGAGCCGGGCGGCGGCGGTTACATAGTGCAGCGCATGCTGACGGCGAAGTCGACGGCGCACGCCCTCGGCGGAACTCTGTTCTTCAATCTGCTCAATTACGCCATTCGCCCATGGCCGTGGTATATCGCCGCTTTCGCGTCTATCCTCGTCTTCCCGGACCTCGCCTCCATCCGCACGGCTTTCCCGGGCGTGGATCCCGCGCTCGTTGGCGACGACATGGCGTATCCCGCGATGATCAAGATCGTGCCAAACGGATGGATGGGGCTTGTCGCCGCGTCGCTGATGGGCGCGCTGTTTTCGACCATCGCCGCGCACCTGTCGATGGGCGCCAACTACATCTCAAACGACATCTGGCGGCGGTTTGTCCGCAAGAATGCCTCTGGACGCGAACTTGTGCTCGTCGCCCGCGTGTCCTCCGTCGCGCTGATGGCGCTTGGGTGCGTGCTGGCGCCGTTTATGGAAAGCGCCAAGTCCGCCTTCGACCTCGTGGTGCAGATTGGCGCAGGGACGGGCGTGATTTTCCTTCTGAGATGGTTCTGGATGCGCATCAACGCATGGACTGAGATCGTGGCGATGGCCGTATCGCTCGCCTGCGCCGTGTTCTTCCAGCTCGTTCTGCCGCGCTTCTCCCAGGTGCAGATGCTGTTTTGGCAGAAACTGCTTTGGACGATCGGCGTCACCACGGCGGCGTGGATCGTCGCCACTTTCGCCACCCCGCCGGAGGACCAGGCGACGATTGTGCGATTCAAGGCGCTTGTCCGCGCGGACGGACGAGATATAGGCAAGGGCGTTTTGGCGGCATTTCTCGCCGCAATCGCCATATTTGCGTCGATGGCCCTCGTCACATGGCTCGTCCTGCGGCACTGACGCGTTTCACCGTTCCCTTGCATTCTTTGCATTCTCACCTTTGCGATCTTTGCGTGAGATATATGCACCGCTTCGGGAATTTTGGTATAATATCCCGAAACAATGGCAGATAGTATACAGGTTGCAGCCTTTGAGGGCGGCGAATTGAGGGTAATGGCGTCGAAGGAGAAGTCCAACGAGGCCGTGCTCGCTCTTCCTCTGTCGCGTCTTATCGTCAAGGTCGTGCGCGTGCCGAACGAGAGCGCCGAAGAGCCGGTGGCGTTTGCGGCGCCGCTTTTGCAGGCCATGAGCCCGTATCCCGACGAGCCGCTCACGGTGAGTTGCGAGATTGTGCGCGAGTCTGACCGCGGAAGGGTCTTCGTCGCTGCGGCGCTGCCCGAAAGCGCGGCGGACGATATTGCCGAGGCGCTCGACGCGCACAAACTCAATGTAACGCGCGTGGACGCGCTTGCGCTCGGGGTTCTGCGCGGCGCTTGGGGCGCGATTGCGCCTTCGGGCGGCGACGAGAGGCGGCTTGTGCTTGTCGGCGGGCGCGACTGCATTTCGGTTTTCGTGCTTGATGGCGACATGCCTTGCGCCATTCGCGCGGTGAGCGCATCGGGCGACATGCGCCGTGAATTGACCCTTTCGCTGCTGGAGGCGGAGGATTTCGGCGGCGCAAGAGGCGTCGCAGAGGTCGTCTGCATAGGCGACGTGCCGGGCGAGGGGCTTGATTCGTTCGGCCCCGTGAGGAAAATCGAGGTCGGCGAAGACGCCGCGCTTGTCGGCGTCGCCGAGCGGTCGCTTGAGGAATCGTCGCTCAACGCCCTGCCGGTGAGTTGGCGCGAGGTTCTCGAAGAGACGCGCTTCAAGGCGAAACTCAAGCGGCGGCTCTCCATCGCGGGCGGAATATGGGCCGCGATCATGCTGGTGCTTTTCGGCGTGCCCGTCGTCTACGGCTACATGGCCGACCATCAGAAGGCGCTCTGCAAGGAGCATTCGCGCCAGTATCGCGCCGTCGCGGAGATGCGCGACAAGGTGAAACTCGTCCAGAAATACTCCGACCACGCGCGGGGGGCGCTTGAGATAATGAAGGCCGTCAGCGACCGTCTGCCGCAGGGCATAACCCTCAACAGCTGGAACTTCAGGCGCGACGAGGGCGTGAAGGTCTCGGGCGAGGCCGACTTGGCCGAGGATGTGTACGAGTTCAAGGACAACATGTCCGAGACGGGCTCGGAGGATGGCGGCGAGAAGGTCTTCGCCGAAGTGAATCTCAGCGGTCCGTCGGCGTCGCGCGGCGGCAAGCAGAAGTTCGATCTCGAGTGCAACTACGAGACGGAGGAGGAATGATGAACGGAATGTCGCTGAGAGAGAAGGCGGTTCTTTCGTCCCTGGGCATGATTCTGCTCTACGGTCTTGCGATCGCGCTCTGGTTCACCAGCCAGGAGGCCGCGTGGCGCAAGGCCGCGAAGACGTACGAGCGCGCCAAGTCGCAGTACGAGAGCGAGCGGCGGCTAATCGGCGAAAAGGCGAAGTGGAACCAGGCCTACGAGGACGAAAAGGCGCTCATGCCCACGTTCGAAGTCGGCAAATCCACCGACACCACCTGGCTCGGCAAGATGGACTCGCTTGCCGCCAAGCACCACATAACGATCTCGCAGCGCCAAAGCGGCAAGGAGACGGAGTCCGGCGAGGTTCTGGAGCTTCCGATAGAGGTGAAGAACTGGGAGGGCGCGCTCGAGTCGCTGGTGAAGTTCATGCACGAGCTGGAGAACACCGACGAAGGCATGTTCGACATCCGCTCGCTCAATTTCAAGCCAAGTTCCAAAAAAGGCTATCTCAAGGGATCGTTCACGCTCACGTGCGCGTATATGAGGGAGAAATAGAAGATGATCAAGAATACATTCGCTTTCCTTGTTTGCACGGTCGCGCTTTTCGCGGCCACCGAGTCGTCGGCGCAGTCGCGTTCGCCGTCGCTTCTGCGGTCTGGCGCCGCATCGCGCGCGAGGCGCTCTGCGGAACCGCCTGCGAACGAGACGCAGTCCGCCGCGGCGGACGAGGCGCAGTCGGGCGATGCCGCCGAGCCGAAAGAGGCCCCTGCCCTCAATTGGGACGCCGCGCCCGTCGACATTGTGCTTCAGACCTACGCCGAGCAGATCGACAAGACGATTCTCAAGGATCCCGCCGCGCCTACGCCTACGATCACGCTCAAGACGCGCGAGGGCCAGAAACTCACGAAGGAGGAGTATCTTGAGGCGATCGAGGTTGTTCTTGAGATGAACGGCATCCACCTCGAGCCGTACGGCGAGCGCTTCATCCGCGCACTGCCGAGAAAGGACGTGCGCAAGGAGGGCATTCCGCTCATCATGGATCCCGAGACGAAGCTCGGCGACACGGGGCGCGTCGTTTCGATGATGATACCCTTCAAGAACATCGGCACCGAAGAGGCACAGAAGGCGCTGGAGGGCTTCAAGTCCAACAGCGGCATTCTGCTTGTCTTCGAGCGCACGAACTCCATTCTCGTGACCGACACCGAGCAGAACATAAACCGCATGCTCGAGATCGCCCGTTCGATCGACATCGCGACGCCCGTTCTCGAGAACGTGTTCGTGCGGCAGGTCAAGAACGCGAGCGCGCAGGACATAAAGACCGCGCTCGAGGCGATAGTGCAGGAATCGCAGAAGGAGCTCGAGAAGAACGGCAAGGCCGCCAACAACCAGAATGCGTCGCCGGCTTCGACGCTGGCGGGCCGCCCGATGATGCCGAGGCTTCTCAATTCGCGAAACTCCAACGCCAACCAGCCTGCCCCGCCGGTGAACAACGAGTCGCTTGTGATGAGCGTTTCCGACGCAGATCGCGGCATGATACGCGGCAAGGTTCTCATTCTCGCCGACGAGCGGTCGAACAAGCTGATAATCGTTACGCAGAAGGCCAACATGGACTTCTTCGACAGGGTGATCGAACAGCTCGACGTCGAGACCACGCCCGATACCGTGGTCAAGGTATACCGCCTGAAGTACGCCGAGGCCGAGGAGGTCAGCGACATGATAAACGACCTTATCGGCAATTCGTCGTCGTCCAGTACGCGCTCCGGCCAGAACCAGAACGCGAACGCCAAATCAGGCAGCGGCGGAAACCTTACGAGAAGCAGCTCGCAGGCATCGGCGGCGGTCAAGAAGTCCGCAAACCAGCGCTCGGGCGACGCGAAGGCGGGCGAGCTCACGAAGGAGAATACGACAGTCCTCGCCGACAAGCGCATCAACGGAATCGTCGTCATGACCGAGAAGGAGCTGGTGCCGACCATCGAGCAGATTATCGAGTCGATGGATGTAAAGCTCAGCCAGGTTCTCATCGAGACGGTGATTATCGAAGTCACGCTCGGCGACGACCTCAAAACCGGCATCGACTGGGTTATGCGCGGGCGTCAGCGCGGTAGCGAGCAGGCGACCGATCAGTACGGCAGAAAGCTGTATCTGACGACTGGCGAGGACGGGAAAATCACCACCACTACAGAAGAGACCGACACGCCGTATATGGTCAGCCGCCTTTTCAGGGACGGTCTTGTCAACGCAAACAACTACATGCTTGGCGGCGGTGGCGGAAATGGAAGCGGAGTGCTGGGCACCATGATGGCGGTTGGCACGAATGTGGCTAATGCGGCTGCATGGGGTGGCGCAAATCCGATCAGCGGAGGCCTTAACTACTTCCTGAAGAGCGACAAGCTAAATCTCGCCGCGGTCGTTCAGGCTTCGAAGTCGGACTCCCGCTCGAAATACATTGCGTCGCCTATTGTCATGACAGTCGACAACAAGGAAGCGACAATCGATGCAACTGAAAACAGGCAGTTCCTCACGGGTTGGTCCGCCCAGTCGGGCTCTTACGGCAACAGCGGCCAGCCTACGCCGAACTACAGCGCAAAAGACATCGGCATAAAGCTTAAGATTACGCCGAAGATCAATCCCAACGGAACGGTGATGCTCACTGTCGAGGAGGAGTATTCGCAGTTCCATGAAAACGGTCAGTCGATGCTGATTCCTGAAAACGGCGTGTACAAGGCGGGCTTTGTCGATCTCGCAGTGGAGCGCAAGATGTCCGCCGACATACTTCTCGACAATATGCAGACTGTTGTTCTCGGCGGCCTAACTGAAACCGTCAAGGCTGAAAGCGAGAGCGGCATTCCGATTCTGAAAGACATTCCATGGATCGGCAAGTGGCTCTTCGGCAGCGTTACGCAGACGGAATCGCGCAAGGAGCTTTTGGTGTTCATGACGCCCTACGTGCTGGACGATGGCGATATGGCGCAGGCAGAGGCGTTGCGCCGCAAGAAGTCGCTCAGCGACGCAAGGCCCTGGGAGGATCACGGCTGGAGCGCGTCCGAGCTGGCTGATCCTGTCAGCAAGAAGGAGCAGATGCGCCGCCTCAAGGACGAGTGGAAGAAGCAGGACGAAGAGCGTAAGACAAAGCTCGCCATCGAAAGCGAGAAGATCAAGCGCGCCAAGGCGCTTGAGGCGATGTCCGAAGAAGAGCGCAAGTTCTGGCTTGAGATGCACATGGAAGAGTTGCAGGAAGAGCAGCGCAAGGAGCTTGAGAAGAAGATGCTCGACCCCGAGAGCCAGGATATGCTGAGAGAGCTCATCGATGACGTTCGCGAGCGCAAGCAGGCCGAGGCCAACGCCGCGCTCGACAAGGCCGAACAAGAGGCCAAGTGAAGAGGGATGACGTGAGGGACGTGAGAGACGCGAGAGGCGAGAGAGGGACGACGTGAGGGACGCGAGAGGCATGAGAGACATGAGCGAGCGGGACATGAGAGACGCGAGAGACATGAGGCCCATGTCCCTCACGCCCCCCACGTCTCTCACGTCATCAAAGCCTCTCCCTCTCACGTCATCAAAGCCTCGCATCATTGGTGCTTATGGGGGCTACCGCAAGACTCTGTCATTCGGATATGTGTGCCTTGTCTATCACGCCACTACGACTTTCTGCCGCCGCAACTACGACTACAAGAACGACCCTCTTGGCAAGACCGTCGGCCAGATGGTCGGCGCGGCGCGTTCGGCGCGTCAGAATATCGTAGAGGGCTCCGCCCGCGCAGGAACATCGAAAGAGACCGAACTGCGCCTTTACGATGTGGCCAAGGGTTCTCTTGAAGAACTGGCCGGCGACTACGAAGCTTTTCTCATTGACGCGGGAATCGCGCCATGGGCGGAAGACGATCCGCGCCACGCTTCTTTCGCATCGGCTGTTCTTGATGTATATGAAGGCGGCTATTCGCGTCACGATTATGCGGAATACATGCTTGCGATGCGAAAGCGCTTCGCTCCCTTTCTGGAGAATGAAGACCCGATCATTGCGGCAAACGCGATTCTCGTGATTATCGACCGCGCGTGCGGTCTCCTTTCCAGGCAGATGCAGGCGATAGGCGAAATCTTTACCGACGAGGGCGGTTTTACGGAGCGTCTCTCGAAAGCGAGACTTGCGGCGCGTGATGCCAAAGACGCTTCACAGGGTGCTCCGACATGTCCTGATTGCGGCGGAGCCATGCGCAAGATGATCGCGCGAAAGGGGCGCAACGCGGGCAAACCGTTTTGGAGCTGCTGCGACTATCCCCACTGCCAGGGAACCAGGCCATGGAAGGGAGGGGTATGAGAGAGAAGGATGACGTGAGGGACGAGAGAGGCATGAGAGACATGAGCGAGAGGGACATGAGGGACGCGAGAGACATGAGGCCCATGTCCATCACGCCCCCCACGTCTCTCGCGCCATCAACAAAAGGGGGCAACCAATGAACACTAAATTCATCTCTATAATCGCCGTATGCATCGCCGTGGTTGCGGCGGCCATCGCCGGCGTGGTTGCAATGAACGACCGCGCGGCAATCGCGCGCGCCAACGCCACCCGCGCCGAGAGCGAAGAGGCGCGCGCCTCGAGCGAGGCGAAAAAGGCCCGCGCCGAGGAATCCGCCGAGGCAAGCCGCGCCGCTGTGAAGGAGAGCGAGGCCAAGGCCGCCGAGGAGAACAGCCGGGCCAAGGAGATCGAGCGCGAGACCGAGCGTCTGGCCGGCGAGCGCGCGAAGGAAGAGGCTGCGAAAGCGAAGTCCGAAGCCGAGGCTGCGAGGGCGAAGGCGCGCGAGGCCGCCGACCTCAAGGCCGCCGAGAAAGCGAAAGCCGACGCTGCGGCCGCAGAGGCGCAGGCCAGAATCGACGTGGCGAAAGAAGAGGCCGCAAAGGCCCAGGCCGAAGAGGCGGTGCAGGCGGCGCTGCTGGAGCGCGAGCGCATCGCGTCCGAGAAGGTGATTGCCGAGAAGACGGTCTACGAGATGCGCCAGCGCGATCTCGCCGCGCTCGAGAGCGAGCTTATCGACTGGCAGCGCGATCTCGCCGAGCGCGAGGCGGCGCTCAGACCCGAGAAGACCGCCGCCGATCTCACATGGGTCGGCGAGCGCGAGGCCGATGTGATAGGCGGCGAGACAAACCGCGTGCGCCGCGCCGCTAAGCCCGCGCCGGAGAACGATCCCGACCTGCCGCGCGAGACGCGCGAGCTCGCCAGGGCGGATCGCCTGAAGCTCGATGACGACAGGCTCGTCGCCAACGTCACGAGCAACACGGTCGTTTCGGCGCTGGAGAGGCTTTATCTCGAGGCGATACGCGACGACCGCGTGGTCGACGCGCAATACTACCTGAAGAACATAAAGATGTACTATCCCAACTGGCGCTACACGCCGCCTGCCGAGGCGAAGCCTGCGCAGGAGGAAGAGGTCAAGAAGGAAGAAGAGGAAAAATGAGTCTGGCAGTAGGTATAGTAGGGTTGCCGAATGTAGGCAAGTCCACTCTTTTCAATGCGCTGACAAAGAAACAGCAGGCCGCGGCCGAAAACTATCCGTTCTGCACGATCGAGCCGAACACGGCCGTCGTGGAGGTCGCGGACGCGCGCCTTGAGAAGCTCGCGGAGATCGTGCACCCCCAGCAGATCATTCGCGCCACGGTCGATTTTACCGACATCGCGGGGCTGGTGAAGGGCGCGTCGAAGGGCGAGGGACTCGGCAACAAGTTTCTGGCCAACATCCGCGAGTGCGACGCAATCCTCCATGTGGTGAGGTGCTTCGAGAACGACGACATCATCCATGTGCAGGAAGGCGGCAACAAATCCGCGCCGATCGATCCGGCCGGCGACGCGGAGGTCATCGAGACCGAGCTTGTGCTCGCCGACATGGAGCAGCTGCAAAAACGCTACGACAAGATAAGGAAGGAGGCCCAGGCCAAGCCGCAGATGCGTCCCGAGGCCGAGGCATGCGCGGCGCTCTTGAAGCATCTTGAGGAGGGCAGGAGCGTCCGCTCGTTCCCGCGCAAGGACGGCGACCCGATACTGCCCGTGCTGAAGGATCTTCACTTCCTTACCGACAAGCCCGTCATCTTCTGCGCGAACGTAGCCGACGACAATGTTACGGGCGAGGGCAATCCGCACGTGGCGGCACTCAGGGACTACGCCGCAAGGCAGGGCGCGGAGCTTGTCGTCATATGCGCGCAGATGGAGGCCGACCTCGCCGGGCTTTCCGACGCCGAGGCGAAGGAGTTCCTCGAGAGCTACGGCCTGACCGAGAGTTCGCTCGACCGCACGATCAAGCTCGCGTACCACACGCTTGGCCTCGCCAGCTATCTTACCGCCGGACCGAAGGAGGTCCGCGCCTGGACCTTCCGCCGCGGCTGGAAGGCGCCTCGCTGTGCCGGCGTGATACACACCGACTTCGAAAAGGGCTTCATCCGTGCGCAGGTGGTCTCGTTCGACGACTACGTGAAGTACGGCGGCGAATCCGGCGCGCGCGCGGCGGGCGCCCTCAGGCCCGAAGGCAAGGAGTACGAGATGCAGGATGGCGACGTTGTCGAGTTCATGTTCAACTAAGGAGGTTCAACCATGCAGATAAGACAGATATCAATCTTCCTTCAGAACAAGCCGGGGCAGCTTTCGCAGATATGCCGCGACCTCGCGGACGCAGGCATAAACATAGCGACGCTGTCGCTCGCCGATACCAGCGACTTCGGAATAGTGCGCATGATCGTCGACGACCACGAGCGCGCGCAGAACGTGCTTACCGACAAAGGGCACGTCGTGAACGTGTGCAAGGTGGTGGCGGTTTGCGTTCCGGACCGTCCCGGCGGCATGGCGGAGGTCATGTCGATTCTCGACAAGGCCGGCGTCGATATAGAGTACAGCTACGCCTTTTCATTCCACAGCGGAGAGAAGGCGGTTCTGGTTTTCAGGTTCAACGACAACGGCAAAGCCGAGACGGCTCTTGCAGCCGCCAACGTGGCGACGCTCGACGAGAGCCAGGTTCTGGAAGCGGGCAGGTGAGGAAGATGAAATACGCAAGTACGCGGACCGGGGCGGAAGCCGGCGCGGTCGAAACCGTCTTTCAAGGGCTTGCGCCGGACGGCGGGCTGTATGTGCCGCTGATTTCTGACGAAGCGGCGACTGGTTTTGCAAAGGACTGCGAAACGCTCGCAGGGGCCGAGAGACATGTGCTCGCCCGGCTCTTCGGCGACTTCCCGGAGACTGTGCGCGAGGCGGCAGTCGCTCGGCTCGCGTCGCGCTTTCCGGAGGGCGATCCGATTCCGCTCGTCGATGCGGATGGATTCAAGATTCTCGAACTTTTCCACGGCAGAACGGGCGCGTTCAAAGATGTCGCCCTTTCGATGCTGCCGGTCTTCATGCGTCATTCGGCCGGCGGGCGCCGCGTACTCGTGCTCACCGCGACAAGCGGAGACACCGGGTCGGCTGCAATGCAGGGCTTCGCGGGCGTGGATGGAACCGAGATCGCGGTGTTCTTCCCGAACGTCGGCACTTCGCGCGTGCAGCGCCTGCAGATGACGACGCCGGCGGCCGCGAACGTCCACGCGATAGCGATCAAGGGCAATTTCGACGACGCGCAGGCGGCGGTCAAGCGCATCTTCGCCGACAAGGCGATCGCGGCCGAGGCCGCGGCGCACGGCGTTGCGCTATCAAGCGCGAACTCGATCAACACCGGCCGCCTTGTACCGCAGATAGGCTACTATGTGCTTGCGGCGGCGCGGCTCGGCGGAGAGTTCGACGTCGTTGTGCCGTCCGGAAACTTCGGTAACATACTCGCGGCCTACTATGCGAAGAAGCTCGGCGCGCCGGTGCGCAGGTTCATCGTCGCGTCGAACGTGAACGACGTGCTGGCGCGGTTCGTGAAGACGGGCGTGTACGATCCCGGGGAGAAGTTCACGGTAACCAACTCCCCGTCTATGGACATACGCAAGTCGTCGAACGTCGAGCGGCTTCTGTGGCTTATGAACGACGGCGATTGCGCCGAAGTCGCGAGGCTGATGGCCGATCTCGCCGAAAAGGGACGCTACGAGCTGCGCGACGCGGCGAAGGAGAGGCTGTTCGCGGATTTCGAAGGCGGAGTCGCGACACCCGAAGAGACAGAGGCCGAGATGCGCCGCATGCGCGACGCTTGCGGATATGTGCTGGATCCCCATACGGCGGTTGCGACGCACGTCGCGCGCGCGTTGGGCTATCCGAAGGGCGGAGTGCCCTGCGTGATAGCGGCGACTGCGACGCCATACAAGTTCCCCGAGACGTGCCGCCGCGCTTTCGGCGCAGACATTCTGGACAATCCGCCGCCTGGCTTCCGCGAACTTGAGGCTCTGCCCGTGGTGCAGAACAAGGTCGTGGAGGTGGGCGCGATCGACGAGGCTGTCAGGGAGCTTTTCTGAAAAAGCCGCCTCTGCCCATAATCTACGAAGACCGCGACCTCGTCGTAATCGACAAGCCCGCGGGACTCCTCACTACGCATACGCGGGTTCAGGGGCGCGCGGCGCGCGAAAGCCAGCTCACGGCCGAAAACCTTCTCAACGACTGGGTCCGCAAAGGACAGGCGCGAAGCCGTGCACGGGTGTGGCTTGTGCACCGGCTGGACCGCGAGACGAGCGGGGTCATGATGTTTGCGAAATCCGAGGCCTTGGCCGACCGGATACGCGACAACTGGAACGCGCTTACGGTCAAGCGCTATCTGGCGCGCGTGGAGGGCGAGATCCCCGACGAGAGCGGGGTGTTCGAGTCGTATCTCAGAGACGACCCCAGAACCATGAAAGTATCGAGCGTCGCCGATCCTCGCGAAGGCAAGTTCGCCCGCACCGAGTGGCGGCGACTGGGCGGCGGACGCGGCTGGACGCTTGTGGAGGTTACGCTCAAGTCCGGGCGGAAGAATCAGATACGGGTTCACTTCTCGGAGGCGGGGCATCCGGTCGTGGGCGACGTGAAGTATGGCGCGGCGAAGGCCAGGCGGCTTTTCCTGCATTCGTGCGAGCTGGAGTTTACCCATCCTTTGACCGGCCGCCGGTTCCATTGGACCAGTCGCGGATGCACGTCAGCGCAGGATATGGTATAATACTTCAAATTGCATTGCGCGACTGTAGCTCAATTGGATAGAGCGTTGGCCTCCGAAGCCGAAGGTTGTGGGTTCGAACCCCGTCAGTCGCACCAAAGAAAGCGAAAGGAATCACGAAGATGAATTACGCCGAGGCGGAAAAGGTTCTCAAGAGCTGTGGTCAGGAGCACGCGCTCGCCTTCTGGAAAAAGCTTTCCAAGAAGGAGCGCGAGCAGCTTCTTGCGCAGATAGCGACAATCGAGCCGAAAAACATCAAGTATTGCCAGAACGCGCTTGCCAAGGGCGCCGAGGTGCCCGACAGTTCCAAGGGCAAGGCCCCGAAAGTGGCGGTGCTGAAGGGCAAGAAGCTCGCCGAGGCTGTGGCGGCCGGCGAAAAGGAGCTTGCGGCGGGGCGCGTCGCGGCGCTTCTTGTGGCTGGCGGGCAGGGTTCCCGCCTCGGTTACGACGGCCCGAAGGGATGCTATTCGATAGGTCCTGTCACGAATGCGCCGCTCTTCTATTTCCATGCGCGCAAGGTGCTTGCGCGAGGGAATCGCTATGGCGCGCCGATTCCGTTCTATGTCATGACCAGCGAGGCCAACAATGCCGCGACGGTCAAGTGCTTTGAAGACAACAACTACTTCGGCCTCGACAAAAAGGACGTGTTCTTCTTTACGCAGGGCATGTGGCCCGGAATGACGAAAGACGGCAAGATAATCCTCGACGCGCCCGGCCATGTGTTCATGAGCCCCGACGGGCACGGCGGTCTTCTCGCGGCGCTCAAGAGGTCCGGCGCGCTGGCCGACATGAAAAAGCGCGGCATAAGGTCGGTCTTTTTCTTCCAGGTCGACAATCCTCTCGTGGAGATCGCCGATCCGGCGTTCATCGGGTATCACGTTCAGGAGCGGTCCGAATACTCCCTCAAGCTCTGCGCCAAGCGCGATCCGTTCGAGAAAGTCGGCGTGCCGATGCAGTTCGGTTCGCAGTATCGCATGGTCGAATATACCGAGATGACCGACGAGCAGTGCAAGCGCAAGGGCAAGGACGGCAAGCTGTATTTCCTGTACGGTTCGCCCGCCATACATGTTTTCGACCGTGCGTTCCTCGAGCGGGAGGCGTCGAAAAACATGCCGCTTCATCTTGCGTTCAAGAAGATTCCGGTCGTGGACGGCAAAGGTTGCGTGGCAAAGCCTTCCGAGCCAAACGGATACAAGTTCGAGAAGTTCATATTCGACATACTCCCCAACGCAAAGCGCGCGGCGTTCCTCGCCTTCGACCAGAAGGACGAGTTCTCGCCCGTGAAGAACGCGGAAGGCGCCGACTCCCCGGCGACCTGCAAGGCCGACTTGCAGGCCAAGTGGCTCAAGTGGCTTGCCGAGGCGGGGGTCTCGGTGAAGAAGGGCGTTCCGGTGGAAATCGACCCCGCGTACGCGCTGGACGCTGCGGACATCAAGCGCATCGGGCTTTGCCTTGGCGCGGAGTGAGCACCATTCAGACGGAATGCTTGGCGTGAAACGCGGCATGTCGCAGAATCGTCCGGTCGCAAGGGTGCTAGGCGTCCTTGCGGTCGTGGCGTTCGCCGCCACGGCTGAAGCGGCATGGTACTGGCCGTTCGGGTCCGGTGCCGGTCGCGGCGGCAAAGCCAGGCTTTCCGAGATCATGGAAGACGCGAACGCCGCTATCGACAACGCGGCCGATTTTGCGGCCGATGGGAAAACGACCGAAGCGATAGCGGAGTACCGCAAGGCGCTTGACGAACTCGACAAGGTCGAGCGCGACAATCCCGAGCGCGCGGCCACGGTCGAATTCGCGTCCGTCAGAAACAAGCGTGCTTACGTAAACGCGGCCATAGATTCGCTGTTGATGGCGCAAGCGCGTGAAAACGCCAAGGCAGTCGCGGTTACCGACACGACCGAGCTTGAGAAGAAGTTTGCGGAGAGGCGGGGACGGCAGTCCGGCAATGACGTTTCGAGGGGGCGTCCGCCCGCCCAAGCAGGCGCGCAGGACGGCTCGCAATCCCGGGCTGGCGCGCAGGGGCAGGATATGCCGAAGCTGGAAAAGCAGAAGGATGCGTTCATGGAAAAGGAGCGCGCGCGCCAGAGGGAGATGCAGCGAAAGGCCGCGCGCGCGAAGACGGAGGAAAAGATAGCGGAACTTCTCCAGAAAGATCCGTCCAGCGGCAGAGCGCGTGTCATGCAGGCTGGTCTTATGATGGGCGACGGCGATCTGGCCGGAGCGAAGCGGAAACTGGCAGAGGTGCTTGCCGAGACGCCCGAAGATGTCGCCGCGCTAAACATGATGGCCGTATGCGCTGCGAGAGAGGGGGGCTTTTCCGAGGCGGACGATCTGCTCTCGCGCGCAATCAGGGCCAATCCCAGAGATTATCGCGCTTATTACAACATGGCGAATCTCGTGATGCAGGCGACTGGAAACAAAGCGGTTGCCCTCAGGTACTATGAGACTGGGCGCAAGGCGGGCGGTCCGGAGGACAAGGAGTTGGAGGCGTCTTTGAAGTGATTGCGCTCATAGCCAGTTTCATGATCGCGACGAACGCGACGCCCGCCGAACTTGTGGCGAGCTGCCGCACGATGGTGCCTGCGGACGTCGAGCTTGACGGGCGCATAATCCTCAGGAATCGCAAGGGCTTCACGCAGGCGGAGTACGGTTATACGCTTACGCGCAAGGGCGGCGAGACCGATCTTGTCGTGAGGGACGGCGCGGGCGAGGCGGTCGCCTTCGAGAAGGACGGCCGTATACTCGGAACAGACGTGACGTGGAGCGACATAACTCTCGACTATCTGTGGTGGGACGATTTTTCCTTTGACGCCGAGCGCGAGGCCGAGTCGGTGCATGGCCAGAAGTGCGCCGTGATCGTGATGAAGAAGGGCGACCGCGCCGTGCGTGTGTGGGTGGACCGTAAGACCGGCGCGCTGATGCAGGCCGAAGAGTTCGCCTCGGGCCGTCCTGTGAGGCGGCTCTGGGGAACCAGAATAAAGAAATTTGGCGATCGCTGGATGGCGAATGTCATGGAAGTCGAAACCCTTGGTTCGGGACACCGAACCAAAATAACAGTGGAGGAACTCAAATGAAAAAAGCAGTTAAAACAGTGTTCAAGACGCTCCTTTGGATCGTCGTGGCAGTCGTGGCGGCCGTTCTGGCCCTGCCGCTTTGGATATCGCCCGTTGCGAAAAGCGCGGCCAACGGAGCCGTGCCCAAAATAACGGGAACGGCGTTCAGGCTGGGCGACTTCGGGCTCAACTTCTATACGGGGAAGTTGCGCGTTGGCGATGTTACGCTCTTCAATCCGGAGGGCTACACGCCGGCGGAGGCGTTCAAGCTCGGTTCGCTGAACGTGGAGCTTGAGGTGCTTTCGGCGCTTTCCGATACGGTCGTCATAAACGACATAACGATACGCGACGTGTTCGTATCCTATGTGAGCAAGGACGGCGTGAACAACTTCGAGGCCATTCTTGAGAACGTGCAGAAGGCGACTGCCGGCGAATCCAAGGAAGAGCCTGCCAAAGAGGCGGAAGAGCCTGCCGCCAAGGACGAGAAGCCCGCGAAGAAGGTCGTCATCGACCACCTGCTCATCGACGGCGTGAAGGTGCAGTGGGGCCCCGTGCCGATTACGCTTCCGACGAAGATCGAACTTACCGGCATCGGACGCGAGTCGAACGGTGTCGACTGGAGCGAGGCCGCGAACGAGATATTCGACGCCATCATGAAGCAGATGAACGCTCTCGGGCAGGGGCTCGTGGATTTGGGCGGTGCGCTCAAGGACATGGGGCTCGACGGCGCCAACCAGGTTTTGGACGCGGTGAAAGACGTCGATGTGCAGGGCGCGGTCGATGCCGTGGGCGGTGCGGCCGGAAAGGCGATGGACGCCGCAGGCTCGGCATTGGGGTCTGCAACGGACGGCGCCGGCGCGGCCTTCAATTCCGTGAGCAAGACGCTCGGTTCCGCGACGGAGGGCGCGGGCGAAGCGGTTGGCTCCACCGCCGCGAGCGTCGGCAAGGCGGCGGGATCCGTCGCCGAGGGCGCAGGGAAGGCGATCGGCTCGGCGGCTGACGGTGCAGGCAAGGCGCTTGGCGCGACGACTGACGCCGTGAAGTCCGGCGCGGGCGCCGCGGTGGATGTCACCACCGATGCGCTCAAGGGTGCAGGCAACGCGGTCAAGGGGCTTTTCGGCAAGTGATTAGCCGCGAGCGGACGCAAGTTTGATTTGAGGCAAGACAACAGGAAAGAACATGGAAAAGAAAACAGCTACGAGGAAGAAGGACCGCCGCGTCGAGATGTCGGTGGAAGGGCTCAAGGAGGATTTCGCCTGGCACCTGCGCTATTCTCTCGCGAAGGACGAGACCAAGGCCACTCCGCGCGACCAGTACACGGCTTTCGCAAACGCTGTGCGCGACCGCATAGTCGAGCGTTGGATCAACACGCAGGAGGAATACCACCGCCAGAACACAAAGCGCGTCTACTATTTGTCGCTTGAGTTCCTCATCGGCCGTCTCCTCGGCAACAACGTCATCAACCTCAAGGCCGACCAGCTCTGCCGCGACGCTCTGAAGGAGTATGGCATCGACTGGAACAGCCTGCGCGACTACGAAAGCGACGCCGGTCTCGGAAACGGGGGCCTCGGGCGGCTCGCCGCGTGCTACCTTGACTCGATGTCTACGCTGGATCTTGCCGGAATGGGCTATGGCCTCAGGTACGACTACGGAATCTTCCGCCAGAAGATCGTCAACGGCAGCCAGGTGGAAGAACCCGACCACTGGCTCAAGGACGGCTATCCGTGGGAGATGGCTCGCCCGGAATACGCGCAGACCGTGCACTTCGGCGGACATGTCGAGTGTGCGACGATCAAGGGCCGCCAGCAGTGGCGCTGGGTTCCGGACGAGACGGTCGAGGGCCTGCCCTACGATCTGCCGATCGTGGGCTACAACAACGCGGTCAACACGCTCAGGCTGTGGTCCGCGAAGGCTGTCGACGAATTCGACCTTGCGGACTTCAACAAGGGCTCGTATGTCGAGGCCGTGGAAACCAAGGTTCTCGCCGAGAACCTCACGAAGGTTCTCTACCCGAACGACAACACAACGGCGGGAAAAGAGCTGCGTCTGAGGCAGCAGTACTTTTTCGTCGCCTGCTCGCTGAAGGACATCCTGCGTCGCTACCGCGAGACGAACGACGGCTGGGACGCGCTGCCGGACAAGGTGTTCATACATCTCAACGAGACGCATCCCGCGCTAGTCGTGCCTGAACTGATGCGCATTCTCATCGACAAGGAGGGACTCGATTGGGACAAGGCGTGGGACCTTACCCGTCGTTCGACGGGCTACACCAATCACACGATCCTTCCCGAGGCGCTCGAGAAGTGGCCCGTGCCAATGATGGAGAGGCTGCTGCCGCGCCATCTGCAGATAATCTACGAGATCAACGGCCGCTTCCTTCAGCAGATAAGCGCGCTCTATCCCGGCGACATACGCCGCCTGCAGAGGATGTCGCTAATCGACGAGTCGGGCGAGCGCTATGTGCGCATGGCGAACATGTGCCTCGTGTCGACGTCTTCGGTGAACGGCGTCGCCGAGCTCCACTCGCAGATTCTCAAGGACAGCCTCTTCAAGGATTTCTACGATCTCTTCCCGGAGCGCTTCCACAATGTGACGAACGGCATAACGCCGCGCCGCTGGCTTCTCAAGGCCAACCCGGCGCTGGCGCAGCTCATCACAGAGTCGATCGGCGACACGTGGATAACCAGTCTCGACCAGCTCAAGAAGCTCGAAAAATTCGGGAGCAACCCGAAGTTCCTCGCCGCGCTAGCCAAGATCAAGCGCAGCAACAAGGGCCAGCTCTCCAACTGGGTCATGAGGAATCTCGGCGTCAAACTCGATCCCGATGCCATATTCGACGTGCAGGTGAAGCGCCTCCACGAGTACAAGCGCCAGCTTCTGCTCGCGCTATACATCATTATCTTCTACAACAGGCTGCTGGCCGATCCGAAGTACGATCCCGTGCCCAGAAGCTTCATATTCGCCGCAAAGGCCGCGCCCGGCTATTACATGGCGAAGCTCATCATCCGTCTCATACACGGTATTGCGGGCGTGGTCAACTCGAACCCGAAAACGCGCGGCAAGCTTTCCGTCGCGTTTCTGCCCGACTACCGCGTCTCGCTCGCCGAGAAGATCATGCCGGCCGCCGAGGTCTCGGAGCAGATTTCGCTCGCCGGCATGGAGGCCAGCGGAACGGGAAACATGAAGTTCATGATGAACGGCGCGCTGACGCTCGGAACCTACGACGGCGCAAATGTCGAGATCAACCAGGAGGTCGGCGACAACAACATGTTCCTCTTCGGAATGAGAACCGAGGATGTCGCCCTGCGCCGTCCCTCCTATGTCTCGCGCGACGTCTACAAGAACGATCCCGAGATACGCGAGGCACTCGACATGATCAAGGCCAACGTGTTCTCGCTTCTGGAGCCGGGGCTTTTCGATCCGATTCTGAGGAGTCTTCTCGACTACAACGACTACTACATGCTTCTGGCCGACCTCCGCAGCTACATGGAGGCGCAGGATCGCGTGGATGCCACATATCGCAACGTGAAGAAGTGGAACGGCATGTCGCTCGTGAACATCGCGAGGTCCGGCAGGTTCTCTTCCGACCGCGCGGTTCTGGAGTATGCGCGCGACATCTGGCACGTCGATCCGGTGAAGTTCTCGTAAGCCAAGGCCATGCCCGAAAAGGACAGTTCCGGTTATTACATCCGAGGCGAGGACGGAAAGGCGTTCGGCCCTGTCGAGATCGCGACGCTTGTCGAATGGGCGGGCGATTCGCGGATAGGGCCGACGTCGAGCGTCTCAAAGGATCAGAAGCACTGGGTCGCCGCCCCGCTTGTGCCGGAACTTGGCATGACGTGGCTCGTCGAGGCCGAGCAGGGCGTATTCTACGGTCCGTTCAACCGTCGCGTCGTCGACGGGCTTTTGGAGGCGGGTACGATTGCGCGCGATACGCGCCTTTACGAATTGAGCGGCGGCGCCTCTGCAGAGCAGGCGAAGCTCAAGGCCGAACTGGACGCGAAGACTGCGGCGCTCGCGGATCTCGAGGTGCGCGTGGCCGCGCAGGCCGAGACCACGAAGAAGACGATTGCGTTCATGGAGGCAAAGATCGCGGAGCTGTCGTCCGCTCAGGCGAACGCGTCGAAGGCGGCCGAGGCCGAACGCGAGGCGATGAAAGCCGACGTGTTCCGCACGCGCGAGCGGGCCGAGAGCGCAGAATCCCGCGCCGCAAAGGCCGAGGCCGAGCGGGACGCGGCAGTCAAGAAGGCCGGGGTTCTCGAGACGGAGCTGGCCGACTTGAGATCCCAGCTGGAGGCGGTAACAAAGTTCTCGGCGCTTGTGAAGAATGCCAACGCGGAGGTCGTCCAACCCGAAGTGATCGTGTCAGACGCTCCGCCGCCGAAGGCGGAACCGCGCTTCTCCGGCGCTGGCGGAGCGGCCGGGCTGGCGGCGCTTGAGGCGGCGGCGAGGCGCGAACTTGCCAGCGCAAAGAAGCAGGGCATTTCTCTGGGCGGAATCTTCGGAGGCAAGAAGTGAGCGACAATGAGGCCAAATGGTTCCTGCGCACGCAGGACGAGACGTTCGGACCCGAATCGGAAGAGAAGCTTGTTGCATGGGCCAAGATGGGCCGCATACAGCCTGGGCAGGAGCTGTCTGACGACAACATCGTATGGCGGCGCGTCGAGGAAGTCCCTTTCCTCGACATGCGCTATTCCATAGATTTGGGCGATGGCAATCCTAGAGGTCCGTTCCACAGAGCCGCCGCGGAGGCGCTTCTTGCGTCGGGGCGCCTCCCCAAGACGGCCACCATTGTAGAGGTGCGCGCTCCGTTCGTGGAAGACGAGCGCCCTGTCGAGCCGGCCTCGCCGGTCTCTCCTGCCGCGCCTGAACAGCCTGCGCCGAAGGTGATTGTGCAGGAGAAGGTTGTCGTCAAGGAAGTCCGCGTCGAGGTTCCCGTCGAGAAAGTTGTCGTCAAGGAGGTCCGCGTCGAGGTTCCGGTGGAAGTCGAGAAGATCGTCGTGGACGAGACGCGCGTCAAGGAGCTTGAGGCGCAGGTCGTCGCCGACGCACAGCGGTTGGCGGATGCGAAGCGCGAAGCCGACAAGCTCAAGGAGCAGGTAACGTCGCTTGAGGACGAGCTGCGCCGATTGCCGCAGGCCGCGAGCGAAATCGCCGACATCCAGGCGGCGATGTTTTCGGCAATGACGAACGAGGCCGGGGAACTGCAGAAAATGCTCGAGGAGGAAAAGCGCGAGGCTGATGAATTCCGCAAGCGCCACCAGGAACGCGCCGACAGGCTTCTCGAGCGTCGCCGCAACCTTCTCAAGCGCGCGGGCGCAAACATCGAAGAGATGACGCGCAAAGCGCTTGTCGAGCGTCCGGAAGATCCCCGTACGGCGCAGTACCGCAAGGAGCTGGAGGAGCTCAGGCGGGTGAGTGAGAGAAGGGCGTTCGAGTATGAAGACCGCATTCGCGATTTGACCGAAAAGCTCAAGGTGCGGGAAACCGAAATCGCTCGGGCCGCCGCCGGCGTTAAAGATGTCACGCAACTTCAGGCGGAGGCACAGGCGCTGAGGGAGCAACTGCATCTTCGCGAGAAGGAGCTTATGGCCGAACGCCAGAAGAGCGAGGAGATGCGCCAGCAGCAGGCATTCGCGCAACAGGCCATGATGGCGCGCCTTGCGTCGCTCGAGTCCCCTTCGATAGGCACGGCGCAGTCGCTTTCGACCAACCAGAGCCGCGAAGCCAAGATGGTCAAGCTTCCCCGCTGGATGAAGATCGGATTATGAACGCGCTGGCCTGCATATTTCTTGCGGTTCTGTCGATTTGGGACTATCCCGCGCGCCAGCCGGTGCATGAAAGGCTGAGGCTGCAGTTCATGGCCGCTCTTCGCGAGGGCGACACCTCCACGATGATAGAGACGTGCCGCAAGGGCGTGAAGCTTCTGCCCGACGATCCGACATGGCATTACAACCTCGCCTGCTCCCTCGCGTACATGAAAAAGCCGGGCGAAAGCCTGGATGAACTGGAGAAGGCGATAGACCTCGGCTTTCGCGATCCCGAAATCATCGCGAACGACAGCGATTTGAAGCGGGTTTCTGGAGAACGGAGGTTCAAGGAGCTTGTGGAGTACGCGCGCGAGATGCGCACCAGGCCTATGATATCCGGGCCTCTCGCCAGCGTGGATGCCACAGGCGTGTTCGGGCGTTCCATAGCACTTGGCGCGCAGAATTTTGGTTGGGACTTCGATTTTGGCTGTTTTGTCGCCAAGCTTAAGCTTGCGAACGAAGGATCGGGCGGGAATGTTGGCGACCTGTACATGAATCGAGACCATTACCATTCGCCCAACGGGCGCGAAGCGCTGGATGCGTTTCTGGCGACATACCCCGGTCTTACGAATGTGACGCTTGACAACGAGGGGCGCGAACTCGGCGTGGATCTTGATTTCCCCAACATAATATTTCCTTATCCAACATTCGGCAACTGCTCGCGCGCACGGGTAGGCGACGCGTTCTGGCGGTCGCTGCCCCGATCGCTGATGACTACGGACGCGTTTCGGCTGAAGGCCATGGCGCGGCTCTGGCTTTCGAACCAGACGTGGGTGTTCCCGTCGAACGCCGATACCGCTCCGGTCGGAACAAACGGCGATGTGTTTGCGTCCGTTGCGCCTTACTGGCTTACGACGGCTGGCCGCAGCTGGAGCGATCTGTACTATCTAAGGGCCGCATTGGAGGCCAGCCGTTCCATGAAAAGCGATACGAAGCAGGCGGCGGTGGAAAAGGGGCTCCTCGCGCCGTTGATACAGGTGCTTATCAGGAAGTCGCTGGCCGGTGTGACGAACGAAGTCGATTATCTGAGCGCCAAGGCGCACCCGACGGCGCTGCCTGCGAACGGGCTGGACATGAAAAGGCTAAAGGAGTCGGCGGCCGCTTTGCGTCCCGACGCCATACCGCCTCTTGCCGTGATAGCCGTGAAGCCCCGGCCTGTGGCGGAAGCTCCTGTTTGGCCGGAGCTCACATACGCCACGGCTTTTGCATGGGCGTATGTTCTCAGGGCGGAGGAGGAAGAGAGGGTGTTCACCCTGACGGCGAAGGGTTCGGAAGACTTTGCGTTCGCCGTCGTTCACGACGATCTCGGCGCGGCGAGACTGGATCGCCTTTCGCACGACACCGCGCTTGTGACGCTCGACAAGAGGAAAATGTCGCCGACAAACCGCGTGGATGTCGCGGTGTTCGGGCGGCTGAAATCCACATCGTGGGGCGCGCCCAGCTATATATCGTTTGCGGTTGTCGATTCCGCGGCGCCTTATTCCGATCCCGTTCTGACCCCTCTGGACCAGCCGCCGCCGCAGATGCCGGATTGAAGAGAATGCAAAATGACAATGTTCAAAACCCTTGAGGGTAGCGCAGGTCAGGTTAAATATGTTATACTACAAAGACAGTGAAAGGAGTTTCGATTATGAAGTCTGAAGAGAAGAAGGTTGCCGCTGCCATGCGCGCCGGCTTTACGCTCATGGAAATTCTGGTCGCGGTGGCGATCATCGGCATTCTCGGCACGGTTGCAGTGCAGAGCATCGTTTCGAATCTGGAGCGTGCGAAGCAGACGGCCGCCAAGGAGTCGGTCGACAACATCTCCAACGCAATCACGTCGTACTATCTCGCCAACAAAAAGTATCCTGGCGATCTGCGCGACCTCATAAAGGACAATGGCGACGACGAGCCCATCCTCAAGGGCGGCGAAGGCGCGCTAGAGGATCCGTGGGGCACCGAGTACAAGCTCGAGAAGAAGGGTGCGCGGCGCTTTGTGGTGATTTCGGCAGGTCCTGATACGGAATTCGGCAACGATGACGACATTCGCAGCGACACCACCAGGAAATCGGGCGGCTCGAACTGATTCGGGCCTGTTCTGCGTAGCGTGATGCGCAGGGCCTTCACACTGATAGAGCTTCTTGCGATCGTCGCCATTATCGGGATAATGGTGACGGCCAGCGTGGTCAATGTGCGCGCCGGGCAGGGCGCGGCGCGTGTTCGCGCGGCGACGCGCGACATATTCGCCATGATACGCCACGCCAGGTCGGTCGCGCTTGTGTCGCAACAGCCGAGCGTGATTACGTATTCCACGGCGACCGTTGACGACGAGCCGTGCGCAAAAGTCGATATAAACTCCGCAAAGATAATGTCGGCCGGTGAAGTAACGTCGGCCATGACGCTTGAGGGAACAACCGTGTCGCTGGTGGACGACGAACCGGCGGCGGGCGGCGAAGAATCGTCCGGCGAAGGCGGGCAGACGGTAGAAGACGTGCTTTTTGCTCCGATCTCGTCGGATGTCGTTCGCGGAATCAGGCTCAAGGTTCTCAAGGAGGGGGAAGAACTCGATTATTCGCCGGACGACGCGAAGGCCAAGCCAAAGATATCCGTGTTCTCGAACGTCGACTATCTGATAGGGAAGCTGAATGACGCGCAGGCGAAGGAGGCCGAGAAGAAGTCCGCCGGGAAAGACGACGCTTCCAATCCGCCGACGGTTTCGGCCGGGATTGACGACCAGGAGCCGGTTTCGATAGTCTGGGAGGTAAACGGGCGTACGGAACCGCACAAGGTCTGGGTATATCCTGACGGATCTGCGCCTGAAAACGGTCTTTGCATAAAGGTCGATCGCTTTGGTGCGGTGAAAGTGCTTGGCGCGGGGGAGGATGAATGATGGCGCGGCGGTTTGCGATGCGCGGCGGATTCACTCTGCTGGAGGTTCTCTTCGCCGCCTTGATACTGGGCTTCGGCCTCACGACGATTCTGGTCTCGATGTCGCAAAGCCAGAGGATGATGCTTTCGTCCACGTATCTTGAGACGGCGCAGGAGGTCATGGACCTTGGCGATATGGCATATCCGCTATCTGACGTGCAGGATCCCGACAAAGACCTTGACGTCCCCGAAACCAAGGCGACGGAACTTTGGGATATGATCGCCGGCAAGAACGCGCGCCTCACCAGGGCGCAAGAGGAGAAGTTCCACGGCTACACGTGGGAGCGCGAAGCACTGAACAGAAAGGACAGCGACGAAGATCTGAAGCGACTCGGATACCTTTACACCGTTCGGGTAACGGTCAGATGGGGCGACCGCCGTCGCGGAAACGGCGAGGAAGAGAGCTATATCACATTCTGGAGGAAGCCCGAATGAGACGTTGCGGATTCACGATGGTGGAGATGCTTCTTGCGGTTCTTCTTGTCGGAGTTCTCACCTCGGTCGCAGTTGCCACGTTCAACGCCGTGAGCCGCGGTTGGCAGATATCGACCGACTACATGGACAAGATGCAGCGCACCGACTTCGCCCTAAACCAGGTGATTTCCGGTCTGCGCAGCATGTACTATCCGCATGACGGACAGCAGGACGACCGCTATGGATTTGTGCTGACCAACAACGGCGACGGAGAAGATCCGGACGATTCCGATGTGATAGAGTGGTCCAAGACCGGCTCTGCGATAGTCGGCAACAAAAGCGCGGTCGCCGACACGGTTCACCGTGTGCAGGTGATGATTCTCGAGGAGGGGAATCACGACTACAAGGACAGAGTCGAGGTCACCGGCCTTTATGCCCGGCAGTGTCCGGATGTCGCGCTTCGCCCCAAGGACAATCCCGATGACATAGACTTCAGCTTCGCCAACGACGAAATGTATCAGCCCGTTCTCATATCCGATGGCATTGTCGGGTTCAACTGCCGCGTTCTCAAGACGGCCGACGAGGTGCAGTCCAAGAACGAAGAACGTTCTTTCGAGGATGAGTTTGCGGAATCGAATTCCGTTCCGTACAAGGTCGAATTGACATTCCGCATTGCAGATCCCGAAGGGCGCAGCTACCGCTCGAACACAGCGCCCGTCATGCGCATAATCCGCATACCGATACACGAACAATCTCTTGACGGCTCCGCAACGCCCGCCTCGGAGGAACGAAAGGGCGGCGGCCGCAAGACGCCTCGCGGCGTAAAATGATATAATATTGCAACCAATGAACAGACTAGCGAAACAGCTCAATGAAACGCTTGGCGCCGCCTCGTCGTTTCTTTCGGCGTCCGGAAAGCGCATGTACTTTCCGTATGGCGGAATACTCGGGCAGGGCGCGGAAGCAAGAACGTGCGAGATAAACGCAACCATCGGCATGGCTTTCGAAGAGGATGGTTCGCCTCTTGTGATGGATTGCTTCACCAAGAACGTCGGCCTCGGCAAGAAGGCATTCCTGTACGCCGGCAGCTTCGGTTTGCCGAAACTGCGCGAGGTGTGGAGGGCGATGGAGTTCAAAAAGAATCCGTCGCTCAAGGGCAAAACCTTTTCGAACCCCGTCGTCACAAACGCGCTCACCCACGGTCTCAGAGTCGCGGCGGAGCTGTTTGCCGGCTCTGGAGACGAGCTCGTGATACCAGACCTGTACTGGGACAACTACGAACTCATCTTCAAAGAGGCGGTCGGCTGCCGCGTGCGGAAGTTCAACACCTTCAAGGACGGCGCGTTCGACGCCGCTGCGCTGCGCTCCGCGCTTTTGGCGCCCGGCGGGAAGAAGATACTCATACTCAACTTCCCGAACAATCCCACAGGCTACACTGCGACGCTTGAGGACGCTCCGAAGATCGTAGCCGCCGTCAAAGCCGCCGCCGAGAAGGGCAAGCGCGTGGTCGTTATCCTTGACGACGCCTACTTTGGTCTCGTCTATGAAAAGGGAGTGCACAAGGAGTCGCTCTTCGCGGAGTTCTGCGACCTTGACGAACGCGTTCTTGCCGTAAAGCTCGACGGAACGACCAAAGAGGATTACGTATGGGGGCTTCGCGTCGGCTTCATGTCGTTCGCGTTCAAAGGCGCCACCGAGGATCAGCTGAAGGCTCTTGAAGCGAAGGCCGCGGGCGATGTGCGAAGTTCCATTTCGAATTCGTCGTCGCTCGGAGAGCATCTGGCGATAGCCGCGTATGCCGATCCTGGCTATGTGCGCCAGAAGCGCGAGAAATACAATGTGCTCAAAAGCCGCTACGCGGAGATAAGGCGCGTTCTCAGGCGTCATCCCGAATACGCCCGTCTCTTCGAAGCGATGCCGTTCAACTCGGGCTACTTCATGTGCGTGAAGCCTGTGGGCGTAGACGCCGAGCTCGTGCGCCGCCATCTGATTGAGAAATATTCGACGGGCACGATCGTGCTCTCCGGTCTTGTGCGGCTCGCTTTTTCGACGGTTCCAAAGGCCAAGCTCGCGAAGCTTTTCGCGAACGTCGCCGCCGCGGTGGAAGATCTCAGAACAAAAACCGCCTGAAGAGGCAGAAAGGATACATCCGTGATGAAGAAGTGCATTACAGTTTTCGCTGGCGTATTGGCGCTCGCGTCCTCCGCCGCGACTTGGGAGCGCGTCGGCTCTCTGCAGATCGCCGGAACCGACGGTCTCGTCGCCGCCGTCGCCAAGATCGGCGAGATCAGCGGCAACCAGATGCTGGGCGTCATGGCGGCGTCGCAGATACCGCAATTGCCCGGAAGCGACTTCTTCGGGCCGATGCGCCAGGGGGCGTCCATGGCGTTCGCCCTGTATTTCGACTCCGAGGAGCTTGCGAAAGCAGCGGCGGCGGACGGCAAGGATCTGGATGACATTGACGATGTTCTCGAATACGCGGTCGTATATCCAATGGCATTGCCGAAGGAAGAGTTCCTCAAGATGCACGAAGGCGCTGTCGAGACGAACGGGATGGTTTGCGTGAAGGGTTCGCCGTTTGAAGCGGGCTCGGACGACCTCACATACGTAGCTTTCTCGCAGAGCGGCAAATGGGCGGTGGCCAGCGACAGGCGCGAACAGGTGTCGCTCGCGCTGGCTGACGTTTCGTCTCTCGTGAAGCCCATGAAAGGCGATGTCGCGCGCGTGGACATTCTGCCGAGGGCGACGGAACTGCTCTCGCCGATACTGGACGCTGCGGTCAAGAAGATTGCCGAAGGAAAAGGCGAATGTCCTTTGAGCGCGGAAGATATTGATCTTGCAAAGGGCCTTTCGTCGATGAAGGGCGCGATTCGCGTAGGCGACGCCGGCGTTGACATTTACGGCGAATACAAAGCCCTGCCAGGCTCGGCGCTCGCCAGGCTTGGCACGGCGCCATTTGGCGACAGCCCTTTTGCCAACGCTGCCGCCGATGAACTCGTCTCGTCCGAGAACGCCTTCCAGAAGATCGACGCAGAGGCCGGCTGGAAAGCCGTCGCAGAGGTTCTGGCGAAGTACAAAATCGACACGTCGTCATTCATGAAGTTGACATTCGGCAAGGCCACGCGACTCGAGCTCGATCCATCCGCCCTCGTCTCGTGGAAAAAGGCCGCAGCGACCAACGAGCTTGCAGACGTGGACTTCGACGACTTGAACAAGGATATCGCCGCTGCGCTTTCCTGCCAGAAGAACGGTCGCGTTCCTGCGACGGAAAAGCAGGTTGGCGGTTTCGCGATCGCAGGCTTCAAGCCGCAGTTCACTCCGGCGCAGCGTTTCGCCGCGACGCTTCCCGAAACAGCCGGCGAAAAGTTTGCCGCGGCATCGGTCATGTCGCTTTCCGGAATTGTCCAGGCGGTTGCTCCGGCGGTTATCGCCTCGCTCGACGATGCGACTCGCGCATCCATCGCGCCTGCTGTGGCGCTTCTGCCCAGGGAGACCAAAGGCGGAATCGCCTCCGCATACATGCGCGTCGACGAGGTGACGGTAAAAGGCATATGCCGCATTTCGGCCGACGAGATAAAGAGCATCGGCGTAAGCGTCGGCGCGATCGCCGCGATGGTCATGATGAACAGCAATGTTACAGCCGGCTGCCCGGTTGACGACGAAGACGAGGACGGCGACGGCGAAAATGACGACTGAGGCTTTCGCCAAAGTCAACCTCACGCTTGAGGTGTTCGGAGTGCGTGAAGACGGTTTTCACGCGCTCCGTTCCATTGTCGTACCGGTGTCTCTTTCCGATACGGTAAGCGTGGCTTCGGCGGACGGCCTTTCAAGCGACGCCGGTTTCGAGGACGACCTTTGCCTGAAAGCGGCGTGCGCGCTCGACCGGTCGCGCGGCGCGGCGATAGGCGTAGTGAAGCGGATACCCGTCGGCGGAGGGCTTGGCGGCGGCAGCGCGGACGCGGCGGCGACGCTTCTTGCGTTGAACGAGATGTGGGGCAAGGGGTTGTCGCGCGAAGAGCTTGCCGCCGTCGGCGCGTCGGTCGGTTCGGATGTGCCATCGCTGGTTCTTGGAGGACCTGTTCTCATGGAAGGGCGCGGTGAAATCGTCTCGCCGTTTTTGCCGGATGGTACGCCTTTCCCGGTTCTGAACCTCGTGCTCTGCAATCCGGGCGTTCCGAGTCCAACCCGCGAAGTTTATGCCAACTGCAAGTCGCGCGTGACAAACGATGCCTCAATAGTGTATAATATGCGCTCAGCCCTTGAAAGCGGTGATCTCGAAAGAATCGCCGCGTCGATGGTGAACGACTTGCAAGAGAGTGCCATTCGCCTCCATCCCGAGATAGGCGACGCGATGGCGCTGCTAAGGAGGTCTGGCGCGGTTGGAGCGGTTATGAGCGGTAGCGGATCGACTGTCTTCGGCCTAGTCCCGAACGAAGCGCGGGGACGAGAAATAGCGGCGTTTCTGAAAAGCCAAGGCTTTGCGGCCTGGTCGGTTCACGCGATTGTCCCGTGATGTAATGGCAGCATAGGAGGTTTTGATCCTCTTCGAGGTGGTTCGAATCCACCCGGGACAACCAACAATGGAAGAGAATGTATGAAATTGACTTCCAGACAACGCGAGGCCTTGCGCTTGGTGGCATGCGGAAGGTTTTATCCCGACTTGGTCAAGGAGGAGGATGGATGGCACGCCAGGTGGCGAACGTTTAGCGGGTCCGACAACATCTGGATTGATGAATATGTGCGATCGTTCGTGATGACGCCGATTTCGGCCGACGCGGAGAATCGGCACCATGAGACTTTGCACGACGCCTGGATGATGGCCTTGAAGAGTCGTACCGGACTTGTAAAATGGGATGATGCGGAATGTGCCGAGTTTGCGGCAGACCTCGCCGAATGGCACGGGAGCGGCAAGGAGGATGCTGCAATCAGGAAGTCTCTGGTGTTTCGTTTTGCCGCCGAAAAGGATCGCTTCTCGGTGACATGCGATCTGCCGCATGGCCGTCGTGCACTGAAGGCGCTCGGACAGTCGGCTTATGTGTTCGGTCCGTTGAGAGGATTGAGATCCTGCAACCAGTCGCTTGTCGCAAGACTTTCGCACGCAGAGGCGGAATTGTTCGTAAAAAGCGGCGCTCGCGAGCTGAGCGAGGCGGGGTATGCTGTCGAAGGGGTTGACATGGCGGTGGGTATCACCGCAGTGGTGGAGATGTCGCCGAAATCTGGCGACGACGCCCCTTTGGAAGCCAAGATCGCAACGGCAAGGCTGCGTATACGTGTTGCCGGCGAAGAAGTGTCCGCCGAAGAGATACGCTTTCTGCTGGACCAAGGCTCGTCGCTGGTGTATTTCCGCGATCGTTGGATAGAGGTTGATCGCGGAATATTGAGAGAGGCCCTAAGGGCGCTGGAGAAATCCAGCGGCGCACAGATGACGCGCGCGGAAGTCATGTCTTTTGCGAGCGGCATAGGGCGCATAGGGCGCATAGAAATCGACGAGTTGGCGACGCATGGCTGGCTGCGCGGACTGATAGAGCGGGTTCGCGCGTCGGGGCGCATTCCCATCGGGGACTGTCCGCATCCGCCAGGATTGAACGGGGTTCTGCGGGATTATCAGGCGCGAGGTGTAGCATGGATGCGCTTTCTCACAGATAATGGCTTTGGTGCGTTGCTTGCGGATGATATGGGTCTCGGCAAGACGATTCAGACGATTGCGTGGCTTCTGTTCCATGCCGATTCAGGCCGACCGGCTCTTGTTGTGGCCCCGCTTACGCTGCTGTCCAACTGGCGGCATGAACTGGCAATGTTTGCGCCGGGATTGAAGGTCTACATGCATCAGGGAGAATCGCGTCATCTTGCAAGCGGTTTTCTCAAGGTCGCGGCGGCCGCCGATGTGGTGGTGACGAGTTATTCGCTGCTTGTAAGGGACTATCGCGACATTGGCGAAGTGGATTGGCGCGCGCTCGTGCTAGACGAGGCGCAGGCCATAAAGAATCCCGATACGCAGGCCGCCCGCGCGGCAAGGGCTTTGGGCGTGCGTTGCCGCGTGGCGCTTACGGGCACGCCGGTCGAGAACTCCGCCGCAGACATCTGGAGCCTGGAGGAATTTCTCAACCCGGGTTTCCTTGGAGATGGAAAATCGTTTGCGGAGCGATTCCTGAAGCCGATGGCATTTGACGAAAGCGGCGCTGCGGCGAAGAAGTTGAAACGCGCGCTTGAGCCGTTCATGCTGCGGCGGCTGAAGAGCGACGAGGGCGTTGCCAGAGAGCTTGGCCCGAAACGAGAGGTGCGCGAGTATTGTGCTTTGTCGCCCGAAGAGCGGCTGGAATACGAGACGGCCCTTGCGGATTTCCGCTCCAGCGAGCGGCGCCAGGGCGACATTCTCGCTCTCATAACGCGCCTCAAGCTCATTTGCGACGGAGAAGGAAAGTTTGCCAGGCTTGTGGAGATGCTTGATGAAATAACTGCGCGAGGCGAGAGCGCGCTTGTGTTTACGCAATATGCGAAGGTAGGCGCAAGGCTCAAGGTTGCGCTTGAAGAGCGGTTGCGGCGCAAAGTGCTGTTTTTGCATGGCGGAATGACTGCCAAGGAGCGCGATCGCGAGGTTGCGGAGTTTGTCCACGGCAAACGGCCTGATGTCTTTGTGCTTTCGCTGAGAGCCGGTGGATTCGGACTGAATCTGGTAAAGGCGTCGCATGTCATACATTACGACCGTTGGTGGAATCCGGCCGTCGAGAACCAGGCGACGGATCGCGCACACCGAATCGGCCAGACCAAGACGGTGTTTGTGCATCTGCTAGTCGCCGAGGGAACGCTGGAGGAGCATGTCGACGATATACTGCGGTCCAAGAGCGCGCTTGCGGAATCGATCGTCACAAATGGCGAGTCGTTCCTCGCCAAAATGTCGGCGAAAGAGCTGGAAGACGTCGTTGCCTTGAGCTGCACAGCCGACAATATGCCATAATTTGAGCGCGAGGCTGGTCAGTCGCTATAGCGCATCCAGAGGAGCTCGAAAATGTCGCTGAGGCGTATTGGCCACAGGCGCGAGGGAAGTTCCGACTCAAGCGGGGTCTGGATGAATTCCGGAAGCTCGGGCAGGAAGTCAAAGCCTGTCATTTCCTCCAGCTCGTCAATGGAAACTAGATAACGGGCGGCATATGCGCCATAAGGAACTTTCTGCGGTATTATCATCGCCAGCGCGCGGATGTCCAACCCTTCCTGCGCGACGATGAGCTGGTAGAACTGTGTGGGCACGTCTATTGAAGTGCCGCTTATGGTCTCATGGTTGTCGAGCGGAGAGACACACCCGACGATCACCCATATTTCGCCGTAGCGCGCCGTCCACAAGTCGGCGATACGGTGCTCGATGTTGCGCCATACGCCACGGTTCAAGTTTGGCCTTTGCGGCGCGATGTTCGTCATGAGGAATGTGCGTTTCTGCATCGTGCTGCCGTAGCGTGTGGCAATTGCGTAGTTTGGCGCCATATGGCCGCGGTCGTAGCCGGAACGCTCGTACGCCGAAGGCGCAGGCGCCGAAGGCACCGAGTTGTCTCTGCTGAAGTTCGGGCGCTTGCCGGTTTGATGGCGTGGTTCTTTTGCGACATGATAAGCGCACCAGACCGGATGGCGCAGCTTGGGAGACCATCCTATGATGAATTCGCCGCGCTCAAGCACAACTATGTCGTTTGGAGCCGGCTGGCCGATGTGCCGCGGCGCGCCGGCAAAGAGCACCGAACCCGAAGGGGCCTCGGTATCGTATTCGTACACCGCGTCGTGCCCCGTCCAGCCCATGGCGTCGGTAATGTCGCCAATGGAGCTTCCTGCTGCCATGAGAGGAGCTGTCAGGAAACTCGGGTACTTGTTTTGCATGCGATCCATCCAATCGCGCGGATGATGGACGAACCACACGGCTATGTAGGAGAATATCGCGAGCAGAATAACCAAAACCGTCCCGCATTTTAGCGCGAGACTTCTGGATCTGCCACGACTTTTGCCGCCTTTGCGACGTCTGCTCACAGACCGAGATCTCCAAGCTCGATGCGTATTGTGCGGCTTTTAAGCGCTTTTGGAGCCGCGTTCCCGAGGTCGCCCTCGGAATGCCGCACAACACCATCGTTCTCGTCGGTCTTGAGAGGGGCTGGAACCACCAGCCGGGCTCCGCAAGCAGGACATTCGGTTTCCTCGCCGATCATGTCCTGCGTTGCTTCCAGCTCGGTCTGGCAGTTGCCGCAGAGGAAGCTTATGAAAGACTCCTCGCTCATAGACCCAGTTTCGTCGCGCTACGCCACGCGTAGTAGTTGCGAAGCTTTAGCTTGGACGCGGCTTCCTCGTCGCAGAATATCCATGCGTCGTTGTGGGCCTGAAGCGCAGATGCCGTGCAGAATTGGCTCATTGGGCCTTCGACGCATCCCTTGATGGCATCGGCCTTGTTCTTGCCGAAAGCGAGCATAATGACCTTCTTGGCCTCGCATATTGTGCCGACGCCCATCGAAAGAGCGCGAGTGGGAACTTCCTTCTCCTTGCCCTTGAAGAACAGGCGCGCGTTGTCTTTGATGGTCGAGGGAGTGAGATACACGACACTGGTGCGGCTGGAAAGGGACGTTCCGGGCTCGTTGAATGCAATGTGCCCGTCGGATCCGATGCCCAGCACCTGAATGTCGATGCCGCCGGCCTTCTTGATCTGAGCCTCGTACGTTGCGCACTCCTTTGCGGGATCCTTCGCCATGCCGTTGAGCACGTGCGTGTTGGAGAGCTTGATGTCGATCTTCTCGAAGAGGTTCTTGTTCATGAAGTACCGGTAGCTCTGGTCGTGAGTGCCGGGGAGGCCGACGTACTCGTCCAGATTCCATGTCTTGACGGACTTGTACGACACCTTCTTGGCTTTCACCGCCTTCGCCATCTCGGTATACATTGCCACCGGAGTGGAGCCCGTGGCGAGACCGAGAACGGTCTTGGGGTTCTTCTTTACCGCAGCGGTAATCATGTCCGCGGCGAGTTTCGATGCCTCTTCTTTAGTCTTGCAGATTACGATTTCCATGTTTGATTAGTCCTTTTAGGTTTGGGTACATTATACACTACATTTCAGTCAATGTAAAGTGGGGGTATTTCCTGCGGTGTGCGCGGGGCTGCGGCAGGCGTTTCGGCGGGTTCTCCATTGGTGCGCGATTGAGCCTGGGGCGGCGTTTCCGCCTCGACTGCCACATGCGGCTCGGCGGTGGGAGCTGTCATGGTCGCCCGATAGAGAATGCGTCCGAGCGCGGCCAGCGCCCATATCGCACCCGCCGCGACGATCACTACGATGCCTATGCGCAGAATTCGGGGATCCAGTTCCGGCAGGCGCCTCGGCGGTTCAGGGAATCTGTCGGCCGGAGAAGCCGTCGTCTGCCTTGGCGGCGCATACACGCTCCTAGGCCGCAAAGGCTGTGTCTCCAGAGAAGGCATCGGCTTTGGCGGTTGTGGCTGAAGCTCGGGCGGCTGCCGAGCCGCAACCGGCGGCGGCGGATCGGCGGGTTTCGGCGGCGGCGTAGCTTGCGGCTCGGCCACCGCCTGCTTTGGAGGCGCTTGTATTGCTCTCGCTTGGGGCTTCGCCGGCGCGGCGCTTGCCCGCTTGCCGGATTGCAATTCCATATATGCCGCTATGAACGGCTTCGGATCCAGGCCTACCGCTTCGCAGTAGAGCTTCACAAAACCGCGACCGTATATAGGCGCGGGGATGCGTGTGAAGCGCTCGATTTCCATCTCCTCCACAATCTGGTGCATGATGTGGGTCTTCTCGGCGAGCTGGCCAACGGTGTAGCCATTGGCCTCGCGCGCTTCACGCAGGGTTTTTCCGAACTCTATCATTGTGCTTCCTCTGTGGAGAAGAGGTCGCCCTCTTCTGTCGTTGACATGGAATTGTCTTCGTCGGGAACTGCCGACGCCGCTGTTTCGGCCGAGGCTTCCGCGCTTTGCGCGTCGCCGCCGTTGAATATCGCAAGAAGCCGATCCTGATCCATGAGAATCTCGCGCGGCCCGGCGCCGCGCTGCGGACCGATCACACCCGCGTCCTCAAGCTTGTCGCACAACTTCGCAGCGTGGTTGTAGCCAATGCCAAGCCTCCGCTGGAAGTGGGATGTCGACGCACGCTTAGTGTTGATGATGCACTCCAGCGCGCGCTTGTACAGATCGGCGTCCTCGGCGGCCTTCACCATCTCGCGCGAACTCGGCGCATCATCTTCGCCGCCCTGCTGGTTGTCGGGATCGTCGGCGTTGTCGGCGAAGGGATCCTCTATGCCCGCCTCTTTGACCTTTCCGAGCTTCGTCGCGAACTTTTCGTCGAACTGCACGTCGGCGTGCTGCTCGATGAATTCCGTTATGCGGGCGATCTCCGAATCGCTTATCCATGCGCCTTGCGCACGGATGAGGAGGCCGTCCTTGGTCTTGAAGAGCATGTCGCCGCGACCGATGAGGTTTTCCGCACCGGTGTCGTCGAGAATCGTGCGCGAGTCGATGGATGTCGCCGTCTTGAAAGCGACGCGTCCCGGTATGTTGGCCTTGATCGTTCCGGTGATCACCTTCGCGTCGGGGCGCTGCGTCGCAAGTATGAGGTGTATGCCTGCCGCGCGCGCCTTTGCGGTGAGGCGCGAGATGTCGGGTACGACTTCCTTGGCCGCAGTCGCCATGAGATCTGCGACTTCGTCGATTATGATCACGATGTACGGCACGGTGCGGGGCATGTCGGCGTTGACCTGCTCGTCGTTGCCGAACATGTCCTGCTGGGTGAAGGTCTTGCGATGGTTGAAGTCGAAGATGTTCCTCACCTTCGCGCGCGCGAAAAGCTTCAGACGCTTCTCCATTTCGGCGACTGCCCAGTGCAGTGCGAAGACGACTTTGCGGTTGTCTGTTATGACCGGCACCAGCAGATGCGGAATGGCTGAATACGATGTGAACTCCACCGACTTCGGATCCACCATTATCAGTTTCAGCTGCTCCGGCGTGCGCGTCATCAGAAGACCGTTGATGAGCGAGTTCAGGCAGACCGACTTGCCCTGCCCTGTCGCGCCGGCCACAAGCATGTGCGGCATGGAGGCGAGGTCGGCGACGAGTTCCTTTCCGGCCGCGTCCTTCCCGAAGAGAAGAGGCAGCTCGGCCTTGGTGTTGCGCCATGCGCTCGACTCGAATATCTCGCGGAAGCTTATTCCGGCCGCCTTGCGGTTCGGCACTTCGATGCCGACGAGATCCTCGCCGGGGATCGGCGCCTCGATGCGCAGAGACTTCGCGTGCAACGCGCCCATCAGGTTGTCCGAAAGGCTCTTCACCGCGCTGTACCGCGTACCGGGCGCAAGCGCTACCTTGTACTTCGTCACTACCGGACCCTGAACCGTGTCGCTGAGCGAGGCGTCGATGCCGAATATCTTCAGCGTGTTCACGAGCCGCTCGCTCATCTCTCCGACATCGCCGTGATCCGCCGTGGAAGCGGGCACCGGGTTCAGCAAGTCTATCGGCGGAAGCACATACGGACCTTTGTCCGGCGGCGGCGGGTTGGCCTCCGCCGCGCTTGCAGCGGCGGCCGGGGCGGCCGCTCTTCTCGACGGCGCCCTTCCGGGCGGCGGCGGAATGTCGCGCGCGCCGTCTTCGGCGGACGAAAAGAAGCCGCCCTCTTTTTCGCGTTTCGCCTGTTCCTTGGCGGCGCGGCGCTCCTCTTTGGCCCTGGCCTTCTCCTCCCGGGCCGCGCGCTTCTCTTCTTCGCGCTGGCGTTTGGCCTCCTCGCGCGCCAGCAGCGCCGCCTTGTATCGTGCCTGCTCGGCCTCGTATTCGGGCGTGCCTTCCCCGGCGGACGGCGCAGAAGCACGGCTCGCGCCGCCGGCGATCCATTTCAGCACCGCCATCGCGCCGCGCGCCAGATTGCCGAGCCCGACGGCGCTCACGATGGACGCCGCAAGCGTCAACCCCGTCAGCACGCACGAACCGAAGTTTCCGATCAGCGGCACGAGGAACCGCTTCATCACAAGGTAGCCGACAATGCCGCCGGCGTCGGAGATGTTTGACGCTGCAAGCGCGGCGTCCAGCCCGGGCGCATGGCCTTGGGCGGCCTCCAAAAGGCATGCGAGGCTCGCGCACGAAAGCACCAGCCACAGTTTGCGCATCCCGGAATTGAGTCTGTGCCCGGTCAGGCGGAAGACGCCTGCCGCCAGACAGAAGACTGGAACCGTCCATATCGCAAGCCCGACGAGCGTGTAGCCCCAGTATGCGAAGCCGTCGCCGAGGGCGCCGATCCAGTTTGTGCTCGGGCTCGGTGGAGTTTGCAGGGCGGCAACGGCGCGCCAGTCGTATGTAAGCAGGGAGACCAGCGGGAATATCGCCAGAATCGGAAACAGGAACCAGCCTATGGCATGACGCTCTTGCCTTCTGTTATCGGTAGTAGTATTGCTGTCTGTCATTTTCTGAATGCTGACGCGAGTCTTCTGATTTCATCGTGTGGTATATGATGAGGGCGAGCAGCAGCGCCAAAAGCTTCAGCCCCCAATTGTCCGTCAGTAGCTTCAGCGCGGAACGGAAAAACTCCACTACGGGGTGTGTGCCGATTTTCATGCCGCCGCCTCCGTTTTGGCTTTTGCGGCCTTGGCCTTTGCCGCTTTCGCGGCCTTCTTTTCGCGGCGCTTTTTTGTCCAGTCGTACAGCCTCGCGGCGAAACTGCCGCCGCCGTCGCCCGGCCGCATGGCCTTGTTGACCCATCGCATGAGAGAAGCCTCGCGCATGTCGCCCCAATACCTGAACAGTCGCCCGTTGTGCGCCACGGAGACCGCCCCCGACTCCTCCGAAACGACGACCACAAGCGCGTCGGTCTCCTCCGAAAGCCCCACGGCCGCGCGATGGCGCATGCCGCTCGAGAGAAGGTCGGGGTTGTTGGATACCGGGAAAATGCAGTGCGCCGACGATATGCGCCCGTTGCGCATGGTCATGCCGCCATCGTGCAGCGGCAGCGGCGGGGTGAATACGCTCTGCACGAGTTCGCGCGTGAACAGCGCGTCGAGCCTTACGCCGGTCTCTTCGTAGCCTCTCAGGGAAATGCCGCGCTCGAACGCTATGAGCGCGCCCATCTTGAGGTCGGCCAACTTCATCACGGTTTCCACCACGTGCTTCGGCTCGACCGCGCCGTCGGCCGTGTACTTTGGCCGTTCGAACGTGCCGAACGCGCCGACGGCCGCAAGGATGCGCCGTATCTCCGGCTGGAATATGACGACCGTCGACAGGGCGAGGTACATCAGCACCCACCGCACGATCTGCGAAAGAACGTCGAAGTGGAACACGAACGTGAAAAGCGCCGCCAGCGCCGCCAGCACGCCGACCCCCATCAGAGCCTGCCCGAAGCGCGAGCCTTTGGCGCTTTTGAGTATCGCGTAGATGGCGAAGTAGAGAATCGCCACCTGTGCGACGTCGTTCAGGTTTATGGCCGGCAGGTCGAAGTTCATGGTTCTGCCGCCTCCTGCGCCGGTCCGCTCTGGATGCCCGCCAGCGCGCGCACTTCGGAGCCATCCATCGTTTCTTTCTCGATGAGGGTTCTGGCGATCAGCTCCAGCTTGTCGCGATTCTTCTTTATGAGCTTCTCGGCGCGCGAGTACGCCTCGTCGACGAGCCTTGAAACTTCGCCGTCAACCTCGCGGCACGTGTGTTCGCTGAGCGCCGGCGGCAGGGAATCCGCCGTCCAGCGGCTCTGCTCGGCAAACGCCTGAAAGCCGAACTTCTCGCTCATGCCGTAGCGGCACACCATGTCGCGCGCGATCTGTGTCGCCTGGGCGATATCCTGCGCGGCGCCGGTGGAGAAGTCGCCCGTGAACAGTTCTTCGGCTATGCGCCCGCCGCAGCATACGGCCATTTCGTCGAGGAAGTAGCTCTTGGTGCGGTTGAGAACGTCCTTTTCCGGAAGGGACATTGTCGCGCCCAGCGCGCGTCCGCGCGGTATGATCGTTACTTTGTGGAGCGGGTCGGCGTTCTTGACCAGCAGCTGCAGCAGCGCATGGCCCGCCTCGTGCCAGGCCGTGGTCTCGCGCTCTTTCTGGGAGTATCCGGCGGATTTCCTCTCGCGCCCCCAAAGCACCTTGTCGCGCGCCTCCTCGAGCGTCGCCATGTCAACGGCGTCGAGTTTCTTCCTCACGGCGAGCAGCGCGGCCTCGTTGAGCAGGTTCGCGAGGTCCGCGCCGGAGAAGCCCGGCGTGCCGCGCGCGATCTGCTTGAGGTCGGTGCCTTCTGCGAATTTGATCTTTCTGCCGTGCAGGGCGAGTATTTCCGTTCTGCCCTTGAGCGTCGGCAGCTCCACCACGACCTGCCTGTCGAAGCGCCCGGGCCTGAGAAGCGCCGCGTCGAGCGTATCGGGACGGTTGGTGGCCGCGATCACGATTACGCCTTCGTTGGCGTCGAAACCGTCCATCTCCACGAGCATCGTGTTGAGCGTCTGCTCGTAGGCGTGCGAACCGCCGATCGCGCCCGCGCCCGTGCGCTTCATGCCGATGGAGTCTATCTCGTCGATGAAGACGATGCACGGCGCGCGCTTCTTGGCCTCTGCGAACATGTCGCGCATGCGCGACGCCCCGACGCCCACGAACATCTCTTCGAAGTCGCTGCCGCTCATGGCGAAGAAGGGCACTTTGGCCTCGCCCGCGATGGCCTTGGCGAGAAGGGTCTTGCCCGTTCCGGGCGGACCCACCAGCAGCACGCCCTTTGGTATGCGCCCGCCAAGCTTCTTGAACGCCGCCGGCTCCTTGAGGAACTCGACGATCTCCTGCACCTCTTCGCGCGCCTCGTCGATGCCTGCCACGTCGGAGAACGTCACCTTCTTCGAATCGGCCTGCACGTTCAGAATCTTGGCCTTTGATTTGCCGAATCCGAAGGGGCCGCCGTCGCCGCCCATCTTGCGGTACATGAACCAGTACATGAGCGCAAGCATCCCGACGAAGAAAAGCGTCTGCGTGACGAAAGGCGAAAGCGCGCTGCGGTGCTCGACGATCTCGACTTTTATGTTGCTTTGCAGAAGGTCGTCCATGAGCCGCTCGTTTTCGCCCGGCACGAGTTTCACGATGAACTTCTCCTTCACGGGATCGCCCTTGCCGTCGAGCGTATCGGTTTCGATTTCGCCGGTAAGATACGTCTCGCCCTCTTCGCGGTCGAGGTGGCGAACGACAGGCTCGACTATTTTGCCTGCGTCGATTGCCCGGTAGAAGTCGAGGCTTGTGAGGTCGCGGGTTTTGACGGGGTTGGGGTTCGCACGGTAAAGGGAAAACATCACGGCCGCGACAAGCGCGATCGCGAGCCATGATCTAAAGGCGTTGCTTTGCATTTTTGGCATGGGCGTATTATACCATATTCCGCAACCGCAAGTGCGGCAAAATCGTATCAGGCGAAACTTTTTCGGCCAGCCCCGTCCGCCGCGTCGCCGAAGGAGGAAAACCCCATCGCCTTGGAGCGTTCGGCATCCATTATGTAATAGTCGGCGTCTGCCTCGGCGCACACATCGCCGCCGGCGTTGCGGACAGTGGCGTGGAAGCGGGCGATCTTGCCGTTGATCTGTTCAACATAGCCTGCGCGCGCCTCGATTGCGCCGCCGTCGATGCGGACCGGCTTCATGAACTTCACGTCAAGCCGCGTTGTCATGGCCGACCTGTTGAACCGGCGCATCGCCGCCCAGCCGGCGGTCTCGTCAAGGATGGTTGATATTATGCCGCCGTGCAGCACGCCGTCCCAGCTTTGGAAGCGGGCGTCGGGAGTCCATCTGCACAACACTTCGTCGCCGTCCTCCTCGAATTCGAGATGAAGGCCGTGCGCGTTGCCGCCGGAGCATCCGAAGCATTTGTCGCCTCTGCCGCCGGTGAATGGATTGTCAAGAACTTTTCCCATGCCACCGTGTATTATACCGAAAACCCGCAGTTGAAGGCAATGGCGCAGGTGATTGCAGATTCCCACTTTCAATCATTGCCCATAAACGGCCGAAAATGATATAATATGCGCCGTAGCCAGTGAAAGGAACAAAGCCATGCCAATAGCAATGATTATGGATGAAGTGCGGAGCCGCCCGGTCGAGGAACGTGCGGTTTTCGCTGATGCTATCTTGCAGACCTTGAATCCCGTGGATGACTCCCTTCAGAGTAAGTGGCTGAATGTCGCCGAAAAGCGTAGAGCAGAAATCCTGTCTGGCGCCATCCGTCCGATTCCGACCTCCGAGGTTTTGTCCGAAGCATACGCGCGAGCTATGGCATGAAAAGCGCAATGCACCCGGGAGCCCGCGAGGAGTTCCTTGCGGCAATCGACTACTACAACGACGCCGAACCTGGTCTTGGCATGGCGTTTTATTCAGAGATAGAAGACGCAATCGCAGTAGTTTTTCTTGTATTTGCGGGGTTTTGCCAGATATTACCATTCCGTATAGACATGATGCGCGGAATAGGGTATAATATCGGCATATAAAAAACAAGTTAGGTGCGGGAAGCCAATGACAGTCTACCATGGCAGCAATGTTGAGGTGCGAGAGCCCAAAATCCTGAAGCCAAACCGCGAGTTGGACTTCGGGAATGGGTTTTATACTACAACCAACATTGACCAGGCGATAGCCTTTGCCAAACGGGTTGCGCGTAATCGCGGTACGGGCGTTCCAACGGTTTCTGTGTATGAAATAGATTTAGACACCGCTTTTTCGGCCTGCAACGTCGTAAAGTTCGACGGTGTCTGCGACGCATGGCTGGATTTCGTGTGCGACAACCGTGACGGGGCGTACTCCGGCCCTGCGTATGATTTCGCTTTCGGTCCGGTTGCCAATGATGACGTCTATCGTACTCTTTATCTTTATCGAGGTGGAGAGATAGATCGCGAAGAGACGTTCAAGCGGTTGAAGGTCAAGACGCTTTACAACCAGTTGGTTTTTGCTTCGTCTTTGGCACTGTCGTTCATCCGCTTCAGAAAGTCGGAGGTGTTTGATGTATGACAAACGGCACAGTGCGCTGCTGACGGTCATTGTGCCGATGGTTGTCGGAGAGATGGTTCGGGCATACGGCATTGACGAGAAAACCGCCGCCGAGAGGTTCTATGCGTCTCGTGTTTACGCAGAACTCTCCGATGAAGGCCGGAAGCTGTGGCACTATTCGCCCAAGGTTCTCTTTTCTCTTTACGACGAAGAGATCAAAACCGGGAACATAACATATCCAGAGGAGGCGTTCTGATGAGCGAGGAAGGAAAGTTTCTTGTCTTCTGCATGGAATGCTACCGTGCGGAGAAAGGCCTTACGGGTCGCGAGGTGTCTGAGTTGTTCGCGAAATACGGCGTTTCGGATTACGTGATGCGATATTTCGATTCACTTCATACGACCGGCGTCAAGTATATAGTCGCCGACATCGCTGATTTCATCCGTTCACGTGCGGCATAGGGGGCAGAATTGTTGCCAATGTGCAAATATCCAATACCAATGCCAATATCCAATTGGCAACATTGGCAGTGGCAACTGGCAACAATTCCACATTGGATATTCTCTAAGGCATCTTCCAAAACACATTTCCTGCACTCGTTCGGCACGACCCGAAAGGCCGCGTCGCGGGCGCGCTTTGCGTCCAATCTGCTCATTTTCACGTGAATCATTCTTAACTCAAGTTAAAGGAGAAACGTCATGACAACACCAATCAAAAAACTGATGCTCGCTATGGCTGCGGCGTTCGCCCTCTGCCTCGGCGCGCGGGCGGCGAACGAGGGCAAGACGTGGATGGTCGTCGATCTCAGGACCGGCGCGCTCTCGTACTACGGCTACGATCTCGCAACCGCCACCAACACCTTCAACACGCCGCTCTACAAGACCGAGAAGATGGTCTTCCGCCGCATACCGGCCGGCCTTTACTGGGTGCGCGACGGAGCCGCTCGTGCGTTCATGGAGAACGACTACTACATGGCGATGTTCACCGTCACGGTCGGACAGTATGCGATCATCACCAACAGCGCGGCGGTAGTCGATCAGAACGACGCGGAAAACCTGAAGCCGAAGATGGACATCACTTGGCAGCAGTGGGAGGGAACCAGCAATCTCGGCTATTATTTCCCCAACAAGGCAAGTACCGGTCCCATTGGCCAGCTGGAGCAGCGGATCCACGGCAACGCCCCGGACACGCAAGAGTGGCTGTCGATGGATTTGCCGACAATATCCATGTGGGAGGTGGCCGCACGTGCCATGCCCGCAAACGACGGTTCGCACAAGTCATGGAGATGGTTCTTCGGCGCAACGTCTGACGACATCGACCTTTACGCATGGCGCTACGATTCGACCGAATGGTACGCCACATACAAGCCTGTCGGGTCGTTTCTTCCGAATGACTGGGGCTTTTACGACATCATTGGCAACGGCGGGCAGTTGTGTCTGGATGGCATCGCCGACTGGCCGGCAGGTGACGAAATATACCACTACAGCCAGCACCCGTGCAGAAGAGCCTACTCGCGCGGTGCGGCTCCGTATGGGTGGATGTCTTTTTGGGAATTGAAAGAAGACGGCGAGCGGGTCCTTCATGAATGGGGTGATGACGAAGCTTTGGGATATCGGTATAGTTGCGGGGGCTCCATTTCCGACTCCGCTGATTTGGGTTTTTTTCAAAGACTCTCTGTCGTAACCGCGTGTTCTTCTTCAGACGCCAGGCGCGGCGCGCGTCTCGCAATCGTGTGCCGCAACGAGGTGTCCGCGCCGCCGGTCACGGTCACATGGCAGGACGATGACGGCAATGTCATTGAAGCCGATGCGGTTCCCTTCGGCACGATGCCGTCGTATGGCGGAGCGACGCCGACAAAGCCTTCGACGGTTTATGGCACCTACGAGTTTACAGGATGGACGCCGCAGATCGGCCTCGCCGTGTCCAACACCACCTATACCGCGAAGTTCGACTCCCACACCATCTATTACGCAATCAAATGGCTGAACTGGGACGGAGCCGAACTGTACGCCGATTCCCATTGGTATGGTTATTCCCCGGGGTATTACGGCCCTGTGCCCACGAAGCCATCGACGGTCGAATACGAATACACGTTCACTGGCTGGAACCCGGAGCCTGCGGCCGTGACGGGCGAGACGACCTACGTCGCGCAGTTCATGCAGTCCGCCCGCAAATACGACATTACATGGCTGAACTACGACGTCGCGGACGCCCTACAACACGACGCCGGAATTCGAGGGCGAGACTCCGGCCAAGCCCTCGACGGTGCAGTACGCGTACACTTTCGCCGGATGGACGCCGGAGCTTGAACCTGCGACAAGCAACACCGCCTACACCGCAGTGTTCGACGAGAGTATTCGCGAATATCCTGTCAATTTCTATAACAATACCGGCAGCGAACTTCTCTTCACTACGAATGTACCCTACGGCTCGACGCCCGAATACCTCGGCGAGACTCCGACCAACCCCTCGACGGCGCAATACCACTACAGCTTCGCAGGCTGGGGCAGGGATATGATGGTGGTGGACGGGCCCTCCTTCTATAACGACTATTACGCTGAGTTCGACCCGATTCTCCGCAGTTACGACATCACATGGGTAAACTACGACGGCACGGTGCTTTGCGTCACGAACATGCCATACGGCGCGACGCCCGCCTACAGCGGCGCAACGCCGACGAAGCCGGCGACGGACACCACGCGGTTCACGTTCTCCGGCTGGACGCAAGCGGTCGTTCCCGTCACGGGCGCGACGACCTACATGGCAACATTCGAAGAGAGGGCTTATCCTGTTGACCTCTCTACGCTGACTGGTACGTTCACTGCGATAGATGGAGATAAGTTGATTGGCGCGACCACATACGCGGTTTCAATTGCCGCCGATGCAACAGTTACACTTGCCGGGATGGCAAGTCCTGGTCTTACATGTCTTGGTAATGCGACCATCGTAATCGCTGATGCCACCACGAATACGTTGAACGGGACGCTTCGTGCGGGCGGACCGGGTACGACGCTGGCCATCAATGGGAATACGGGGACGCTTACGGTTACTGGAGACAATTATTCTGCGGGTATCGGTGCATTTAACCTAAGCGTCGCAGTTGAAAGGCCGCGATCGTGATTGCGGCCTTTGTTTTCAGTGAGATGACGTGTCTGCGGCTTTCACCATGCGGGTGAAAAGTGA
>CACYQU010000006.1 GCA_902776615.1 uncultured bacterium
TAGGAAGGAATGACGGGAAATGTCCGGCCTTTCAATCCCGCCCCGTGTTCTCAAGGACCAAACGCAAGAGAATCTTGCATTTGCTTCTGGACATCACAGCAGCGGACTTGTGAAACTTTGAGCGGTTTGCCACTTGAAATCGCAGAAGGGAATATGGTATAATACACGCCATTCGACTCCTAGGGCGATTAGCTCAGTTGGTTAGAGCATTACCTTCACACGGTAGGGGTCACTGGTCCGAGTCCAGTATCGCCCACCATCCCACTGTTGCAGGTTTTGGCCGCCTATGCGGTGACATCAGCCTCGTGCGGAGGCGCGGAACTTGCTCATGGACATGCCGAAGTGTTTCTTGAAGAGGTTCTTGAGATAGATTGGACTCTTGAATCCGCAAGCAGAAGCGATTGCGTCCATTTTCTCCTTTGTTCCGGCGAGTCTGCTCTTTACCTCGTCCAGCCGCCGTTCGGTTATTGCGTTCAGGATCGTGCGCCCCTGCAGCTCGCGGAAGCGCAGGTCGGCAAGCCGCCGCGAACATTTCAGATGCTTCACGACATCATTGACGCCAATTCCCTCCAGCGCGTGTCGATCGATGTAGGCGACTGCCTTCTGCACGAGTCTTCCGGCGTGGGATTGTTCGGTTGTCGATTCCCTCTGCACGATTCGCTTCACGCCGACGAGAAGCGTGCGCTCCGCAAACGCACGACCCTGCATCATGTCATCAAGCGTCTTTGCCGCGAGCCATCCCTCTTCTTCAAAGTCGGGCTGCACGGACGAAAGGCGCGGATGCGTGTTTTCGCAAAAGAGTTCGTCGTTGTCCACGCCAAGCACCGCCACGCCGCGCGGAACCGCGACGTGGCTTGCCGCAAGCGCTTTCAGGAGTTCGTAGGCGCGATCGTCGTTCGCCGCCAGAATAGCGGCCGGGCGCTTAAGCCTTGCGGCATCTGCCGGCGAGAAGAGTTCTTCGCACCAAATGCCGTTGTCGTTGAGCATTCGCTTGAATGCCTTGAAGCGAGCCTCGCTCCAGTCCATTACAGGCTCGGAGTGCAGAAACGCATATGAGCGGGCGACGCCCTGTGCGAGCAGAAAGAGCGCCGCCTCGCGACCGATCTCCTCTGACGAGTTGCGTATGAAAACGATGTTTGACTGACGCGCTTCCAGTTCTGGGGAGTGAATGTCCATGGCGATGGTCGGCGCGGAAATCTCAGTGAGGGGGAATACCGCGTCTTCCGTATCGGGAATCGAGACGATAAATCCGTCCGTGCCATTCGCTATGGCCTGCCTCACTACGGCGGAGGTGAGCTCCACGCGCGTTCGCACGAGCCGTATCTCCCACGGCGAGTTCTCGCCATATGTTTCTTTCAGATAGCGGAACACGCCGACAAGCTTGCTTTGGCCAGCAACTCCTGCCATTTTCAGCGCGATGAACACATTCTTCGTCTTGTGCATGGCGTTATTATAGCATATCCGCCGTGCGCGAGGCGGTGAATTGACATCGCATCATAGAAATGATACACTACGCCACATGTTTGACGGTGTGGAAAGACACGGGTTTCGCCGAAATCCAAGGTCGGATGCCCCCAAGCATAAAAACACCAGGTAATTTCAGGGGTTGTAGCTCAACTGGACAGAGCGACGGTTTCCTAAACCGTAGGTTCCGGGTTCGATTCCCGGCAGCCCCACCAAAGAGGAAGCACGTATGAATATTGTCGTCGGTACGTTGATTTGGGCGTTGGGCGGTCTCGCCGGAGCCGTTTTCGCTCTTCCGTTCAGAAATGCGAAGGGTTGGCGTTATGAAAGCTATTGGCTTGTCTACGCGCTTTTCGGTCTTGTGCTTTTTCCCCTTGCATTGGCGATATGTACGGTCCCCGGCCTTTTTGGCGTTATCGGGCAGGCTCCGGTCGGCACCTTGCTGCTTTGCGCAGGTTTCGGCGCTCTATGGGGTATCGGCGGCCTTTCGTGGGGACTCATGATTCGCTATCTTGGCGTTGGTCTTGGCTTGGCTATTGGATGTGGCCTGTGCTCTGCGACAGGAACGCTCATACCGCCCATTGTCAAGGGACAGGCTGCAAGCCTCGTTGCCGACAAGGCAGCATTGGTGACGCTATTGAGCGTGTTCGTTTCGCTTCTCGGCATTGTGTTCGTCGGTCTCGCCGGCAAATCGAAAGAAGACGAACTGCCGGAAGAGGTCAAGAAATCGTCCGTCGCAGAGTTTGATTTCAAGAAGGGCATTCTGGTGGCGCTTGTGGCCGGTGTCGCGTCTGCCGGCATGAACTTCGGTCTGCAGGGCGCGGAGTGGGTTTCGGCGGAAGGCGTAAAGACGACTCTTGCCGACATTGCCGTGAAAGCCGGAACAAGACATTTGTGGGCGGGCATGCCCGTGCTTGTGGTCGTGCTTTTCGGTGGATTTGTGGTGAATCTGATTTGGTGCCTGCAGCAGAATGCCAAGAACAAGTCGTTTGGCGACTATGCGGCGATAGCGAAACCAGCTGCGGCGAAAGTGGTGTTCTGGAGCGGTCTCGCAGGTGTCATATGGGCATGCCAGTTTGTCTGCCAGAAGGCGGGTGAGAGTTTCGCTGGCGACATAGCCTATATTTCGTTTGCCATTGTTATGGGCTCGAGCGTGCTCTTTTCGTCCCTCACTGGCATATTCTTGGGGGAATGGAAGGGTACTGGCGCAAAGACGCGCGTCTTTTTGGCGATCGGTCTTGCGGTACTTGCCGCCTCAATAGGCATAGCCGTTATCGCGAAAATGCTGTGACGTCTGTGTGACGACCATATCGTTTTACAGTAATTGTAAGCAATTTCCGCCGTTTGTGTAACGGCGTGTAAAGCCGAGGACTCTGCAGACAGCCGCGTGGCTGTTGGCATGGTTTATGCTAGATTGCATTTAACATTGTATAGCTATCTTCCCGAAGATGACTATGTTGAAAATGAAAGGATGTCGCTAGCATGGATGGCGAAAAGGAATGTGTCGTGATTGTAGACTATGGGTCGCAATATACGCAACTCATAGCCAGAAGAGTTCGCGAAAAACACGTGTTTTCGCGTATTGTGCCATGTGGCGCGCCAATATCGGCAGTTTCATGCGGTAACTTGCGTGGCGTTATCCTGTCCGGCGGACCAAATAGCGTTTTCGCGGAAGGTGCGCCTGGGGTTGACCAAGCGGTATTCAAGCTGGGCGTGCCTGTGCTTGGAATCTGCTATGGCATGCAATTGATGGGGCAGGCCCTTGGCGGGTCGGTTGAACCCGGAACGGCGCGCGAATACGGCAGTACGCAGGTGGATGTGTCGGATTCGGACGGTCTCTTTGACGGGTTGCCAAAATCGATGACGGTTTGGATGAGCCATGGCGACCGGGTGTCGGAAATTCCGCCTGGCTTCAAGGCGGTTGCGTCCAGTTCAAACTGCCGTGTAGTGGCCATGTGTGACGCGGAGCGCCGGTTGTATGCCATCCAATTCCATCCAGAGGTTGCGCATACGCAATATGGCGGCGAGATGCTATCGAACTTTCTTTTCAAGATATGCCGTTGCAAAGGGGATTGGCAGCTGTCGAGCTGGATAGACCAGACCGTTCGCGCTCTAAAGGATCGCATTGGGAACGACGAGGTGCTGCTTGGCCTTTCGGGTGGAGTCGATTCGTCGGTCGTCGCAGCTCTGCTCGGCCGCGCAATCGGGCCTCGGCTGCATTGTATTTTCGTTGACAACGGACTTCTCCGCTGGAGGGAGGCTGACGAGATAAGAGCCATGTTCGGCGGGCGTTTCAACCTTGATCTGCATGTGGTTTCCGCAGCCGGGCGCTTTTACAAGGCGTTAGCCGGAGTAACCGAGCCCGAAGCAAAGCGAAAGGCTGTCGGCCGCGAATTCATAGAGGTGTTTGCGGAGGAGGCGAGAAAGTTCGGTTCGTGCAGGTTCCTCGCGCAAGGCACCATATATCCCGATGTCGTCGAATCGTCCAGCGCGGCGGGTGCCGTATCGCATACGATAAAGAGCCATCACAACGTGGGCGGGCTTCCGGCCGACCTCAAATTCGAACTCGTGGAGCCGCTGCGAGATCTCTTCAAGGACGAAGTTCGCATTGTCGGGCGTGCGCTTGGCCTTGACGCAGAGTTCATAGAGCGACAGCCTTTTCCCGGACCAGGGCTGTCGGTCAGGATACTCGGAGAGGTTACGGCGGAAAAGGTGCGCCTTCTGCAGCAGGCCGATGTCCGCGTACAGGAGGAGATCCGCAAGCTTCCGGGGTGCAGGTCGATTTGGCAGTCGTTCGCAGTGTTGCTTCCGGTGCGAACGGTAGGCGTTATGGGCGATTGCCGAACCTACGAACATGTTTGCGCGATACGGTGCGTCGATTCGCAGGATGCAATGACGGCCGATTGGACGCGCCTTCCGTACGAAACGCTTGCTGAGATATCGCGCCGCATTACGAACGAGGTGCGGGGGATCAACCGCGTAGTATATGACATAACGTCAAAGCCGCCGTCGACCATCGAGTGGGAGTGATTATGATTGGTGCCGAGAGTCGCGACGCATGCCGTCAACGCCGTTTTTCGCGGGTTCCTTTCTGTCGGCACCCATTTCCGTCGCCTTTGCCATTGCTCGCTTATACATTGTTTCAAGCGAGTCGAGGCAGCGGTTTTCGCCGCGCCAGAATGGAATTGGCCCCAATCTCTTCAGGGTTGGCGTCTCAATTTTCATGACTTTGCGATCCCTTGTGCGATTTCATCACTTTCATCACCACCTATTATACCATTTTTTGCTATAATACGCGCCATGGCTGAATTCAAACTCACAGATCCGTTCGGCTCCGCTCCGTCGAAGCCGCCGTTCAAACAGAGCGTTTCTACAGGTGTGCCGTGGCACAACCTGCCGATTACACGCGAATACACCCTCGGCCAGCTTCTCGACCAGACCATCGCCCGCTGCGGCGAGAATGATGCCGTCGTGTACGCCGACCGCGATTACCGGCTTACATGGTACGAGTTTGGCGAGGAAGTCGATCTCGTTGCCAAAGGTCTTATGGCGCTTGGCGTCAAGCGTGGCGAAAAGGTCGCTCTGTGGGCGACGAACGTTCCGCACTGGGTGGTGCTGATGTTTGCGACCGCGAAGATAGGCGCGATACTTCTGCCGCTCAACATCAACTACAAGTCGGCGGAGATCGACTTCGCGCTCAAGCAGTCCGACACCGAGAATCTTTTCGTCATCAACGGCTACCGCGACTGCGACTACATCCAGGTGCTGAACGACCTCATCCCCGAGTTGAAGGAGTGTCCGCGCGGAAACCTCAAGACGCCGAAGTATCCCCGTCTCAAGCGCGTGTTCTTCCTTGGCGGCGAGAAGCACCGCGGCATGTATTCGCTCAACGAGGTGAAGAGTCTCGCGTGCGAGGTGACGAACGCCGAGTACTGTGCGCGTCAGGCCGAGGTGGACGTGGATGACGTCGTGAACATGCAGTACACGAGCGGCACCACCGGGTTCCCGAAGGGTGTTCAGCTTACCCACCGCAACATTGCGAACGACGGTTTCTGGATTGGCGCGTGCCAGAACCTTTCCTCGCGCGACCGCGTTTGCATACCGGTTCCTCTTTTCCACTGCTTCGGGTGCGTGCTCGGCGTGATGAGCTGCGTCAACCACGGCTCTACGATGGTGTTTCTTGAAAAGTTCGACCCCGTGCAGGTCATGACCTCGATCGAACGCGAGAAGTGCACTGCGACATACGGTGTGCCGACGATGTATATCGCAATGCTCGACCATCCGCTCTTCAGCAGGTTCGACTTCCGCTCGCTGAGAACAGGCATCATGTCGGGTTCGGCGTGTCCCGTGCACCGCATGCAGCAGGCGCAGACGAAGATGTTCATGCGCGAGATAACCAACCCCTACGGTCTTACCGAGTCTGGTCCGGTGATGACGATGACGCGCTATTTCGAGGAGTCGATCGAGCGCAAGTGCAAGACCATCGGCCAGGCGCTGCCGGGCGTAGAGGTGGCGATTATCGACCCTGAGACGGGTGATCTTGCGCCGATCGCCACCGACGGCGAGATATGCTGCCGCGGGTTCAACACGATGAAGGGCTACTATAACATGCCCGAGCAGACGGCGAAGTGCATCGACAAGAACGGCTGGCTGCACTCGGGCGATATCGGCCGGATGGACGAAGAAGGGTACTACTACATAACCGGCCGTCTGAAGGATCTTATCATCCGCGGCGGCGAGAACATAAGCCCCAAGGAGGTGGAGGACTTCCTCGGTACGATGCCCGGCGTCAAGGATGTCGCTGTCGTCGGCTGCCCCTCGAAGAAATACGGTGAACAGCCCGCGGCGTTCATCATACCTTCCGACGGCGCCGAGCTCAAGGCCGAGGACGTGGCGGCCTTCTGCAAAGACAAGATATCGTGGTTCAAGATTCCGAAGTACGTCCACTTCATGGACGTATTCCCGATGACGGCTTCGCAGAAGATACAGAAGTACAAGCTGCGCGAGATGGCCCACGAGCTCTGGCCCGACGCGTAACGCGATGTTTCGGCGGCGGGCAGAGCGCGCGACCATACGCATCGATCCGTGCGACCCGTCGCCGGAGTTTCTGCGGGACTGCTTTGCGGCAGTCTTCGCTTCGCTAGACGAGCGCCCAAGGCGGCTGCTTGTCGATGTTTACGCGGAGAATGAACTGGGCGCCGACGTGTTGATGTCGTTTGTGGACGGCAACCCCGTGTTCATCGTCGGGGATCGCGGAATCGCCGCTGCGGATTTCCGCCGCCGCTGGATTGCCGAGCATCCGGTGCCGCTTGTCTTCGGTCGGCGTGGACCCTTGCGGCTTTTCATGGCAGCGGTGGACGCAAACCGCGTAAAGGTTCGCAAGGCGCGATTCTGGGACAGGCTTCAGCTCTGTTTCTTTGGCGGTCAGTCGTAGAGTTCTTCCATGGTGATTCCGCGCAACTCCAGCAGAGTTGCCGGGCGACGGGCGATCTCCTCGCCGAGCAGAAGCAGAACCGCGCTTGAATGCTTGCATGGATTCGCGTAGTCCGGACAGCTGCATTTTGTCGTCATGTCGTAGCGTCCTTCGCCTAGTTTGCCGCCGGGGAAGAGGTCGAGCCCGTGCTCGCGAAACAGCGTTTCCGCCTCTATGGGCAGATCGTCGGCCAGAAGTCTCGCGACAATCATCGGTTCTGCGCGTAGCGCGCCGATGATCTCGTCGCGTGCGTTGCCTTCAGGGGTGCGGAAAGTTATGTTCACCGAATACGGCTCGGGACGGGTGCCCACCACCGATGCGGTCACAAGAGGGCCTTCCAGCTTGAGAGACACTACTTGCCCGGAGACCGCATAGTTTCGGCCGCGCCCGAGGCGTGCGCCGAGGCCCATGCGTTCCATCACCTGTCGCCAGCGCATGGCCCACCAGCATCTGTTCGCGCCGCCTCGCGGCTCCTGCGAACGTATGCCTGCGGCAAACCGCGGGATTCGTATGGGAAACTGCTTCTTGCTCATAGACTTCGTTCATATTATATCACAAAACACCGCAGTCTGTTTTGCCCCTGAAAATGAAAATCCACTTTACCCCCTTGCACGCTGGCGCAGAAAAGGGTATAATACACACTCAATTTTCGAAAGGTAAAGAAGACTTATGAAAAAGGACATCCATCCGGCCTATGGCGACGCCACGATCACTTGTGCGTGCGGCAACGTAATACACACACGCTCCACCAAGAAGGAGATGACCGTGAACACATGCTCGGCGTGTCATCCCTACTTCACAGGCCAGAAGACCATGGTCGACACGGAAGGCCGCGTCGATTCGTTCAAGAAGCGTTACGCGAAGTTCGCCAAGTAAGCTTTGCTCGATACAGGGAAGATAAAAAGCGTATTGGGTCGTTTGGCGTCCGTCGAGTCGGACCTGAGCGACCCATGTGTTTTGTCCGACGCGAAGCGCTACCGCGCCGCGTTGCGCGACCATGCTTTTCTCAAGAAGCTTGAAGCTTCCTACGCGGCTTACGAGAAGACGCTGTCGGACATTTCGGGGAACGAGGCGCTTCTGGACGATCCCGATTTCAAGGACGAGGCCGCTGCAGAGATAGATGCGCTCAAGGCCAGGATTCCCGAGCTGGAGCACCGGCTTCTCGGTGCGCTTCTGCCGCCCGATCCGCTTGAACCCCGAAACGCGGTGATGGAAATACGCGCGGGGACCGGGGGAGAAGAGGCGGCTTTGTTCGCGGGCGACCTTTTCAGGATGTATTCGCGCTACTGCGAGGCGCACGGCTGGAAGGTGTCGGTCATGCATTCCAACGCGACATCGCTGGACGGATACAAGGAGATCGTCTTCACCGTCATCGGAGAAGGGGCGTTCGGGCGCTTCCGGTTCGAGTCGGGCGGCCATCGGGTGCAGCGCGTGCCGGAAACCGAAGCGCAGGGGCGCATACACACTTCCGCCGCTACTGTCATTGTTTTTCCTGAGGCGGATGAAGAGGACGAGCTTGACATCCCCGAAAAAGACATAAGAATCGACCTTTTTTGCGCAGGCGGCGCAGGCGGGCAGCATGTGAACAAGACCGAGAGCGCCGTTCGCATGACACATATCCCTACGGGGCTCGTCGCAGTCTGCCAGGACGAACGCTCGCAGCAGCGCAATCGCGAAAAGTGCTTCGCCACGCTGAAGGCGCGAATCCTCGATCTGCGGCGGCGTGAAGAGGAGGCGAAGCTCGGGGCGGACCGTTTGACTCTGCGCGGTTCGGGCGACCGGTCGGAGCGCATCCGCACGTACAATTTCCCGCAGAACCGCATGACTGACCACCGCGTCGATCTTACCCTTTATTCGCTCGACCGCATCATTGAGGGCGACATGGATGAACTTCTCGACGCGCTTGTGCGCCGTGACCTCGACCAGCGCATAGCAGCCGCTCTCGCCCGCGCTTCATAAACGCGCGCCGTTTCCATTTTCAGTTTGAGCGTGGACGTACCGCTTCAACGTACCGCATCAACGGCGGCACGGTGGAGAATATGGTATAATAAATGATTTGAAAAGTCTTAAGGAGTGCAAGCATGGCAAAACTGGCATCATTTTTTGGCATCATCCTTTCAATGGAAAAGGAGGATTGCGAGCGTCACAAGAGCGCTCATGTACACGCATGGTATCAAGGCCATGCCGCATCTTTTGATGCACGGACGGGAAGGATGCTGGCCAAGGGCAAGAATGGTTTCCCGCGCAGGCAGGCGGGATGGATCAAGACGTGGATCGAGATTCATACCGACGATCTTTCTGCGGCATGGGAGATGCTTCGGCGAGGAATTACGCCGCCTGAGATTGCTCCGCTTTCGCGCTAAGGAGGTCATGATATGGAGCAGTTGCACTATGTGACAGAGGCAAAACCTTGCGGCGGATATAACGTGAGGGTCCGTTTCGACACGGGGGAGAGCGGCGTGTTCGACTGCGAGTACCTGACCGCCGATCCTTATTGGCATCGTCTCACGGACGAGAGGTTCTTCAACACGGTCCGGGCCGATTATGGCACAATCGTATGGGATGACAACATAGACGTTGCGCCTGAATCCGTATGGGAACGAAGTGTGATTGCCGGCAAATCGAGTGTGAAAATGTAGGGCGAGGCGTCACCCCTAGCGACATTGCTACGCAATGCTCGCTGCTCTCGGGGGATACCGCAGAGCCGCAAAGGAACAGAAACGATTTGAAAGGAATGCTGAAATGACAAAGAAACTGATGATGATGGCTTTTGCGGCGGTTGCCGCGGCGTTCGGCGCATGGGCCGAGACGGAAACGGTCGGCGGCTACACGTGGAGGTACCAGATCAACGGCGACACGGCGAAGATTTTTTACAAAGGTTATTCGTATCCTGCCATCTCGCCCAAGCCTACTGGTGCCGTGACGATTCCCTCTACGCTCGGCGGCAAGCCCGTTACGAGCATCGGGGATTCTGCGTTCTTCCGTTGCAGCGGGCTTACGAGCGTTACGATACCTGACAGCGTGACGAGCATCGGGGATTATGCGTTCGAGGGTTGTAGCGGGCTTACGAGCGTGACGATACCAGACGGTGTGACAAGCATCGGATCTGATGCGTTCTACGGCTGCAGCGGTCTTACAAGCGTTACGATACCAGACTCGGTGACTAGTATCGGGAATCATGCGTTCTCCTATTGCCGTAGTCTTACGGGCGTGACGATCGGCAACGGCGTGACGAACATCGGGTATTCTGCATTCTATGGTTGCAGCGGGCTTACGAGCGTGACGATACCTGACAGTGTTACGAGCATCGGGGAGGCTGCGTTCTACGATTGCAGCGGACTTACGAGCGTGACGATCGGCAACGACGTGACGAGCATCAGGGATTGGGCATTCCGAGGCTGCAGTGGGCTTACAAGCGTTACGATACCGAATAGTGTGACGAATATCGGGGAATGTGCGTTCTGCAACTGCAGCGGGCTTACGAGCGTGACGATACCCGACAGCGTGACGAGCATCGGGTCTTCGGCGTTCCCTGGCTGCAGTGGGCTTACGAGCGTGACGATCCCTGACAGCGTTACGAGCATCGGGGAATGTGCGTTCTCTGGTTGCAGCGGGCTGACGAGCGTGACGATACCTGACAGCGTGACGCGCATCGGGGATTATGCGTTCTCCGACTGCAGCGGGCTGACGAGCGTGACGATACCGCAATACGTGTGCACCAATAGATTGTCATCAGTGTTTTCATCTGCATATCAGTCCATCACCAATGTCGTCATTTCGGATAGCGTGACGAGCATCGGGGATAATTCGTTCTACGGTTGCAGCGGGCTTACGAGCGTGACGATACCCGACAGCGTGACGAATATCGGGGAATGTGCGTTCTACAACTGCAGCGGGCTTACGAGCGTGACGATACCCGGCAGCGTGACGAGCATCGGGGCTGTTGCGTTCTGGGACTGCAGCGGTCTTACAAGCGTGACGATAGGCAACGGCGTGACGACCATCGGGGTTCAGGCGTTCGACGGTTGCAGCGGGCTTACGAGCGTGACGATCCCGGACAGCGTGACGAGCATCGGGTCTTCTGCGTTCACGGGTTGTAGCGATTCGCTTTTCGACACGACCACAATACCCGGCGTGGTGTTGGTGGATGGTTGGGCGGTTGGAAACACGGGCTCGCTTTCCGGAGACTTGAATCTGGCTGGTGCTCGCGGCATCGGAGGCTCTGCGTTCTTGTTGTGCAGCGGTCTTACGAGCGTGATGATCGGCAACGGCGTGACGAGCATAGGGGAAGGGGCGTTCTCCGATTGCTATGGGCTTACGAGTGTGACGATTTCCGACAGCGTGACGAGCATCGGGAAAGGGGCGTTCTCCGTTTGCGACGGGCTTAGGAGCGTGCATATAACCGATCTTGCGAAATGGTGTAACAGTTCGTTTGGCGCATGCTTCTGGAATGCATCATACAGTCTCTATCTTAATGACGAGAAGATTTCGGATTTGATTATCCCCGACAGCGTGACGAATATCAGCAATTCTGCGTTCTCTGGTTGCAGTGGGCTTACGAGCGTGACGATGCCAGACAGCGTGACGAGCATCGGGGAACGGGCGTTCTACAACTGCATAGGGCTTACTAGTCTGACAATCGGCAACGGCGTGATGAGCATCGGGCGGGGTGCGTTCTCCGGCTGCGGCGGGCTTGCGAGCGTGGCGATCCCGAACAGCGTGACGAGCGTCGGGGATGGGGCGTTCGATGGTTGCAGTAGGCTGACGAGCGTGACGATACCTGACAGCGTGACGAGCATCGGGTCTGAGGCGTTCTACGGCTGCAGCGGGCTTACGAGCGTGACGATACCGGACAGCGTGACGAGCATCGGGAATTATGCGTTCCAAGATTGCAGTGGGCTGACGAGTGTGACGATACCGGACAGTGTGACGAACATCGGGAATTATGCGTTCTACAACTGTACGAATGTGACGGATGTTGCTATTCCGGGGTGGAAATGCAGCATACCATTTGGTGCAGTGACAAATCTTATTATCAGCGATGGCACTGCGAGTATCCGCGATTCTGCGTTCTTTGGCTGCAGCGGGCTTACGAGCGTGACGATACCCGACAGCGTGACGAGCATCGGGGATTATGCGTTCCGCGGCTGCAGCGGGCTGACGAGCGTGACGATTGGCAACGGCGTGACGAGTATCGGGTATGGTGCGTTCGATGGTTGCAGTAGGCTGACGAGCGTGACGATACCTGACAGCGTGACGAGCATAGGGTATTCTGCGTTCTCCGGTTGCGTGAACGTTATAAGTCTGACTGCGCCATATTTTCCGTCAGGCTTGAATAAAAGCCAACCAATGAGCGTGACGATACCTGACGGCGTGACGAGCATCGGGGAAGAGGCGTTCTACGGCTGTAGCGGGCTTACGAGCGTGACGATACCCGACAGCGTGACGAGCATCGGGGGATATGCGTTCTGCGATTGCAGTGGGCTGACAAGCGTGACGATCCCGAACAGCGTGACGAGCATTGGGTTAGAGGCGTTCTACGGCTGCAGCGGGCTGACGAGCGTGACGATACCGCAATATGTTCTTGACAGGCAAATCCATAATGTGTTTTCACCATGCTCGTCAATTACAAATGTCGCGTATTCTTCGGTCATAACAAATATCGGGGATTATGCGTTCTACGGCTGCAGCGGGCTTACGAGCGTGACGATACCTGACGGCGTGACGAGTATCGGGGGTTCTGCGTTTTACGGTTGCAGCGGGCTTAGGAGTGTGCATATTACTGATCTTTCGAAATGGTGCAGCAACTCGTTTGGTGGATGCTTCGGGAATGCATACAATCTCTATCTTAATAACGAGAAGATTACGGATTTGATTATTCCTGCCAGCGTGACGAGCATCGGGTCTTCTGCGTTCTCCGGCTGCAGCGGGCTGACGAGCGTGACGATACCTGACAGCGTTACGAGCATCGGGTCTGGTGCGTTCGAGGGTTGTAGCGCTTCGCTTTATGACACTGCGACGATTCCAGGAGTAAGGCTGGTGGATGGTTGGGCGGTTGGGAACACGGGCTCGCTTTCCGGAGACTTGAATCTGACTGGTGCTCGCGGTATTGGGTCTTCGGCGTTCTCCGGCTGCAGCGGTCTTACGAGCGTGACGATCCCGAACAGCGTGAATAGTATCGGTGCTGAAGCATTCAGTGGTTGCACTGGATTGACAAGTGTGGAAATACCATCTTCGGTAAGGAGGATTGGAGAGCATGCGTTCTACAATTGCAAGTCAATAACGAGTCTGAAATTGCCTGATGCCGCGTCTGATATATCGTTCTCGGCGTTCGAGGGTTGCACGGGACTGTCCGGCGAGGACATTCCAGATCTTGGTGTTCCAGCGGCAAAGGAATGGGGGTTTGTCTCTTACGGCGGCGAGGCTCTGATTGTCGGAAGGGATATGGAGGAGACTCCGCATCCGGTGTTCCTGCCTGATCCTTGGATTGAAGTCGAGGCTGGTTATGCCTTTATATATGCAAATTATTCAAGCGCGATTCCATCTGACACAAGCGGCGCGGTTTCCGTTCCGTCGATGGTCGGCGGGCTTCCCGTCACGACAATCGGAAAGTATGCGTTCTGCACTTGTAGCAATGTGACTGCGATAACCATTCCCGCAACCGTCAAACACATCGCAGCCGGAGCATTCAACGCTTGTAGAAGACTCGAAAAGATATCTGTTGCGGCGGGTAACTCTTCGTACAAGACGGTGAACGGACTGCTTCTTACCGCCGACGGAAAGCGCGTTGTGGCTGCTCCGCGCAAGATCGCGTCGGCTACGATTCCGGCTGGTGTCGAATACATCGACGATTACGCATTATTCGGCTGTGAAAATATCACGGAAATCTCGATTCCGGAAGGAGTTGTCGGCGTCGGGGCAAAGGCATTCCTTGGGTGCAGATCGCTCTCGCGCGTATCACTGCCGGCATCCTTTAACGGATTCTTCTGTATGTATCAGTATTACGGGTTTTGGGAGACTGAAAACAGCGACTGGGATTACGAAACAGACGAGCCTGAAGAATACAGATGGACATGGATTGGCGATGAATGGTATGAAGAGCTTGAGATGGAGGATTTCTACTCTTATCATCCATGGCAATGGGGAGAGGTCGTCAGACATACGGGTTACATCGCATCGTTCGGGTGTTGTGAATCATTGCAATCTATCGAAGTGGCGACCGGAAACAAGATATATAAATCCGTTGACGGCGTTCTTCTACGCAGAGATGATGACGCGGTTGTGTGCTGTCCTGGCGGGTTGAAGTCTGCAACCATTGCGCCTTCAACGACAAAGATTGGCGAGTATGCTTTTTACGGGAACATGGCCTTGAAGGAAGTGGTGTTTGGCGGAAATGTAAAGTATGTGGACAAGGAAGCGTTTTGCGGATGCATATCGTTGACAAATATAGATTTCGGTGTGTGCGTATCGGATAGCCGCATAGTGTTTTACGGGGGTGCTCATTTCGCATGGTGCACATCGCTTGAGAGCATCGCTCTGCCGGATCGAATGCTGAACTATCCAGAATCCATGTCAAGCGGAGGGAAGGGATCTGAGAATGAGACATTTGACGATATGCTATATGCGGCAATCCCAGATTGGATGCTCGGACATTGCCATAAACTTAGAAACATCATTCTGCCTGATACGATCAAAGGAATTGGCGAATGTGCGTTCGCGTCATGCTGGGAACTGGAGAGAATTGCCATACCAGCCAGTGTCGAATGGTTGTCCGAAGGCGCATTTCAATGGTGCGAAAGACTGCGGAACGTTGAATTCAAAGGGAAATCGGCTGAAACAGATCTAGATGTTTTTTTAGAAGAGCGGTTTGGCTTTGATTCTAAGAGCTGGGAATTCGAAATGATTTTCCGGCTAACACCTTGGTTGTTGTCTTTTACTCCATTTGAGCTTTATGTCGAGAACGGCATTCTTCTCGGATTTCAGGGATGCTGCCCAGAAGAGTTGACGATACCAGACGGAGTGACGGAGATCGGCGACAGTGCTTTCGATTACGATGAGAATTTGTCAGTCATTGGACTGAAGAGGATTACGCTTCCCGCTGGACTCAAAAGAGTCGGGAAATGGGCGTTTTTTTGGGCTGGGCTGGAGGAAGTCGTGCTTCCGGAGGGTGTGACGGAACTTGGTGAGGGCGCGTTTCTGTCCTGCACAAACATGACCTCGCTGTCGCTGCCGCAGTCGTTGTCTGTTTTGAGCCCGTCGGCATTCCGCAACTGCGGTTCGCTCCGCGAAATCGTCATTCCCAAGAACATTGCGGAGTTTGGCGAGCGGGCGCTTGCGTATTGTGTCGGACTCGAAAAGATCGTATTTAAGGGTAATGCGCCCAAATACGGAGAAAACGCCTTCCTGAAAATCAATCCTAATTGCACGGTATATGTCGTGCCCGGTTCAACTGGGTGGGATGTCTCAATTCCAGGAGAATGGAACAGAATGCGAATCGAGTATGCAGCAAACGGCGGAGATGAGTCAGGATACGGTGGCGGTGCGACACCGGAAGAGCCGACGCCGGAGCCAGGGCCTGAACCCACGCCAATGCCAACACCGACTCCAACACCGACGCCGACACCTGAGCCGACGCCAACTCCGGAACCGACTCCGACACCTGAGCCGACGCATGAGCCGACGCCGGAACCTACTCCGACGCCGGAACCTACTCCAACACCAACACCGACTCCAACACCTGAGCCGACGCCTGAGCCGGTGGTTGTGCCCCAACTGCACGAAGACGCGGTTGTAGAGGGTGCGGCGCCGACGGTGGCGAGCGAGTATAATGGCTACTTGTACGACGAGAAGAGCGGGGCTGTGAAGGGCACGATTCAGGTCAAGATCGGCAAGCCCGGCAAGAAGGACGGCAAGGCCATGGTTAAGGATGGCCCGACGGAGATCGATCTTGTCGGCAAGGGCGCGGAGGATTGCAGTGTGATGCTCGGCGCTTACGGAATCATCGGCTACTACGGTGCGTACGTCATCGACGGTGCGCGTAACATATTCTCGTCGAAGGACAAGGGTGATCTTGCGGATGCGAAAGACGCTCTCGACAAATGCCTCGGGTCGAGGATGGTCATTTGGGACGGCGGATCCGTCAGTGTCAGCATTGCGGCGAAGGGCAAGGTCAAGGTAAGCGGAACGCTCGCCAGCGGCGCTAAAGTCTCCGCAACCGCTGTGCTCCTGGTAGGCGAGGAGTGGAACTGCGTCTCTGTTGCCGCGCCGAAGGCGAATCTCTCGTTCGTGCTGTGGCTTTCGCGCGACGGCAAAACCACTATATCTGCCTAATGGCGTTCCTGTGACGAAGAAGGGGACGAAGTGGACTTTGCCCAAGGTCGGCAGAATCACGATGAAGAAAGGCGTCATCGACGTCTCGAAGGCGGGCGAGAACCCGTCCGGACTGAAGCTCACGTACAAGTCGTTGGACGGCACATTCAAGGGATTGTTCAAGGTCTATGCCGAGAACAAGGGCAAACTGAAGGCAACAACCGTCAATGTGACCGGCTTCCTGCTCAATGGCATTGGTTTCGGCACTGCGACAATCAAGAAGGTTGGCTCGGTATCGATTAGAATCGAGTAGCCGTACTGCAGAGGCAATTGCAAAACCACGCGAATTCGGCGGGCTGACCCCAGCCCGCCGCGGCGGCGTGAGGTCACGCACCCCTGCATCCGCTCCGCGGACAGCCTTCGGCTGGGGGATATGCCCTACCAGGTTTTGCAATTGCCTCGTTTGTGTTTGCTTCACCGCCGCACTCGCGGCAGATGAAGATGTTTATGGTGGCAGGTCTGGCCGCCAGAGGTGGCAGGTCTAGCGTCCAGAGGTGGCAGGTCTAGCCGCTGGAGGTGGCAGGTCTGGCCGCCAGAGGTGGCAGGTCTGACGGCTAGAGGTGGCAGGTCTGGCGCGCAGAGGTGGCAGGTCTAGCCCCCAGAGGTGGCAGGTCTGGCCGCCAGAGGTGGCAGGTCTGGCCGCCAAGGGTGGCAGGTCTAGCGGCCAGAGGTGGCAGGGGAAGGCCCTACACCTGGGAGAGCGCATAACTGGGGGCGCGGGCGTCCCGCCCGCGACTAAGGAAGGTTTTAGATCTTCCATCTGAGCGGGCGAGACGCCCACTCTCCCAGTGATGCGCCCCTCCCAATCCGATGTCGACGCGGCGGCATCGCAATTTGCCCTTAAGGGGGACTTCCATTACCCGTAAGGGGTAGTGCACTTCACCCTTAGGGTAAGTTCACTTCACCCTTAGGGTAAATTCGCTTCACCCTTAGGGTAAGTTCACTTCACCCTTAGGGTGAGTTCGCTTCACCCTTAGGGTGAGTTAAAGAACCCCTTAGGGTAAATTCGAGCCCCCCTTGGTCTGCCGTGGAGACTGCCCCGCCTGCATGTCTCGAACACCACATCCCGTGGCATTTTGGTAAAAAAAGCGGGGACTGTCCCCGGTTGTTTTGAGCGCAATGACGCATTTTGGCAACAGCGCTATCGTAGACGCACTCAACCTAAAAACGGCAGTAGGGGACGAATTTTTTCTCACACCCTTTAGGTGATGTTTTGCTTCAAGTAAATTTGATGCATAGTTAGTTGTATTCGCAAGATTCCGAGCATTCTCTGCGCTTTCGGACTCTCTGCGTGAGACATTCAACTGACGAATCTAGGTTAAACTGCCTGAATCCCGAAGAAACGATGCACTTTCGAAAAAAGGCAGTGACCGCCAGGCGGATACAGCAGTATCCGCCAAACGGACACACGTGTATACGCCAAACGGTCACACGTGTATCCGCCAAACGGACACACGTGTATCCGCCAAACGGACACACGTGTATCCGCCAAACGGTCACACGTGTATCCGCCAAACGGACACACGTGTATCCGCCAAACGGACACACGTGTATCCGCCAGGCGGACACAAACAGAAAACAACAATAATATAAACATAAACCCGAACAGAAAGGAATCGGGGTCGAGTTTGATTCGAAGAGATCCTGGCTCTGGAGAGCCGAAGATGCTAGATCAGCATATTGACGCGATGAGCGTCGATGAGCTCACAAAACCTGAGCGGAGGGGGAGCGGAGGGGGACCCCGCCGGGCCCTTGAAAAACGGGCTTTCGCGGCACCCCGGTGTAATTCATGGTTGCAAACGGCATGTGTTTTATGCTATCATATTCGTAATGCCAAGCGCGGTTGTCGCGTTGAAGCAGTGTAACAACTAAACAAGAGTAAGGGATAAAAATGAAAGTTTGCAAAGTTGCCATAAGGGGTGGGCGTTTTTGCGTAATTAGCGCAATGGCGTTCGCTCTTTCCATATTCACCGCTCGTGCAGGGCATGATGATTATTGTAAAGTAACACACAAACACAACTAAAGGAGAATCGGTTGTAATGAAGAAGGTTTATCTGACGGTTTCGCTGATGGCGGCGGCGGTCGCCGTCGTGACAGTCGGCTGCAAGTGCGAAAAGGTCTGCGGGGATGCTTGCGAGACGACGTGCGCCAAGGCGTGCGCCGCGAAGTGCGCACCGGTCGCGAAGCATGTCGTGCTTGTCGGCGTGGACGGATGCGGCGCGCGGTATATTCCGTGGGATGTTATGCCCAACCTTAAGGCTCTGCGCGACGAGGGCGTTTACACGGTTGGCCGCTGCCACAGACCTACCGCTTCGGCGATCAACTGGAAGAGTGTTTTCAGCGGAGTTTCGCCCGAGATTCACGGTTTCACCAAGTGGAACAGCTCCTCGCCGTCGATCGAGCCGCCTGCGAGCGCATTCGACGCCGAGGGCCGCATCCCGTGCATATTCAGCGAAATACGCCGTCAGACCCCAGGCGCGTACACGGTAAGTCTCTTCGCCTGGGACGGAATCGGCAACTGCCACAACACGAACACGGTTAGTTTCACGCGCTGGTATGCCGGCAAGGGCGATGAATACCCCGTGCGCGACGCATCCGTCTTCGAGGAAGGGGCGCGCCAGCTCGCTAACGAGCCGACGCTCATGCTGCTCTATCAGGGCGGTGTCGACAACACGGGCCATAAATACAGCTGGGGAAGCCCCGAATACACGAACGCTCTCGTGCAGGTAGACGCGAATCTCGGCAAGTTCATGACGGCCCTCAAGGGAACGGATATGTGGAAGGATACTGCCGTGATGTTCGTCGCCGACCATGGCGGCCTTGGCACTCACCACGGCGGAGTGGAGGATATACGCGTTTTGGAGATTCCGTTCATTGTGAGCGGTCCGGCGGCCAAGGGGCTTCGCCTGCGCGAGCCGATGATGCTTGAGGATGTGTCGCCGACGATCGCGGCTCTCCTCGGCTACACGATTCCCGAAAGCTGGCGCGGACGCGCGGCGGCGGTCGCGCGCTGATTGCGGAGGCGCGCTGAGCCATGACGACACGGCGCGATTTCTGCCGCGGCGCGGCCGCGCTTGGCGCGGCGTCGGTTTCCGGCGCTGCGCTATGCGATGTGCCGGAATCGCGTTGTTCGTGGAAGCCGGGGCATTTCCAGATTCACATGATCTTCACCGGGACATGCGAATCGCTCTTTCTGATTTTCCCGGATTCCACGACGCTCCTTCTTGATTGCGGAGACGCGGATCCCGTGAACTTCCAGTCGAAGAAGTTCGGCCCGGGCGCGATTGCCATTCCGCCGGAGGGCGAGCGCCGCGCGGGCGACAGCGGCGAACGGGTTGCGCGCTATGTGGAGAGCGTAAGCCCCAACGGACGCGACGTAGACTGGATGATGCTTTCGCACTTTCACGGCGACCATTCGGCAGGTTTCGCGCTTGCGGCGGAGAGACTCCGCTTTGCGCGCGCTATAGACCGCGGCTGGCCCGATTACGACAACCCTCTGCCTTGTCCGCGCGATCGCGCCTGGATGGGCGGTTCGCTGTTCCGCATGCGCGAACTTTACGCGCGGCTAAAGGAGCGCGACGGGCTTTCGGTCGAAAAGTTCCGCGTCGGCGCGAGGGATCAACTCCGCATGGTGCGCGATGGTGCCGCTCACGAGGGGTTCCGCGTCTTCAACCTGTGCGGATGCGGAAAGATAGCCATGCCGGACGGTTCGATACACGATGTATACGGCGAAGAGCACGCGAGCCACGATGTGTGCTTATACGACGAAAACGCAATGTCGCTCGGCTGCGTGTTCAGGTACGGCAAATTCAGCTTCTTCACGGCGGGCGATTTCACGGCGAGCGACAGGCGGAAGGGCAGATGGTGCGGCGAGAGCGAGAGCATCGAGCGTACACTTGCAAGAGCGTGCGGACCGGTGGATGTGGCCAAGGCCAACCATCACGCGGGGTGGTCGTGTCCGCAAGAGCTCGTCGCGGCGCTTCGTCCACGCTGGTGGCTTGCGCCTGTGTGGTGGAAGCTCCATTGCGACAAAGACACAATGAACCGTCTTTCGAGCCGCGAGGCATATGAAGGGCCGCGAACGATTCTGCCTGGCATGCTGCCGGGCGGCAGGCGCGAGCGCGACGCCGCCGAACCGTATCTCGCCGACGTTCCGCCCGAGGTCGATACGCCTACGCACATCGTGGTCGACGTCCCGCCGGGAGGCGAGACTTACCATGTGGCGTGCCTGGACGCATCCGACGACCGCATGCGCGTGAAGGCCGTGTGGCGCGCCGAGAGCGCGGAGCGTCCCCGCGAGCCGTAACGCGAGGACGGAGGTTCTCCAAAAAAAGTGTGAACCTTTTTCGCCTAATCCGTTATTATCATATATGGGAACTAGGAATCTCCCATCTTGATGACAGTAGCGGAAGAGATCAAATCTGATCGCGAAACAGGCGCAAAAAAGCTTGAAAGCGAGTACAAAGCGGGGCTTATGGCTCTTGCCAGGTGCTTTTGTGCCGATGAATCCGACGCCGAGGAACTTGTCTACAGAACGTTTTCGAATGTCATCGCCGGGATTGACGGCTATACGGAACAGTCGGCGTTCTTCGGGTGGATGTGCAAGATTCTCGTGAACTGCCATGCGAACGACGTCCGCCGCAAGTCCAACGAAAACGAGGTAAGCGTGGGCGACGTCCCCGACTCGCCCGGCAGCGACGCTTCGGATGTTTTCAACTCAGTGGATGCGAACATTTTGCGCGAGGCGGTCGAGCAACTGCCTGCCCACCTGCGCGAGACGGTCGTGTTGCATTATTTCATGGATCAGCCACTCGTAAAGGTGGCCAAATTGCTGGCGCTGCCTGTCGGGACGGTGAAGTCGCGACTCCACTATGCGCGTGTGATTCTCGGGCAGCGCCTTGGCGCAACGCTCAAGAAGCCCAAGGTTTTCGCGTCGCTATTGCTTGTCGCCGGGCTTGCGATAGGTTTGGTCGTTGGGCTTAATTTCGGCGAAAGGGCGTCTTTTAAGGCGACTGGCGACAAGGCGGCGACTGCGGCGGCAAGCGTTCGCAAAGGCGATGAATTCCTCGCGCAAGGCTCGGCCTATCTTGAGTCGAACGGCACGCAGGCCATAGTTCTCGACTACTGTGTAAACGCGAAGTCGCGCCTAGTCATCGATTTCCAGCTAATGTCCACCAATTCGTCGTGCCGCAAGGTATTCGGCGCGTTTTCGGACGGCGACAACAGCTACCGCGCGAGTCTCTGGTACAACGGGCCGCGAAACATAGAGTTCAATATCGCAGGCAGCTGGCAGTCAACGCGCATGCGCGGCGACCTGGGTCGACATGTGGCGATGATCGACATTCCCAATCGATGGCTCGCTTACGATGGCTGGCGTCAGCGTTTCAACGACGAAACGCCTGCATGGGGCGATGGCGCTTCGTATCCGCTGGCGCTTTTCGGCGAAAACAGAAGCGAAACGCCTACAAACATCCAAATGTGTGCGGCGGCGCGTGTATACGCGCTCGACATATACGAGAACGACGAACTCGTGCGCAAGTACCGCCCGGCGATCAAAGGCGGGCGCGTGGGGCTTTACGATTCCAAGACGGGGCGGTTTGCGGTTTCGCAGTCGCCGTTCGCGTATGGAGGCGACATACGGAAAATGCCCGACGATCCGAATTTGCAGTCCGACAGGACGCAGACGATCGCGCTGGACTACGCGATAAACGCCGATACGCGGCTTGAGGTTGACTACGCTCTCATGGACTGGACGCGCGGCGGTTCGACGCTTTTCGGAACGACCAACCCCGATCCTGACGAAGCCTTCCGCTGCATGTACTGGGTTTCGGGCGGCGGCAACATGCAGTTCAATGTCAACGGCTCGTGGATACCGAGTTTCAACGGCGCGGGCGTCGGGCGGCATGTGGCGGTTTTGGACTTCCCGAAAATGAGGGTCGAATACATGACGGGCGAAACGCCCGCGTTTGTCCGCGCGATACCGTCCGAAAGCGCGTTTACCGCTGCGCGCAAGCCTCTGCCGATAATGTTCTTCGGGGAGAATTGGGGCGATCCGCTGTGCATCAACAACCACAACAACCGCACTGTTTCGATGAAGCTTTACGGCGTGAGGGCGTATGAGAAGGGCAGGCTTGTGCGCGACTACCGCCCGGCGCTGCGCGACGGCGTGCCGTGCCTGCACGACGAGATCACGGGCGCGTTCTGCACCGACCCGCGCGACCGGGCGCCGTTTCTGGCGTATAGCGGACAGATCCCGCTGGACAAGATATTCGGGCTCATGATGGTTTTCAAGTAACACAAAAGAACAACAAAGGAGCAAAACATGCAACACAGGATAGGAATGAGGAGAAAGGGCGCGACATTGTTCGCGGCCGCATTCGCCACAGTCTGCTCGTTTGCAGGCGTGAAATACTGGGACAACCCGGAGTTCAAGGCCTTCGACGTGGGCGACTACGTGCAGGACGGCCTCGTGCTCAACTACGACGGCATCCGCAACGCCGGCCCGACCGCCGACCATGACCCGAGCGCGACGACGTGGAAGAACCTCGGCTCCGGCGGCTCGGCATACGACATGACGAAGAAAGGCTCTCCCGTCTCATCCTACTGGACTGGTAACGGTTTCTATTTCGACAGCAAGACATGGTTCGTCACGCCGAGCAAGGTGGCGCTTCCGAATGCATACGAAATTGAGACGCTCGTCGATGCGGAATACGCGAAGCAAACCGACATTGGATACATATTTTTCTCGAGCACCATATACCCACGTGCGGACGACGGAGGCTGGGCGTGGAGTTCGATTGCCATCAGAAAGAACGGCACCACATATAATCAGACGATCAACGGTAAGCAGTATTCGGCTAAATCCTGTTTTAACACTACTTCCGCCAACTCCGCGTACCGTCCATCTCTTATGGACACCTCGTACCAATACCTCACCGCACTCGCGAACAAAACCTATGTCAGTTTCTTCACGGGCGTGGAAGAAACTACCGACGTTCCCGGTCGCATCGGTCTCGCATCTGGCAAGACCGCACTTGGCTCGACATCCCTCTATTTTTACCTCGGCGGGCACAATACGAACGGCGGCGGCGAGACGTCCACCGGCGAGGGGCTCACCGGCACGATCCGCAACTTCCGCTACTACTCCGCGCCGCTTTCCCGCGAGCATCGCGTCTGGAACCGCGTGGTGGACGAGGCCCGCTACTTCCATCGTCGCGGTGCAATCCCCGTGACGAACGTCGTCGTCGCCGTCTCTGGCATCGTCGGCATCGCCGACGACCACTTCGCCATCGACGAGGATGGCTACACCTTCACCGCGCCCACCTCCCGCACCGTCGAGGGCAAGCGCTACGCGCTCGGCGGCTACACGCTCGAAACGTGGAACGGCTCTGCATGGGTGGCGGATGGAGAAGGAACGCATACTGACAACGCGGTCGCGATCTCCGATGCGTCGGTGCTCGTCCGCATCACATGGCAGTATTCGCGCCCGGCCGGCGAGGGCCAGCTTGCGCACTACGACGTGAGCGACTACGTGACGGACGGGCTCATGCTCTTCTACGATGGCATCCGCAACCAAGGCGCAAACGCGCCACACGCCTACGACGCCACGACCTGGGTCAATCTCGGCAATGGTAGCGGCGACAGCCAGGACTGGACGCTCGCAATCAAGCACAAGGTGACAAGCGGTGCCATAGGCTATTGGGCGGACGACGGCTACGAGTTCAAGGGCTTCAGTGATTTCCAGAAGACGGGCAACAGTTTCACCATCCCCGTCACGCACACGATCCAGACATTGATCGACGCTTCAATAGATGAACAGTATTGGACAAGCGCCCAGGCGTATGTGTATGCGACGGCGTGGGACAAGTCGTCTCTTGCGTTGAGAACCAAAGACGACAATCCCAAAGCGAATTCCTTCTACTGGGTCACGCAAAGCGACGGCTCGCGCACCTACATGCTGAACAGCAGTGGCCGATATGATTACGCAACCGCCATTCAAGATGGCGATGCGAAAACGGCTGCGTTCTTCGCCGGCGTGACGCCCCCGGCGTCCGGCGGGCTTGCCGATGGATTCAAACAGTATGACTCGGCACTCACTTCCGCATCAGTGGCCAACATCTTCCTTGGCGGATACAATTCCGACAGCCATATGTTTACCGGCAAGTTCAAGTTCTTCCGATATTACCCGAACAAGGCGCTATCCCCAACCGAACTTGCCAAGAACCGCAAAGTCGACGAATACCGCTACTTCGGACGCTACGTCGTCACGAACGTCCTCGTGCAATCGACCTACTCCTACCTCGAAGGCTACGACAAGAGCGGCCCCTACGAGGTGGTTGACTCCTACACCTTCACCGCGCCGGAGAGCGTGACGGCGGCGAACGGCATCACCTACGCCTGCGACGGCTACACCGTCGAGACGCAGGATGGTATCGGCTGGGCGGCGCTTACTTCCGGCACCGGCAATTCCTACCTCTACAACACCTCCGCCGGAACCGTCCGCCTCACCTGGAAGTGGAAAGCTACTAAGGGTGTGCGCACTGCTGCGGATTACTCGCTGGACGATCTCTCACAGGCGGGTCTTGCGCTCCACTACGACGGCCAGCTAAACCAGGGCGTCGGTGTCGCCCGCTCCACGACCTCGACGAAGTGGATCAACCTCGGCTCGCGCCCGGGCATGGACCTCAGCCGCGCCACAGCGGGAAGCGACACCTCAAAGCATGGCCACTGGGGCGACAACGGCTATGTATTCACCGGGCTTGCGCAGTTCAACAGCGCCGCCGGGCTTCAGTGGGCGACAACCTTCTCCGCACAGGCGCTCGTAGATGCGAAGCACTCCGACAACACGCACAAGGACGGCAACTACATCGCCGCAACTACATGGAAGATGTTCGGCATGCAGATCTACGGCGCGAATAGTGTCGGGCGCTTCAATGTGCAGGGCACGTCCGATATCGACAAGTGCCCGCATTTTGAGACCGCAACCGGCATTGACTACATGACCGCCATCCACGACGCCGAGACGAAAACCGCGCTTGCCTTCCAAGGCACGAAAGCTCCGACAGGCGGCAGCGCGGCGGACGGCTATATGCACTTCAACACCTTCAACGGCATTGAGAACAACCAGTTCCGTCTCGGCGGCTGGGGCGGCGGGACCGCGTGCTGACCGAGGAGGAACTGATCCGCAACCGCAATGTCGACGCGGTGCGCTACTTCGGCGAGCTGGCTGTGACGAATGTAGTGGTGTCGCTCAACGGCGTCGAGACCGCCTGCAAGGTTGAAGGTTCATACACCTTCGACGCATCCGGAGAGACTGTCGGCGGCAAGAGAGTCGTCGGTTATTACACAGAGGAGCTTGGCGCCAACGGCGAGTGGACTAACAAGAAGTGGAATAACGGGACTGAATACACCTATACCGAAGCGACCGCCAATGGCAAGACGATCCGTCTTACCTGGAGCGGCCCGCGTCCAGGCATGATGATTATCGTTTGGTAACAGATAAATCGCATGAACTGCGAAATATGACAGAAGGGCACCCAGCGATGGGTGCCTTTCTGTATGCCGAATCTCCCTCAAAAACCTTGGTGAAAAACTTTTTTCAGGTTGGTGGTTGAATGTCGGACATGAAATATGATATACTATGTCCCGTTCGTCTGTAAGCGGGCGTAGCTCAATGGCAGAGCTCCAGCCTTCCAAGCTGGCTACGAGGGTTCGATTCCCTTCGCCCGCTCCATGGTCGGCACGCCAGGGTGGCGTAATGGCAGCCGCGGCAGACTCAAAATCTGCTATACGCGAGTATGTGCGGGTTCGAGTCCCGCTCCTGGCACCAGTGCTTGAGACGAACGATGCGATTGGAGGGGTGTCCGAGTGGTCGATGGTGCAACCTTGGAAAGGTTGTGTGGGGGCAACTCCACCGGGGGTTCGAATCCCCCCCCCTCCGCCAGTTTTATATGCAGTCGCCGCCATGAAAGGATCAATGTAGGTATGATAAGAGTTAGGGTGTTTTTGGCGTTTGTTGCAAGCGTCGCGCTTTATGCGCATGCCGAGGGTATGTTGACCGAGGCGAATTCACAGGTCATAAAGGAAGTCTCGTTGGAAACCGAGTTCGTCGTATGCGGCGGTGGATTGAGCGGACTCTCTGCGGCGGTTTCTGCCGCGCGCCATGGAACGAAGGTTGTGCTCATCCAGGCGCGGCCAATGCTGGGCGGCAATACGTCGAGCGAAATGCGGATGGGCATCATGGGCGCCTACAAGGATGAGAACAAAGAGGCTGGAATACTCGAAGAACTTCAGCTGAAGAACTTTTACTACAATCCTCTCATGCGCTATACGCTTTGGGATGACGTGATGTATTCGACGGTTGTGCAAGAGCCGAACATCACTCTTCTCCTGAACACGTGCGTGGACGGAGTTGTCATGGACGGCGAGCGTATCGCTGCCGTCAAAGCGTGGAACGGCGATGCATATACGCGCTATCTCATCAAGGGCCGTCAGTTCGCGGATTGCACGGGCGACGGGATTCTGCGGCTTTCGGGCGCAAAGTTTCGCCATGGCCGCGAGTTGCCGTCCGAATTCAATGAGACGTATCTGGAGGAGGGCGGCGATGCCAAGACGATGGGCAGTTCGATTCTGCTGCAGCTGCGCCGCACAAAGGAGCATCGTCCGTTTGTGCCTCCGCCATGGGCCCACAAGTACACCGACGAAGACTTCGCCCATCCTGACGAGCCCCTGCCGCCCGGTGCCATGCGCGTCAACTACAAGCGTCCTTTCCCGGAAGGCAACAACTTCTGGTGGATTGAGTTCGGCGGTGAGCTGAACACGATCCACGACGCGAACGACATACAGTTTGAGCTTAAGAAGATCGCCTACGGCGTGTGGGCGTATATCAAGAATCATCCGGATGGACGCGCGAAGAACTACGAGTTGGACTGGATAGGTTCGCTTCCCGGCAAGCGCGAGTCCACGCGCTTCATCGGGCCGCACATCCTCACTCAGGGCGATGTGCTTTCGGGCGGACACTTCGAGGATGTTGTCGCCTACGGCGGCTGGAAGCTTGACGACCACCATGTGGCGGCATTCAACAGCAAGACGCATTCCTCGGTGGAGTACGAGTGCCCCTCGCCGTTCGGCATTCCGTTCGACTGCCTATATTCTGTCAATGTGCCGAACCTTATGTTCGCCGGGCGCGACATCTCGGCGACGCACATGGGGCTTTCGTCCACGCGCGTAATGGCGACATGCGCCATGCTCGGGCAGGCGGTGGGTATTGCGGCGTCCATGCTTGTCGATTATGGCATCGACCCTGCGCAACTGCGGCGCGAGCGCATTGCAGAGTTGCAGACGAAGCTTGAAGACGACGACTGCATGCTGCCGTTCAGGTGGCGCAAGGTTTCGCCGCTGACGGCAGAAGCCAAGTGCTCAGACGAAGTGACGGCGCTCAAGAATGGCATCGACCGCAATTACGCCGGAGAGGATAATGGCGTTTGGCTGGACGCCGGCGACGAAAAGATCGTCTATACGTGGGAAGAGCCGCGGCATATCGCCGGCGCACGGCTGATTTTTGATTCCAACATGACGTTCACCGGCAAGCGCATGCGCAAGCTGGAGATGACGACAACGCCCGCGAAGATGCCGGCGATGCTGGCCAAGGGCTTCCGGATTGACGCCCGCGTCGGCGGCGGGTGGAAGACTGTCTATCGCGACGGGCTGAACATTTTGCGCTTTCGCAAGGTGGCGTTTGGGCCTGTGGACGCCGATGCGCTGCGCCTCGTAGTGACGGAAACGTGGGGCGGACCGGGCGAGAAGGCTCATGTCTTTGCGCTTGATGCGCTGTGACGGCGGTCTCATTTCCACTGGGCTTCTTCATGACATTTCGACACGCTTCGTCCCGGATTCTCCGGGATGATCGTGATACGACGTCGTGTCAATTGACTGTTGCGCATCTGCTGAGGGTTTGGTAATATATTACACGGTAGGACATGAAGAAAATGAATGTACAGAGACGCTCTTTCATCGCCGGATTGGCAACATTGGGGATTGCACCGTCCGTTTTGTCGAACGACGCGCCGGCGCTTGTGCGGCATGATGTTGTTGTTGTCGGCGGAGGACCTGCCGGTGTTTGTGCGGCGATAGCTGCGGCGCGGCATGGCGCCGATGTTCTAGTTGTGGAGCAAGGCAACTGTCTTGGCGGCATGGCTACCCAGGGCCTTGTCGGACCTTTCATGACCTGTTACGACACAACGGGCGAAGTGCAGCTCATAAAAGGAATCTTCGATGAAATCGTCCGTCGCATGGTGTCCATCGGCGGTGCGATACATCCGAGCGAAGTCCGAAAGGGAACCTCGTTCGCGGCATGGCACACTGTGGGGCATGATCATCTGACGCCATTCGAGCCCGAAGCCCTTAAATTCGTTCTCGACGACATATGCGCGGAGTCTGGCGTGAAGGTTCTCTACCATGCCACATTTACAGCGCCAATGATGGAAGGGAACCGCATCTCCGGCGTGGAGGTTTTCACCAAAGCGGGATTCAAGCGTATTGGCGCTTCGGTTGTCATCGATGCTACGGGCGATGGCGACGTGGCGTTCCGAGCGGGTGCGCCGTGTGAACTAGGCGATACCGAACGCGCCTGCGCGATGCAGCCAGCTACGATGTTTTTCCGCATAGGCAATCTGCCCGAGACCGCAGTGGAGGCTGTGCGCGCAAAATATCCGCAGGACAACCGGGCGTTCATGACATTGCTGAAACAGGCCAGGGCGGACGGAAGCTGGAGCATTCCCCGTCCGCACATAAACATATACCGTGGAGTGAAGAGCGACGAGTGGTTCGTCAATGTGTCGCGTCTTACGGGCGTGGACGGCACGGAGCCTGAAAGCCTGTCCAATGGCGAAACGCAGGGGCGCAGGCAGGTGCGCGAAACAATCGCCTTTTTGCGCAAGTATGTGCCTGGCGCGCAGGATTTGCGCCTGCTGTCCACGGCGTCAACGCTCGGTATTCGCGAGACGCGCCATGTTCAGGGAGAGTATGTGCTCGGGAAGGACGACATACTTGAGGGGCGGCGACCTTCCGACAGCGTTGTTCTGTGCTCCAACTCGATCGATCTGCACGGCGGTGCCGGCAGATCGGGCACTTTGTATATTGCCGTAAAGAACGGCACGTCATACGGCGTGCCATACCGTTCGCTTGTTCCGCAGAAGGTGGAAGGTCTGCTTGTCGCCGGGCGTTGCGTTTCGGCGACATCGGTTGCGGCGGCCGCAATTCGCGTTGTGCCGCCGTGCATGGCGATGGGGCAGGCCGCCGGAACTGCGGCTGCGATGGCGGTGGCTGGTAGTGTCGCGCCTCGCGGTGTGGACGCGGCGGCGCTCGTCGCCACGCTTCGCGCAGACGGAGTTGCGATATGACGGAGGAGCGTGGCGACAAGTGCAATGAACGCGTATAAACACAAATGTTCAAGGGCTAAGGAAATGAAGTCGATGATGAAGCGAATCGCATTGATTGCCGCTGGAGTGGCTGTTGGATTGGCTGTTGCTTGCGAGGGCGCCGGGTTTCGTCCGCCGAGCGTGCCGATTGTGTCGTGCGATCCTTTTTTCTCGGTGTGGTCGCCGTCCGAAGACCCAACATTGGCGGACACGGAAAACTGGTTTGGCGCGAAGCAGCCGATTAAAGTGTTCGTGGAGATCGACGGGACGCGGTGGCGGCTTATGGGCGCGAAGGCCGATCTCGGACGGCGCGACAGGGCGGCGGACGTTCCGGCGCTGAAGTGTGTCGGTTGCGAGGTGCGTCCGCTCACATCCGTATTCCGCTACTCTGACGGACGCCACGAAGTAGAGTTGTCTTTCATGACGCCGAAAATGGCCGACGACCTTGATGTGTTCACGCGTCCTGTCACTTATGGAACGGTGCGTGTTTCGGGCGCAGAGAACGTGCGAACGTTCGTAGAGATTTCGCCGGCGCTCGCCACCAACGACGACAATGCGGAGATGGTCACGAACAGACTCTCGGTGTCGGGCCTGGACGCTGTCGCGATTGGTCGCAAAGAGCAGCAGCCTCTTTCGATGAAGGGCGACTGCGTCCGCTGCGACTGGGGATGGGCGTATCTCGTGAATCCCGTCTCCGAAGGGGCGGAAAGCCACTTCATTCTGGCTTACGATGACATTGCGGGGCTGATGTTCCTCGACGAGACGCTTCCGGCGTGGTGGAGACGCGAGGGAATGTCGTTCGAGGCGATGCTTGCCGCGGCAGAGGCGGAATACGCGGCGCTCGTGGAAAAAGCAGATGCGTTTGACGTTGGCATGACGAAACGCATGACGGCGGTCGGCGGCGAAAAGTACGCCCAGCTGTGTGCGCTCGCCTACCGACAGAGCTTTGCGGCATGTCAGGTGGTTGCTGCGAAGAACGGCCATCCGCTCATGTTCTCGAAGGAGAACACATCCAACGGCTCAATGGGAACGGTGGACGTCTTCTATCCGCAACTGCCGCTGCTTCTGTTGGAGTCGACGGTTCTCACGCGCGCATCGCTAGAGCCGATAATGGTATATGCGGCAAGCGGAAGGTGGCAGTTCGACTACGCGCCGCACGACGTCGGAACGTATCCGCTCGGCAACGGGCAGACATACCACATGACCGACCGCAAGACCGGTCAGATGCGCCCCGATGCGGACAGGATGCCGATAGAGGAGTGCGGCAACATGCTTATATCGCTGTGTGCGCTGGCTGTGGTCGAAGACTCGCCGTCGCTTGCCGGGGAATACTGGGACCATGTCACGCGCTGGGTTGAGTATCTCGAGAGCTTCGGCTTCGACCCTGGTGAACAGTTGTGCACCGACGACTTCGCGGGCCATCTCTCGCACAACGCAAACCTTTCGCTGAAGTCCATAATGGCATTTGCGGCGTATGCGCATCTTGCGGAGCTTCGCGGGCTGAAAGACGTGGCTGCGAAGTATCGCGCTCTCGCCGAGGATGCCGTGCCGCGCTGGATCAAGGCTGCGGAGGGCGGCGCGGCGGGAGGGTTCCGTCTGGCGTTCGACCGGCCTGGAACGTGGAGCCAGAAGTACAATCTCGTCTGGGATCGCGTGCTCGGCTTCGGGATCTTCCCGAAAGAAGTTGCGGAACGGGAGCTTGCGGCGTACAGGAAGCTCGCGCAACCGTTTGGACTCGCTCTCGACAACCGCAGCGAGTACACCAAGGCCGACTGGATATTCTGGACGGCGGCGCTTGCCGGAAGCCGTGCGGAACTCGATTTCCACACCGGCCTTGTGTGGCGCTACGCAGACGAAACCCCGGACCGCAGTCCATTCCCCGACTGGTACTTCGCGAACAATGCGCGAGTAAGGGGCTTTCTCGGGCGCAGCGTGATAGGTGGCGTGTTCATGCCTGCATACGCCGAGAAAGCCGCAGAGGAGAAGAAATGACATCAAGAAGAGCGTTCATTGGAGGAATTGCGGCGGCAGGCGGACTTTCCGTCGTAAAGGCGGCTTCGGCGCCCGGCGCGCGGCAGATGCGGGGCGTGTTGGACGGGAATCTTGTCGCGTTCATATCTGACATGCATGTCAATGGACTGCGCAAGGAGGTGCCGACGCACTGTTATGAAGAGGAATGGCTGCGCAAGACGGTTTCGGCGATTCTCGCGCTCGAGCCGCTGCCGGCGAACGTCGTGTGCTTCGGCGACATCGCGTATCACTGGGGCCAGCCGGAGGACTACCCGCTTGCCGCGTCTATTCTGAAACCGCTTGAGGACGCAGGAATAAGGCTTACGCTCGGCCTTGGCAATCACGATCGGCGAGACAACTTTCTCGCACAGTGGCCTGAATACGTCACGACTTCTCCAGTTCCCGGGCGTATTGTCTCGAAAGTGGAGTTGCCGCATGTTGATTTGCTGATGCTTGATACGCTCAACGCCCTTGAGGTGGAGAAGTTCAAGAAGTCCAGGCCAGGCGATATGGATGATGCCCAGCGCGAATGGCTGCACGAGACGCTGAAAGCGGCGACGAAGCCGGTTCTTACCTGTGCGCACCACAAACCGAATGAGGATAAGGTGGCTCTGACGGGGCTGCTGACGGGCTCTGCCGCGTGCAAGGGGCACATTCACGGCCATTGGCACAAATGGGCACGAGACTTCATGCACAACGGCTGGGAACATCAGCATGTAAAACCTTATGTCGGGCTTCCGTCGACGGGGCATTGGGGCGATATAGGCTTTGCCACGATGCGTGTTTTTCGCGACCGCGTGGAGATCACGAACCACCAGAGCGATTTCTTCTTCACGGGAGGGCCGTGCGATGGCCAGCCCATGCGGAACGACATAGTAAAAGAACTTGATGGACAGAAGGTGACATTGAGAATCTAACCACAAACAAGGCTGTACAACAGACAAAGGAAAAAACAAAATGGCTACAATAGCAATAATAGGTTCGGGCATGATGGGCAGCGCGCTGGCGTTTCCCGCCCGGGAAAACGGGAACACCGTAAGGTTGGTGGGCACCCCGCTCGACAGAGAAATCATCGACGAGTGCCGCAAGACCAACCGGCATCCAAAATTCGCAAAGCACTTCCCGAAGGGGATTCCGCCTTTCCCGGCCGGATGCGAATTCTATCAGATCGAGGAGATGTCCGAGGCGTTGAAGGGCGTCGATTTCGTGATCGGCGGCGTATCAAGCTTCGGCGTGGACTGGTTCGGCGAAGAGGTGCTGCCGAAGCTGCCGCCCGAACTGCCGGTTCTTTCGGTCACCAAGGGACTGATGGATACGCCCGACGGCAGGCTGCTTACATATCCCGACGTATGGGAGTCTCGCCTTGCCGAGAAGGGCATCAAGCGCACGATTTGCGCCATTGGCGGACCTTGCACCAGCTACGAGCTTGTCGCCCACGATCAGACCGAAGTTGCGTTCTGCGGAAAGGACATGGCGACATTGCGCATGCTCAAATCGGCGATGGCGACAGACTACTACCACATTTCGCTCTCCACCGATGTTACGGGAATAGAAAGCGCGGTTGCATTGAAGAATGGTTACGCACTTGGTATTGCGCTTACGATCGGTCTCAATCAGAAGGCGTTCGGTCTCGATTCCGAGTTGCACTTCAACTCGCAGGCCGCGGTGTTTGGCCAGGCTGTCAAGGAGATGAAGAAACTTCTCGATCTGCAGGGCGCAGGCACGCTCGAAAACCTCTGTGTCGGCGCAGGCGATCTCTATGTGACGGTCTACGGCGGCCGTACGCGGCTCGTTGGCATACTGCTTGGCCGCGGAATGAACATCGACGAAGCCAAAGCGGAACTGAAGGGCGTTACGCTTGAGTCGCTTGTCGTCGCAGTGCGCGTTGCACGGGCGGTCAAGGTGCTCTGCGCCGACGGCAGGCTGGATGCGAAGGACTTCCCGCTGCTGATGCACATTGACGAGATACTTACTGACAAGAAGCCTGTTGCAATACCGTGGGAGACGTTCACATTCGAACGAGGCTGACAGATGAAGACGTCGAAATCGTTGAAGTGGTGGCAGTGGGAGACGCTCCTTGTTACGATGGGGGGCTATGCACTGTATTACGTGATCCGCAAGAATCTTTCCATCGCAATGCCGCTTCTCGGCGATATTGGCGTAAGCAAGGTTCAGCTTGGCGCATTTCTCACTTGCGGGGGAATCGTCTATGGCGTGGGTCGCTTCCTGAACGGAATCGTCGCGGACAGAAACTCCGCGCGCAAGGTGATGTCCACCGGGCTTTTCATATGCTCGGCGGTCAACCTTCTGTTCGGCTTCAGCGATTTTGTCGTTTTGGGCGGAGCCGCGCCTGTCGTTTCCGGCGGGGCGGCGGCCGCCTCTGCGCTTGTCTGGACAATGGGAGTCGTTTGGATCGTCAACCAGTATTTCCAGGGGATGGGTGTTGGACCCTGCATAAAGACTCTCCCGAAATGGTTCCCTCCGGAAGAGCTTTCCACCAAGCAGTCTATATGGAATCTCTCGCACTCTGTCGGCGCAGGTGCGGTGTTCGCGCTTTGCGGGTGGTTGCTCATACCGTCGTTTCACTCGTGGCGGTTGTGTTTCGTCGTTCCTGCGGCCATTGCTGCGCTTGGTGGCGTCGCTGTGCTTTTCCTGTTCAAGGATGCGCCAGAGGATGTTGGACTCAGTCTGGGCGAGGCGGGGTCTGTTCCTTCGGCCAAGACCAAAGATGCGGCTGCGCAAAAAGAGGATGACGGCTATCGAGCCTACGTATCGCGGAATGTGTTTCGCAACCCGAACGTGTGGATAATCGCCATAGCGGATTTCTTTGTCTACACGGTGCGCTTTGCCGCGTTGGACTGGGGTATTGTGCTTCTCATGGAGACCAAAGGTCTTTCCCTTGCGTCGGCGACAACATTGTGCTTTGTGTTCGAGATATTGGGCGGCAATCTTGGAATGGTCGTGGCGGGCTGGGCGACAGACCGTTTCTTCGGCAGCCGTGCCCATCGCACAAGTGTCATATGCATGGCTGGCGCGGCGCTTGCGCTTCTGGCGTTCTGGCGCGTGCCGGCGTCGGCTCCGTTCGTGCTCAAACTTCTGCCGTTCATGATGGTAGGCTTCTTCATATACGGTCCGCAGGCTCTTCTGGGAGTTGCCACTACCCAGCAGGCCACTCCGCGAGCGGCGGGTGTCGCAGGAGGTTTCGTGGGTATCTTTTCGTATGCGTCAACAATCCTTTCCGGCATAGGCTTCGGATTCGTCGCACAAAACTGGGGATGGAACGCCGCGTACGCGACTGTGCTTTCCGCGGCTGTTATCGGAGGTGCCGTGCTAACGCTTATGTGGAGCGCGCCGGCTTCTCGACAGCCTGCATAAACAAAAGAAGCGAAACTCGGCTCTGCCGACACTGCATTCCGTGTCGGCCTCTTTCTGTTGCTTCGGCAATGAAATATTGTGAGCCGCAAAGAACGCATAGTGCGCAAAGCCTTTGTGTTCTTTGCGGCCTTTGCGGCAGGAAACCACTCTATTTGCTTGCCGCATCTATAAAGCCTAACGCACTGTCATCAACTCATCCCAGCGCGTCGTGGACCGCTTGGAGAGTTTCGTCCGCTTCATATGCCACGTGCGCAGACCGACGCCCTCTGCGGCGGAGAATACCATTCCCTTGCCGTAGCGGGCGTTGAGTGCGTCCACAGCCTTGTAGAGACGCGACCTTTCAGTTGGCGCGGTTGTGTCAAAGAGGTCGGTCTGGCGCGGCGCACCGGGTTTTTCGAGTCCGAAGAATACGACTCCCGTCTTGCGGTATCGCAGGCCTGGCGTGAAAAGCGCGGCGACTTCTGGCCGAAAAGCCCGAAGCATCTCATTGGTGGCATCGGTGGGCGTGGGGAATGTCACCGTCCTGGCGACAAAATTTCCCCCTCCGCCTGACGCGAAAATCTGCGCGTAGATGTTCCCCCCTGCCGCGAGAAGTCCGTTACGGCGAAGTTTTGCCGCCGCTTGCGCGGCGAAGGAGGCGACCGACTCTTCAAGCGCGTCAAGCGTGGTTGCAGGGGTTCCGAATGAGCGGGAACAGGACACTGAGTCTGGCGTAGCATCGTAATCCTTGTCCTCGCAGCAGGGAATGCCCCTGAGCTCCATCGCCGTCCGCAGGAGCGTCACGCCGCCGACGGAACGGATGGTCTCGTCTGGCGCGTCTCGGAGGTGCTTGGCGGTCAGGATGCGTTCGGCGCGGAGTTTGGGCGGCAGGCGGCGGCCCACGCCCCAGACCTCGTCTACGGGCAGGGAGGCGAGAACCTCCGTTGGATCCTCTGGCATTAGGAACACACCATCGGGTTGTTTCTTGCCGATGTGGTTGGCGATCTTGGCGAGCGTCTTCGTGGGCGCGAATCCTACTCCGCAGGGGATGCCTACCCAGCGGAGTATCTTGGCGCGGAGTCGGCGACCGTAGGCGGGGTAGTTCTCGGCGGCGGTCGTCGGCGGATAGATGAACGCTTCGTCGATGGAATACGGCTCCACATCCACGGCCTCATCGCGCAGGATTGAGATGATCCGCCGCGACATATCGCCGTAAAGCTCGTAGTTCGACGAGCAGAAGGACAGTTCGCCTGTCGCCTCGCGGCTCTTCAACTGAAAGTATGGCGTCCCCATCGGAATGCCGAGCGCCTTGAACTCGTTTGAACGGGCGACGCAGCATCCGTCGTTGTTCGAGAGGACGGCAACCGGACGTCCCACGAGGTGGCGGTTGAACACGCGCTCGCACGACACGAAAAAGTTGTTTCCGTCGACTAGCCCGATCATCTCTTCCCCGCGAACCGATGGATGCAGGCCGTGACCTTGCCGAAATAGTCGAGCTCCTGCCCTGGGCGGAGGCGAATGACCTGGTAAGCAGGGTTTGCCGGCTCAAGCCTGACGCCGTCCTTGTCGTGTCGGTAGGTTTTGACCGTGAAATCGCCGTCCACGCTCGCGATAATCACATCGCCGTCGGCGGGACGCAAGGAACGGTCTACCACCAAGAGGTCGCCGTCAGAGATGCCTGCGCCGATCATCGAGTCGCCCTGGACGCGCACGAAGTACGTGGCGGCTGGTCGCTTCACTAGAAGCTCATTGAGATCGAGTGGCGGTTCGAGATACTGTTCGGCCGGCGAGGGGAACCCCGCCACGACCGATCCGGAAACCTTAGCTTTCGTGCGCATGACTTATTTTCTCTTGCCGTTAACTGAAAGTCCAGTAGAGTTCACCAGCTCTGCCAAAGTGATATCAGGCATCGACTTCATGACCGACATTGTTTTCTTGGTGGTTTTCTCGGTAGTCTCTGCAACGGCGATCTCGGCGATCAGATTCATCGCCTTGCAAGGTGGAATGTGCTTTTCGGAGCTCATTGCTCGTTCACCCTTGTCTCAATTCGCCAACGGAGTTTCATTTGTGTGCATATTATATCATATCCTCGTTGAAACGGCAGACACCACTGGTACGCTCTACCTATCCCACTATTCACTATCACCTATTCCCTATTTTGATGGTGGAGGTGAGGGAAATAAAACTACAGCCCGAGAAAATAGGGACCGTCGCTCCCTATTTTCGCAAACAGTCGTTTTATTTCCGCCATCTGTCATTCGGAAACTCTTAAATTATATCATATTTCCTTCCGAAACGGGGCGATAAACTCCTGACGGACGGAAACGAACTCTGCCCTATTCCCTTTCTGAAAATAGGGACCATTGATTCTACGTCCACTTGCCCAATCACGAACCGCACCTCAATCTACCTCATCGGCTGTCTTGAGTTTGCCTTTCCGAACGATCTCTCCATCTGGGTTTATCCATACGTCGTACCACCTTGCCCCCAATGGTTCCCCGTTCTCGTCGGAAAGGTACGTCTTCTTGTTCTTGACCAGGATCGTCCCATCCGGCTGCACGTTTGCGGTGTCGCCATCAATCAGAACTCGAAACGTGCGATTGTAAAGATCATAAGAACAAACGACGGAGTAAGTGAATGTGTGAGGATTACAGACCAACCAGAGATGCCGTCCGTCAGGAGAAAAACTTGCCTTGTAAACGTAGAAGGCATCTTTCACATCTTTTGCCCGGTCGGAATCCCACTTGGACATTCCGCCGGCTTCGCGCCAGTCGGAACCCGTGGTAAGCAACATGCGCCACTCCTCCGTTCCGTCCGCCTTGCGGCGACGCAGGAAAAGCGAATTGCGGTAAGGGTCCAACGATTCAGGTTCCCTTGCTTTATTGGAGGCGGAGTCCTCTGCCGTCTCTCCCGCAACAAGAGCAATCTCGCCCGACTCGTAGAGAAGTTCTGTTTCGCTCTGCACCGCCCGATACGGCGTTCCATGCATTGCAACTCGGTCGCCGAAGGGCGGCGCGGCAGGTTTCACGTTTGCATCCGGCGCATATTTGCATCCGACAACTGCCGCCAGCATTGCAAGGAGAAGAACCGTTTTCATTGCATTCATCATCGGTTCCTTTCTAAAGCCGATTCACCTGCTTTTCAGTACCCGTACATAAGACGTTCTCCTTCGCCGTCTTGACACTGGCGGTGAGGAGCTTGATGAGTTCGGTGCAATCGGCGCAAAGGGAATCAAAGGCAGGCGACGGCTCGACAAGTTCACTGTCGCGGAGAAGCTCAAGCCAGTATTCGGTCTCGGCAGCTTCCTTGAGCGCGATCTGGAGTTTGGATGCAAAATCTGCCTTGCTTTGCGCATAGCGACTCTCGGCGATGTTCGCGCCGATTGAGGTTCCTGCCCGCAGCATTTGCTTTGCAATGACGGACTCCTTGCGCTCGCGCAGGTGTTTGTAGAGACGAACGATGCGGAGGGCAAAGGCCTTTGACTTCGTAAGCAAGATGCTTTCTTTCATGGTGTGTACTTTTCTGCTTGTCGGTTCAGGTTACAGTTTATAGTGAACAACGAATAGTTTCCAAAATAGGGAATAGGTCATTGACGGTCCATTCACCACCTATTCACTATTCACTATCACCTATTCCCTATTTTGGAGGTGAGGGGAGTCGAACCCCTGTCCGAAACGGCATCACCCGAGCTTCTACGCGTGTATTGCGCCATTGATCTCGGACGCGGTATGCCGACGCACGGGCTTATCCGCATCCATCCGTTCGATTCGGCACCCTTAAGCGAGCGAGCGGAGCCCCCCTAAGCGTGGCCTGCTAGATGATGCCTAGGCGCTCAGCAGACATCGGCGCTTCGACACGGCGGCCAAATTTAGGCGGCCATTTTGTAGCTGTTGTTCGCAGTTACTTGGTGTTCCCGTTTTTTAACGTGGCCAACGAGAATCCACGACGCGCTACCCGACCTCAACTCGTCCCGTCGAAACCGGATCACCCCCATTTAGGGCTGTGGCGCGTAGTATACCATAATTTGATATACTATGCATCCATGAAGCCTGCTTGGAGCATACTGCCTGAAGAATGGAAGGGCATACTGTCGGAAAAAGGCCTGCGCGCGTTCCGTGCAGACCAGATTCTGCATTCACTCTATCGCGACTATATTACGGACTGGGATCAGGCCACCACGCTCCCCAAGGATTTCCGTGAGGCTTTGAAGACGGAGTTTCCCCTGACAAGCGCGGAAACGCTGGATGTGTCGGAATCGTCGGACGGCACGAAGAAGCTTCTCCTCGGTTTTGCGGACGGCAATTCGGTAGAGACCGTGCTCATCCCGGCGACCGGACGTTTTACGCAATGCATCTCGACCCAGGTGGGATGCGGAATGGGATGCGCTTTCTGCGCAAGCGGTGCGCAGGGCGTCGTTCGTTCGCTGACGGCGGATGAAATCGTAGCCGAATACATGGCCGGTCGCCGGCTGGGCGAGATAACCAACATAGTCGTGATGGGCATGGGCGAGCCGTTCGCCAACTACGACGAGACGATGCGCGCGCTAAAGCTGATCAACGCCGGGAAGGGGCCCAACCTCGGCGCGCGACACATAACGCTTTCGACTTGCGGCGTCGTTCCTGGTTTCGCGCGCCTTGCATCTGAAGGAATCCAGTTCGAGCTTTCCGTCTCGCTTCACGCTCCGAACGACGAACTGCGTTCGCGGCTCATGCCGGTGAACCGCCGCTGGCCGCTTGACGAATTGCTTGCGGCGTGCGCCGACTACACGATACGCACCAAGCGCATAATAACTTTCGAATATACGGTCATAAAAGGAGTGAACGACTCGCGCGAATGCGCCGAGGAGCTCGCCCGCCAAGTGCGCCGCGTGCCGATGGCGAAGGTCAACCTGATTCCTCTTTCGCCGGTTTCCCACCGCCCAGACTTCAAGACGCCGGACGATTCGACCATGTTGATGTTTTTGGATGTTCTCATGAAGCGCCATGTGCAGACAATGCTAAGGCGCTCGCGAGGCAAGGATGCCGACGCTGCATGTGGGCAATTGAAGCTGCGCCACAGGAGCGGCGGAATATGATATAATAAAACGACTATGGAAACGGAAGAAAAACCGACACTCGACCTTGGGGCGATAGATTTCACTCCTGATTGGGCAAAGAGGGACGCTGGTGTCAGCGTCGGCCATGTTAGACCTGAACGCGAATCATCCGATCGCGGCGATGCCCGCGACGGCGCGCGCAAGCAGTTCGGAGACCGCAAGGTCTTCGACCGCAGACAGCAGCCGGGCGGCGCTGGACGCAGGCAGTTTCAGCCGGCGGAGCGTCCGAAGCCGCTTGACGCGGAGATCAAGATTCTTCCCGAGACAAAGGCTCTTGGCACCATAATCCGCAAGCTGCAGCAGGATTTCCACGCCTACAAGCTCAAGGATCTCGCGTATTTCTTCCTGGACAATCCCGGATCGGTACTTCTCAAGGTAACGCCGCGCGCGGCCGAAGGCGCGGCCGCCCGCGTGTTCCACCAGTGCAAGGCGTGCGGTTTTGCCACGACTGGCGAAGACGAGCTTGTCGAACATCTGCTGTCGGCCCACCTTGCGGATTATTACGACGTCAAGGAGGTGGACCGCGAACCGCCCAAGGGCAATTTCAGCTGTGTGGCGAAATGCGGATTGTCGGGCGTCCTGCTTGGGCCGCCCAACATCCACGAGTTCAACGCGACCGTGCGCGAGATGATCCGCACGCGCTACCCGAACATGACGGAAGATCAGTATCGCGCCCGCATCGAGATGGTGCGAGACCCTGAGGCGATAGAGGAGTGGCGCAAGAGCGCGGTCAAAAAGACCGTGTTCGTTGCAAAGGGTTCGGGCGAAGGCGCGGCCGAGCTTACGCGCGAGCAGGCCGAGGCCGAGTTTCGCCGTAACATAATGCCTTCGCTTCTCGATACCCCCAAGAATCTGATGATAACAGCCGAAGCGGCGCTCAAAAGCCCCGTGAAGCCGCTGGTTTGGGCAGTGAGAGATGCTCTTGAGGCCGAGCGCCGCGCGCCATACAACATGTGTTTTGCGCTACGCGGAGCGTTCCACCACAGGAAGCTCAAATTCTTCCGCGCGAACGACGCACGCGGCCCGGAGTTCGTGACCAGCGCCGATCTCAAGGAGTTCGACACGGCCCATGCGATACCCGAACTTGCGAAACTTGCAACATACATCGCCGACCATCCGTGCTCGCCACGCGTCGATCTGGTGACGGACAAGGAGACCGAAAAGCATCTCGTCTGGCTCGTTTCGACTGGCCATGTCGTCGCGTTCACGAACGGCGTGTATTCGGCGGTCGAGAAGTTCCCCAAGTACGGACCTCAGTGGCAGAAACGCAAGAGCGCGGCTCCGGTCCCTGCGCCAGCGCCAGAGGAAAGCGCCGCGCCTGTCGATGCGGCGCCCGTTGCACAAGAAGAAGACAAGAAGGAAGAATCCAAAGATGAGACTCCCGCTCAGTTGGCTTAACGAATATGTAAAGGTGGACGACATCGCGCCTGCGGAACTCGCCGAGAAACTCACTCGCGCCGGGCTTCAGGTGGAGTCGATAGAGACAGTCGGCGGCGCAAGGCTTTCCGACCTGATCGTCGTCGCCGAGGTCGTGGAATGCGAGGCGCATCCCAATTCCGATCATCTGCATGTGTGCAAGGTGACGGACGGCAAAGAGACATATCAGGTCGTCTGCGGCGCTCCGAACATGCGTCTCGGCATAAAGACGGCGTTCGCCAAGATCGGCGCAGAGATTCCCGACTTTCTGGACAAGAACGGAAATCCGGAGAAAATCAAGAAGGGCAAGCTGCGCGGTGTGGAGAGCTTCGGAATGTGCTGTTCCGAAAAGGAGCTCCACATAGGCGAGGGCACTAGCGGAATCATTGAGTATCCGGCCGAGACCCCTGTCGGCGCACTGGTGCGCGATGTGGCAAAGCTCGAAAAGCCCGAGGTCGTTTTCGACATCGAGGTCACGTGGAACCGCCCCGACGCGCTTTCGGTCGTCGGCCTCGCACGCGAGTTTGGTGCGATACTCCATCGGGAGGTGAAGTTGCCGCCAGTCGACTTTGTCGAGGGCGATGTTGATGTGAACGATGAGGTGAAGGTCGTTGTCGAAGACGCCGCGAAATGCCCTCGGTACACTGCGCGCGTCGTGACGAGCGTTGAGGATGGCCCTTCGCCGGAGCTGATGGCGAAGCGTCTTGAACTTTGCGGCATGCGTTCTCTCGGGCTTGTCGTGGACGTGACGAATTATGTGATGCTCGAGCTAGGCCAGCCGATGCATGCGTTCGATCACACCAAGCTCGCGGGGCGCACGATCGTCGTGCGTTGTGCGAAGGATGGCGAGACGATGAAGACTCTTGACGGCGTTGAGCGCAAGCTCGACCCGTCGATGCTGATGATTTGCGACGCGGCGCGTCCAAACGCCGTCGCCGGCATAATGGGCGGCGAGGAGAGTGAAATCGCATCCGGTACACGAACGGTGCTTCTCGAATCGGCTCTCTTCGACACTGCGTCCACAAAGTTCACTGCGACGAAGCTGGGGCTGGCCACCGAGTCAAGCTACCGCTACATACGCGGCGTCGACAAGGATCTCGCCGATTTCGCAAGCCGTCGCGCAGCGCACCTCCTGCAGAAGTACGGCAAGGCCGTCGTCGCGAAGGGCTTTGTCGATGCCGATTCGCGCGCAATGCCGCTGAACCCTGACGTGACGCTCGACTTCGAGCGAGCTCGCAGGCTTATCGGCATTCCGATCGGCAATGATGTGATGGTGTACATTCTCAAGTCCCTCGGCCTCGTGCCCCGCGAAGAGAACTCCGGTCACTATGCTGGCGTGGGGAAGGTAGCGTTCGGCATCCCGAGCTGGCGCTACGATCTTAGCCTCGAGGCCGACCTCGTCGAAGAGGTTGCGCGTCTCTACGGTCTCGACAACATACCCGACACGATGCCTTCCGCGCCATCGGTATCATCGCTGGACGACCGTCCGTTCCGTGCGAAGGCGCGCGTCAGGGAGGTCGCGACCGCGCTGGGATTTTCCGAGGCGATGCATTATTCCTTCCTTTCGGCGAAGGAATTGGACGACTTCGACGCGCGTGGAGCGTCCGCCAGGCTCGTCATACCCGATCCGGTCTCGGCGGAATATGGCGTCATGCGCGATTCCCTGCTGCCGCAGATGATGGGGTCTCTCGGGCGCAATGCGTCCCACCAGCTTGATACGGCGCTTCTTTTCGAGATTGGAAAGGTGTTTTCCCTCAAGGACGGCAAACCAGCCGAGGCAGAGCGACTATCGCTTGGATTCGTCGGCCCGGTCGGACGCGAGGCCCTGCGCACGCGCGCGGCCGTCTCGGAAGAGGAGGCGGTTCTTTGGATGAAGGGTGCGGTTGTGGAACTTATCGCCAAGCTGCATGCGGGACATCTCGAGTTCGCCGCGGCGGAGCACCCGGCCTTCGCGCCGGGCGCGTCTCTTGCCGTAAAGCTCAACGGGCGGCAGATCGGCGTTCTCGGTGCGCTTTCGGCCAAACTTCGCCATCCCTACAGGCTCACTACCCAGATGGCGCTTTGCGAGCTCGACCTCGCGCCGCTTCTCAAGCGCGTCGATGAACTTGGCAAGGTTTCGGCCGTGCCGCAGTTCCCGCTCGTGAGGCGCGATGTAGCGCTTGTCGCGGCAAGGGAGGTGACAAACGAGGCCATCGAGCGCGTCATCAGGAAGTGCGCCGGCAAGGAACTTGCGCGCATTGCGCTTTTCGACATATTTAGATCAAAGGACCTTAAAGACGGACGGCGCTCGCTTGCGTATTCGCTCGAGTTCCGCTCTTCCGAGAGGACCCTTACGGACGACGAGGTCGGAAAGACCTTCTCGCGAATCGTCGAATCCCTCAAGGCGACCGCGGGAATCGAAGTGAGGGAAAGCTAAGCTTTTTTCGGACGTGGGTCCTGTGTTGCACGCGGATTCAGCAGACATTTCTTCGACCGACATTTTGAAAAGGGGCTTCGGCCTTATGTTTGGAACGACGGGTTCCGGGGATTCTGTGCTACGGCAATGCGGGACTTCTTTTGACCTGGCATGAAAGGAGGAGTACAACATGAAAGCTAAGATTGTGCTGGCGATTGCGGCGGCGCTTGCCGTGCCGTTTGCCGAAGCGTCGTTCCAGCCGAATCCCAAGGGAGCGGTCAAGGCGCTGAAAGTGACGCGCGGCAAGCCTTTTAAAACCGGGTTGGTCTTCATCGACGGAAAGTACATTCCGCCGCCGTACACCATTGAGCGATACGGTCTCGTGCTGCGGGTGAACAAGATACAGGCCACAAATCCGGTCATCCCCTGGGAGGAGTTCATAAAGACGCAAGAGGGCGTTACCGTGTCGAAGACCACTACCGGCGGAACCTCAGATGCCGCAACCGATGCGCCCGAACCGGAGCCGGAACCCGAAATCCTTTCGGACGACGACGATCCGCTTGCCGATTTGTTCGACGACGAGCCGTCTTCCAAAAAGTCCTCCCCCAAGAAACCGGCGTACAAGCCGCGTCCGCGCAAACCGACGGTCGTCACGACCTATTCGTTCGACGGCGAGTTCGTGCCGAATGATACCACAAAGGCGCTTTTGGCGAAAATCAACCAGTCTCGCACTGAAGTGGACGCACTTTTGCGTCAGGGCGGCTTCGTGTGCTTCGGAGCCGACTACTCGCGTGTGACCGGTGACTCTGGAACATCGAAGATGCTGCTCATGAAGCTGCCCGATATGATGAAGACGTGCCAAAGCGCCGCCGCCCTCAGGCAGGCCATTCGCGCCAACGGCTTCACTTTCATTCCAGACGAGCTGTGCCGCGACCTCTACCAGAACCGCGTAGACTACATAAAGCTGTTTGAGAGGCAGAAGGCGGCAAAGGAAGAGGCCGAGATGAACGCATTGTATGGCGGACGCGGCTATTGACATGCACCATTTGACACAAGAAGGGAACAAGAAAAACATGAGACCAGTCGTATTCATAATCCGTGACGGATGGGGTGTCAACCCCCGCGCGGACGGAAACTCAGTGTACGGCGCGAAGACGCCGGTTATCGACCAGATCAGGGCGCGTTATCCGCACTGCCTGCTGGACTGCTGCGGAGAAGCCGTCGGCCTGCCTGACGGCTATCAGGGCAGTTCCGAGGTCGGCCACCTCAACATGGGCGCGGGCCGCATCGTCGTCCAGGAGCTCAAGCGCATAGACGACGGCCTTTCGTCCGGCGAACTGTTCAAGAGCCCCAAGTGGCAGAACCTAGTCGCCGAATGGAAGAAGAACAACTCCACCTTCCATTTCTTCGGGCTTTTGCAGGATGAGGGCGTTCATGCCCATCAGGAGCATCTCTTCAAGCTGATGAAGCGTGCGCGCGCCGAATTCCCGGAAGGGAAGATTGTCGTGCACCCGTTCCTTGATGGACGCGACACGCCGCCTCGCTCGACGCTCGAATACATCGCACGCCTCAAGACCGAGCTTGCATCTGTCGGCAATGCGACGATAGGTACGGCTATGGGCCGCTATTACGGAATGGACCGCGTCAAGAACTGGAAGCTCACGAGCGAGGCGTATGAGTGCATCGTGGCCGCAAAAGGCAAGAAGTCCGCAACTGTCGAAGAGGCGGTCAAGGCCGAATACGAAAGCGGCAAGACGCCCGACGGCACGCCGATGACGGACGAATACATCCCGTGCTACATAATCGGCGACTATTCCGGCATGAAGGATGGCGATGTGGTGATGCACACCAACTACCGCCAGGATCGCGCCATACAGCTGACGCAGGCGTTCGTGTGCGAAGACTATCCCGGCGAGCGGTCGGTGCGCCCGAAGGTGACATACCTCGGCTTCACGCGCTACTGGGACGAGTTCGCCGACTACCTGCTCGGCGCGATGGGGGCTGGCGGAGGCATGGACAACCTTCTTGGCGAAGTCGTTTCGAAAGCCGGCATCAAGCAGTTGCGCCTTGCGGAGACGCAGAAGTTTCGCCATGTCACAAGTTTCTTCAACGGCAAGTCCACGACGCCGAGCGAAGGGGAGGACCAAGTCGAGGTAAAAAGCCGCTTCGACCCTGCCACATTCGCGAGCCACCCCGAGATGGACGCATACAATGTCACCGACGAACTGCTGAAGCGCCTCGAGAACAACCCCTACGGCTTCATAGTCGTAAACTATGCGAATTGCGATATGGTCGGCCACACCGGCGACCTGGCGGCGGCCACAAAGGCCGTGGAGGTCACCGACGAGTGCATCGGCAAGATTCTTCCGCGACTTCTCGAACTTGATGCGCACGTGCTCATCTTCGCCGACCACGGTAACGCCGAGCAGATGGTGGACTACAAGTCTGGCCTGACGAAGACTTCGCACACGCTCAACCTTGTGGACTGCTTCTATGTGGCGAACGATGCGCCTGGCGTGAGGCTTACACCTCTTGCGAAGCTCTCCGCCGTGGCTCCCACCGCGCTGCAGATGCTCGGCATCCCGGTTCCGCCGGAGATGACAACGCCGTCGCTGCTCGCCGGCAAGGAGCCGTGGAGCAAGACGTCGCTCAACATCTGACGTAATGTGGTCTGGAGGCTTTTAGCGACGATAACAGTGTCGGCTTTGCTGCCGACGCTGTCGTTCGCCATAGACGCCTCCGATCGCTACCGCAGCCCGCGCAATCCAGAGCGCCGCATAAGAAGCTCTACCGAGCTTATCGTGCTTCATACGACCGAAGCCGCCGAGCGCGGTTCTCTTGTCAAGCTGTGCGATCGCGGCGAGGCGCATTACTGCGTTACCGAGGCAGGAACCGTTTACAGGATCGTCGACCGCGATAGAGAGGCGTTCCATGCTGGGCGTTCGATGTGGAACGGCAAGGAGGATGTCGACAAGTTCTCCATCGGCATAGAGTGTGTCGGTCATCACGACAAGGCAATGCCCGAAGTTCAGATTGCCGCGATAAAGACTCTTGTCAAGGAACTCCAGTCCATGTACAGGCTGTCCGACGACAAAGTAGTGTGCCACAGCCATGTCGCCTATGGAGCGCCAAACAAATGGCACAAGACGAAACACCGCGGCAGAAAAAGATGCGGCATGCTTTTTGCCATGCCGAGCGTCCGCGCCCGGCTCGGGCTTGCGAAGAGGCCTGCGTATGATGCAGACGTTAGGGCGAAACGGCTCGTCGTTGGCGACGACTATCTGCGTAAGGTTCTTTATGGCAGCGTCGATACCATGCGTTCTGCGTATGCCAAACCACCCGCAGCGCCGCAGACGAGTGGTTTGTTCAGCTGGTTCCGCCGTAAGAACACCCCTGCGGCGCCGGCGCAAAAGCCCACTCCTGCTGCGCAAAAGCCCGCGCCTGCTGCGCCAAAACCAAAGCCCGCGCCTGTCGCGAAAAAGACCTCTGTGGCGCCGAAGCCAAAACCTGCGCCGAAGATTTCCGCTGCAAAAGAGCCAAGTTCGGTGAAGGAACTTGTCGCGCGCGGGTATGTTTTGAAGGGGACTGTGGCAAAAGACGTAACAGCTTCCAAGATCGCGGGAGCGAAATGGAATTCTCCTGACACATACTACACCATTCGCAATAAGGTGATTCCAGGAAACAGGATTGACCAGGCGCACATAGAGAAGGGCATGTGCATCTGGATGAAGAAATAAGGAAAAATGCGTTGCTTTGGTTTCGTTGCCTCTAGTTTTTCAGCAGCTCGCGGTGTATGGCGATTGCGACTGCTTCGGCACGGTTCGCCGCGCCGAGTTTTTCGTATATCTCGTTCAGGTGCTGCTTGATGCGCGTCTTGGAAAGCCCCAGTTGCCGCGCTATGTCGTCGTTGGAAAGTCCGCGCGTTATCGATTTCAGCACTTCCATCTGGCGAGGCGTGAAATCCGGAATCCCGGCTGTGTCGTCAAGCGCCTGGCGTATTTCTGGCGAGAAGTGTGGCATTCCTTCGGCCGTATCGTGTATGGCGGCGACAAGTTCTGCGTTGGCGATGTTCTTTGTCACCGCGCCTGTCGCGCCGGCCGACACCGCGCGCGAAAGTTCCCTCGATGTCCCGAATGTCGTCAGTATCAGTATCTTCGCGTCAGGCATTACTTTGCGGATTGCAGCTGTCGCCTCCGCGCCATCCAGATCTGGCATCATGAGATCCATCACGATCACATCCGGCTTGAGACGCAGCGCCGCATCTACTGCTTCAGCGCCGCTTTCCGCCGTGCCGCATACGGCCAGGTCTTTTTCCAGATCGAGTATCGCCGCAAGTCCCATCCTCACGATGGAATGATCGTCGACAATCATCACGCGAATCTTCTTCATAGCGGAATCTCCACAGTCGCGGCGGCGCCGCCGCCTATTTTGCTCTCCAGCTTCAGCGTCCCGTGCAGGCGACGCGTCCGCTCCTTTATGCCCTGTAGGCCGAAATGCCCTTGCGACGGGCCTGGACGGCTCTCAACGTCGAATCCGCGTCCGTCGTCCCTGACCACAAAGCGCAGAAAGCCGTTCTTCAACTCGCCCGCTATGCGTACATTGCGCGCGTTGCCGTGCTTGACCGCGTTCACGCACAGCTCGCGTATGATCGAAAGCACATTGTGCGCGATGATGTCGGGAATGTGGTGTCGGCTCACGTGAAAGCGTATCGCCACTCCCGCGTCTTGCATGTGTGGACGCACCGTTTTCTCGATCGCGTCCTGAAGGTCCGGTTCGGCCAGAGTTTCGCTTCTTAGGTCCCGGAGGCAGCGGCGCAACTCTTCCCGGCACGAAAGAAGCGCCTTTTGCGCAGCCGCGATATATCCCGCCGCCGCAGTCGCTTCATGCGGCAAAGTACGCTCTGCCGCGTCAATCTGGAACGATACGCCCGTGAGCGTCTGGGCGATTGAATCGTGCAGCTCGACGGCGAGTCGCGTGCGTTCCTCGACTCGCAGATCGGCGGCTGCCGACTTCAGTTTCGTCTTGTACAGCTGTCTTCCGCGGCGTTCGACGAGGCGGCGTAGCGTGTGGTTCCACACAGCCGCAAGCGCAAGAGCCGCCGCGAGCACAAGCACAATCGCGAGCATTCGCCCTACCGTCCACCAAGGTGGGCCGGAGACGATGTGCAGATCCGCCGGCGTTCGCGGCACGATGGTGAATCCTGCCGTGCGGGGGAATCCGCGTGAAACATCCGGGCTCGTATTGCGAACGCACGTGCCTGCAACTTCCACAAAACTGCCTGGACCGACCGTATCCACATTCGGCGCGATTGCGCCGTAGTCGACGCGTATCAAGTGACCGCCATACTGCATTTCGAACACGTGCGCGTCCCTGTCCTCTCCGGCGACGCGTCCGCGTATGCACACGGCTCCTCCGCGTGCGCAGATGTCGCGCAAGACAACCTCCATGGCGAACCGTTCCGGCAGCGGACGCGGCGGATCGTCCGCGAGACGGCTTCCCGGCACGCGGCGGCATATTGCTTTGGCGAGGCTGATGATGAAGAGGTCCGTCACCGGGAATCCCGCCGCGGCGACGCTTTCGCCGAACTCCATATCGGCGGGCATCCTTAGCTCTGCGCCCACTATCTGCCCGTCGGCCGTCTTCAGCAGCAAGCGCCGAGCGTCGTCGTACACGGCGATGACATTCCCGACGACGCTTCTCATGCCCATTCGCGAAAGCGCCGACACCGACTTGTAACGCAATCCCTCGAGCGTCTTCTGCGGATAGGACGGTATTCGCGGGGCGTCCAGCGGGTCTTCAACAGGCGGCGTTTCCACGATGATGTCATCGACGCTCGCTACCGTGAGCTGAGGCGTCTGGAACTTTCTCTTGCCGCCGTCAGGCAGTACGGCCGCAATGCCCTTCGCCGCGACTGACGCACCGAGCAGACGACCGAGCGCCTCGTCGTCGTCCGAACAGACCGCCGCAAAAAACGGCGTCGAGTCTGTGCGCATGAGGAGGAATCGCCAGGCTGGGTCGATTTCATCGTGGACCACATCAGTCACGATGCCTCGCATGAGGACGGTGCGTCCGTCAAAGGATTCGTCGCAGAGCTGTTCGGGGGAAGCCGGTACGGGCGAGGGGACTTCGCCGCGTCCGAGGTGCACCGCGCTTTCCATGAACGCGCGCCGCCAGTCGAAGCCGTCCGCGCCGATATGCCCTTGCGCGACAATTCTGTCGCCGGACGCGACATCGAGGGAATTTGTCGCGCGCATGTATCCGTAGTCTGTGTCGTCCGCGACCCAATAGGAAGTGTGGCGCGCATCCGAGCGAATCACCGCAGTGACGGTGCATGTCACGGAAAAATATTCGCCGTCGTTCGCCTCACTCCACACGGCCTGTCGGAGCGCGGCGACATTTGCGATCGAAGCGAACAATATTGCTGCTGAAGTCATGACAGTGATATTTTACCACAAAACTCCGCCGCCGTGACCTGTCCTTTAGGACAGATTGCGTGCTTGCATACCCTTGTGCTATAATCTTTGCAGAATCTTACAAGTATTACAAGTACGAAACCAAACGTTCATACGAAAGGACTCCTAATGAAACGACACATGCTCGCAACGCTCTTCGCAATGGCCTCGCTTTTCGCGTCCGCCGCCGCAACGGTGATAAATGTTCCGGCGAATGGCTCTCTGGAGCTGACGAGCGGAAACAACAAGGACAATACAATCATCGTCGCGGCTGGAGGAGCTACGATCACGTTTGCGAACGGAAGCGGAAACAAGACGTTTTATCCGCACCTTGTCGTTTCTGGCGGCGTTGTGCGCGTCAGTTCGTCTGGATTTTCCCGTTATCGGTTCGTCTCTGGCGTCCGTGCCGTCGACGGAGGCTCGCTTGAAATCGTCGGCGTTTCAACGATAAGCATCGACCGCAAGACAATTCCAGACCCCACTGATATCATGCCGGCCACCGGCCCACTTTGCGACTTCGACAACGTAAGCTTCACTTCCGGTTCCGGCAAACTTGCGTTCAATTACAATGCCACCGTCCGCCGGTTGCCGAACTGCAAGATCGTCGTGGAGCCAGGCGACAGTGCGGTGCCCACGACGGTTGCCCTCGCAAGCACTGACTCTAACGCCGCCGCTGCGCTGCTTGATGCTGGCTCGCTTTGCCTTACCAACTTCAACGCCATAGCGCTTACGGCGAATGCGCTTCCCGACAGATGCAATGTGCAGGTTTCACCAGGGCGAACTTTCAAGTTCGATCAAGGGAATCTTTCTGCTGATGGTTTGACCTTGACGCCTTCCTCCGGTGCGACAGGCCTCTTCAACATTGAGCTTCTCGGGCGTGGTGCGACGGTGTGCTTTGCAAATGATGGAGGAAAGAACATCCGATGCGAGTCAAACATCACAGGGCTTGGCGAAATTCTCTTCAAGCCGAATTCAGGAACTGTCATAACGCGCTTCCGCGGCATGGCCTATACGGCGACAGATTCTTCGTCATTTTCAATTCCGGTTGACACGGCGAACGAGCCTGTTCCCACAGAGAGCTGGAAGTCAAAGGTTTCGCACTGGTTCGACGCTTCTGACGAGTCGACGCTCGTACCGTTCTCGTTCGATCCGTCCGTCTGGGGCGGCAATTGGGTAAGCGCAAAAAACGAATTCGATGGGAATCAGCTTGTCATTGGCATGAAGGACAAGGTGGAGGGTTCTACTGTGTCGCTGTACAACAAGCGGCTATGGAGCGCAGGCGGGCGTTTCAGCGCGTCGCAATATCACCTTCAGGTCCTGCCGTATAGGGTAAAGGACGGTTTGAACGGTAAGACGTATTTGAGTTGCGGAAAGCGCGGTGTTTCATCCGATGGAGCTAAGTATGATTCCAACGGCAATCTCATATCATCAACCGAGAACCGCCGTCTCAAATTCTGGAGTTCCACGGCGATTGACGGCAGCACAGTTCCATCAGGTGACTATACCAAGATCAGTGCATCTTATGCAATACTCGTTTTCGGTTCGCAGAACGGCGGGGGCGAAGCGGTAATCGGTACGGACGGCAATCAGGTGTCCGGGAACGGTTCGTTTGTCCGGCAGAGTGGAATCGACAAGGCATGGACTACCCGAGACGGTTATTCCATGCATGCTGATGGGCTTACTGTAAATCCGAAAAATGCAAAGCCGAACGGCGGATGGCAGATTCTATCTATAGACATGTCGGCAACAAATACGCTGGTCAACGGTCTCGGGCCGATGGATGCCAATGCCAACGAAACCGACTGCGGCGGTCAGAACTACGCCGAAGTCATCTTCTTCTCCGAGAAGCCGACGACTGTCGAGCGCGCCGCCTGCGAGCGCTACCTTGCCGAGAAGTGGGGCCTCGAATCCTCTTATGCGCAGTGGGATGTCCCGTATGCGCAGCTTAGCGGCAGTTCTGGAACTGTAACCCTTTACGATGACGTCAGAACCACATACGACAGTGTGGAAAAGATAGCTGCGGAAGGTTCGTTCTCCGGCACAGTAATCATACCGTCCGGAAAGACGCTGGTCATTGAGAAGCCACTTCCACCTACAGAAGCGGATGTGTCGGAGACGAATCGCGTCGGATGGTACGACCCCGACTTTTCGGGTGCGGTTGTATACGATGCAACCGCGCTTGGACACGACGATTTGCTCTACGTACTTTATGGCAGGACGTTGGTGGACTTGTGCACAGACGATAACGATATATGGTTCACGAGCGGATGGCGCGGAAATAGCGGGGCCGTCAACAATTTCGCACCTTCCGTCTCACGGTCTGCACGAGGTGCGCTTACAACCGGCCCTAAACGCAACTGGCTCAATTTCAAGGAAAGTTACGGGGATTCCCTCGGTAATATGATTCGCTCTCGCAAGGTAAGTTCGGGCGTAAACGGATCCATGTACGGCATGAAAGTCCGGCAGGGGTTCTTTGTCGTCGATACTTCGTCCGGAGGCGGTGACATATTCAATACAGATGCTACGTTTTCTAACGGCAAGATAAAGCCCCGCACCGACGGAAGCGACAGCAGCAAACCGATCTGGCGTGATGGTACGGTCGCTATGTCAGGTACATGGCTCGACACGGACGAGATCAACGGGGCGGAGCGAGGCTACAACGGCAGGGCAGAGGTTTTGTCTTTTGCTACCGAAAGCGAGACTTTGAATGTGGGGTATGTTGCAAACTACAATGGTTCTCATGCCGAGATTGTCGGTGAATTCATACTCTACTCCGAGCCTCTGGAGGATGCGGCACGGACGAAGGTGCAGGAGTACCTGATGTACAAGTGGTTTGGTGACCTGAACGGGAAGTACGCAGACTACTCCGGCGCGACTGTTACGGGCGCAGGTACGGTTAAGAGCCCGACCTTGCGCAACCTGCCGAAGTTCGGCAACAACTTCACGGGCGAACTAACCGGCGGCTCGCGGCTTGAGTTCAACCTTGGCGCGGAAGGCGTCGCCGATGCGTTGGCGATTGGCCGTGCGCTCGCGTTGGAGAATGGCGCGACTGTTACGGTGAATGTGAGCGGCAAGCCGGCAGCAGGCCATTATACTCTGCTGACTGCGACGTCCATAACCGGCTCGGCGACACTTGACGTGAACGGTCTCCCGGAAGGACGCAGGGCTGTTCTGCATGTCGAAACGAGTGAAATCTGGCTTGAGATTCTTTCGCCAGGTCTTATGATCATCGTGCGCTGACCACGGAAGCTGTACAGGAGCTGGCGAAATTGAAGTGTGACAGGCGATCGTTCCTCGCGCTTGCGGCCGCAGGGTTTGCAGGGTGCCTCACAGGCGACGACAGTTTGCCTGCGGCTGAGACCGCAGGCGCGGCTGATGGCGCGGCGGACGCGTCCGTCGGGAAGTTCGACGAGAATCTGAGCATCATATTCTCCGACGCGCACGTGTGCGGAGAGGAGGCGCGCGCTGCGGAGTTCACGCCTAGGCGCCTTGCGGCGTTCGTCGACGAGGTGCTCGCGATGCGTCCGATGCCGAAGCGCGTTGTCCATCTCGGCGACCTCGCCTACCTTCACGGACATCCTGCCGACTATGCAGTCGCCAAGCCGATTCTCCAGCGGCTGGAGGACGCGGGCATAGAGCTTGTCTTCTGCATGGGGAATCACGACCGCAGAAGCGAGTTCGCCAAGCTCTGGCCGGGCCGCCTTGAAGCGTCGCCTGTGCAGGGGAAGTTTGTGTCGGTCACTTCGCTCGGCACTGCCGACCTGGTGATTCTCGACGGACTTCAGGGCACGGACGACCGCCTGCTTACCGACATTGGGCCTGGAAACGGTCTCATGACGCCCGACCAGTTTGCGTGGATAAAGAAGAACCTCCCGAAGCGCGAGCGCCCGTTCTTCGTCGCGTCGCACTTTCCGGTCGACGACTTCAAGACGTCCGACAAGAAGCACGGACACCTCGGTCGCTGGCTCATAAAGAACGCCCCCATGTGCGTCGGCTATCTTTACGGACATCTCCACCGCTGGCGTCCTGAGTGGATTCACGGTTCATGGAAGGAGCGCGCCACCCTGCGCACGCTTTGCATGCCGTCGAACGCGCTCTGGGGCGATATCGGATATGTGAAGATGCGTACTTTCGCGGATCGCGCGGTGTGCTCGCTTGAGTTGAAGGACTTCTTCTTCCCGGCCGAGCCGCGGGATCCAAACGACCGCGCCGCACCGTGGCGCGTGAAGATCGAGGAGACGCGCGGCGCGACATGCACATTCCTCTACGACAGACAGGGAGGTTGAGATGAAAGCGTTCAGACTCGCCGTCGCCGCCATTGTCGCGGTGCTTTGCTTCGCCACCGCAGCTAGTGCGCAGACGTTCGCCGAGCGCCTTGCTGCACAACGTCCGTTCTTGATTGCCCATCGCGGCTGCCAGTCGCTTGCGCCGGAAAACACGGTCGCGTCGTTCGTCTGCGCCGCGCGGCTCGGGCTTGACGCCATCGAGACGGATGTGCACCTCTCGAAGGACGGAGTGCTCGTATGCGCGCACGACGACGATCTCGTGCGCATGTTCGGCGTGGAGCGCAAAGTCGCCGACATGACTTTCGCCGAACTGCGGGAACTCGTTCCGGTGAAGGGGAAGGGACTCAAGGCGTGGCCTAAGGAGGTGCTTCGCATCCCGACCTTTTCGGAGTATCTCAATGTGTGCGAACGCTACGACAAGGTTCCGTTCATCGAGACGAAGGGCGATGTGGCCGTGGTGGATCCGGTTCTCAGGGAAGTGCGCCGGCGCGGACTGCAGAACGTCGCCGTCCTGTCGTGCATCCAGTTCGAGCACATCCGCGAGGCGAGGCGACTCGACAAGGAGATATTCGTTCATCACATTTTCAGCGAACCGCAGCTTCTCGACGAGCTGGCGGCGATGGGCAACGCGGGCCTTTCGTACAATTTCAAAGACCTCTCGGCGGTTCCGGATGGAATTGTCGAGTGTGTTCACGCCAAGGGCGTCAAGATGTGCCTTAGGGCGGGTGACACGCCGGAGGCTGTCGCGAGGATGGTTGCGATGGGACTGGACTACATTCCAACCAATGTAACTGTTCCGCTGAATCGGTAAGGCGGTTCGCGGGAAGAAAGGACACAGGCTTATGGATTTCAACAGACGCAATTTTCTGAAGGGCATTTCGCTCGCAGCGTTTGCCGGTGCGGCGTCGCCAAGGCTCATGGCGGAGGGTACGACTCTCGCCCTGCCGGAGATGTCCGGCGGAAGGCTCAAGCCGGGCAGTCTGCAAGAGGTTGAGCACGAGGTCGATCTCTGCGTCGTAGGCGGCGGAATAGGCGGCATGCTAACGGCGATTTCAGCCGCGCGCCGCGGCGCGAAGGTTGCGCTCATGCACGACAGGCCGGTGCTCGGCGGCAACGCGTCCAGCGAGATACGCATGTGGATCTGCGGCGCAGGCACGCGCGTGAGGAACCTGCAGGAAACGGGCATAATGGAGGAGATCGCCCTCGACAACATGGCCCGCAATCCGTCGCGCAACTGGTCCATATGGGACGCGCTCCTCTACGAGAAGGTGCGCTTCGAGCCGAATATCGATCTCATCCTCAACTGCGCGTGCTGCGAGGCGAAGATGGACGGTGCGAGAATCGAGTCGGTCACAGGCTTCCAGCTCACAACCTACCAGCGGCACACCGTGCGCGCGAAGATATTCGCCGACTGCTCCGGCGATTCCATCCTCGCGCCGCTTACAGGCGCGGCGTACCGCGTCGGGCGCGAGGCCAAGAGCGAGTTCGGCGAGGAGTTCGGAATCGAGAGCGCCGACCGCAAGACGATGGGCTCCAGTCTGCTCATCCAGGCTCGCGAGACCGACCACAAGGTTGCGTTCACTCCGCCCGCCTGGGCCTACGATTTCCCGGACGACGAATCGCTCAACCACAAGCCCCACGACTGTCTCCTGAAGCCGCACACCAATTTCTACTGGATAGAGCTCGGCGGCGAGGCGAACACGATCGCCGACGCCGAGAAACTGCGCGACGAGCTTCTGAAGATCGCCTTCGGCGTGTGGGACCACATGAAGAACCACGGCGAGCATGGCGCAGACAACTGGGAGCTCGAGTGGATCGGATTCCTTCCCGGCAAGCGCGAAAGCCGCCGCTATGTCGGCGACTATACGCTTACGCAGGATGACGTCGAGAACGGCAGCAAACGGTTCGAGGATACCGTCGCCTACGGCGGCTGGCAGATCGACAACCACCTGCCGGGCGGATTCTGGATGAAGTCCAAGGACGGCGCCCATCTCCAAAAGCGTCGGCTTACCGAACCTTACGCGATACCCTACCGCGCGCTCTATTCGCGAGATGTCGAGAACCTGATGTTCGCAGGGCGCAATCTTTCCGCGACCCACGCGGCGTTCGCGTCCGCCCGCGTGATGGGAACGATCGGACTGATGGGGCAGGCTGTGGGAACAGCCGCCGCGCTCGCGGTCGAGAAGGGCGTCATGCCGCGCGGCATCTACGCCGACAAGTCGCTGCTGAAGGAACTGCAGCGGCGCTTGATGGACGACGACTGCTTCCTGCCGCATCTGCGCCGCGAGATTTCCCCGCTTGCAAAGGCCGCAACGCTCACGGCGGACTACGGCGATGCGAGCGATCTTCTGAATGGCGTCGACCGCAGGATATGGGGACGAGACAACGGTTATTTCGGCAAGACAAACCAGGCGATTACCTTTCAGTTCGACAAGCCGACCTTCGTCGGCGGCTTCAGGCTTGTCGTCGACAGCGACCTTGACCGTGAGAACATTGACGGTCACCCCGACCTTCTCACGATACCGATGCCGTTGTTCAAGGGGCGTGGCTACGGCAATACGTCTTTCACGTTTCCGAGAACGGTACTCAAACACTTCCGCGTCGACGTGAAGGGCGCTGACGGCGAGTGGACTACGGCGTTCGAGACGAAGGACAACCACCAGCGGCTTGTGCGCGGCAGAATTGAGCGAGAGTGCCTTGCGGTGCGTCTGATGCCGCTCTCGACCTGGGGCAGCGAACTCAAAGCCGAGACGTATGGTAGCGCTACCGCCCACATCTTCGCTTTTGAACCCACCGCCTGACAATTCGTGTCATCAGATCGAGGTTTGATATGATTATGAAGAATGGAATTCACATGATGGCGAAGAGTTGGCGAGCTGTGGCGGTTTCTGCCGTACTGGTGGGGCTGTCGGGATGCATAGCCATCACCGACAGCGCTTCACCGGGTTGTGCGGCGCTGCCTTCCTGGCGCGACGACGCGCCCGCAAAAATGGAACTCCTCAAGTACGTCGCGGCAGCCACGGACGAATCATCTTCAGGCTACATCCCGCCAGATGAACGAATCGCGGTGTTTGATTTCGACGGCACACTGTTCTGCGAGACGGCTCCGACTTATTTCGACTGGGCGCTTTTCGAGCACCGTGTTCTGGACGACGCATCGTACACGCCGACAGAGACCCAGGCGTCTGTGGCGCGCAAAGCGCGCGAGACCGGCGTCTGGCCGGGATTGAGCTTCGAACGCGAGCGCATGATGGCAGAGGCGTGGCGCGGTTTCACGCCGGATGCATTTGCCGAATATGTGCGCGCGTTTGCCGCCGAACCGCAGCCTGGGTTTGCAGGCATGAAGAGAGGCGAGGCTTTCTATCGTCCTATGGTGGAGGTAGTGCGGTTCCTTGTGGACAATGGGTTTTGCGTGTATGTGTGCAGCGGAACCGACAGGTTTATGATGCGTCCGGTTGTTGAAGACGGGCTTTCGCTTCCGCCGCGTCAGATCATAGGGTCCGACAGCGCAATCGCCGCGCGCTTGCAGGATGGACGCGACGGGCTTGAATACATTTACGACAGGGATGACGAAATCGTTCTTGACGGCGTCAGCCTGGTAAAGAACCTTCAGATGAACAAGGTTGTGGCGATCGAGCGCGAGATAGGCGCACACCCCGTGCTGGCGTTTGGCAACAGCATGAGTGACGCCAGTATGTTGAACCATGCTCTGCAGAACGGGCGGAGAAGGGCGCTTGCCTTCATGCTGCTTTGCGACGACATGTCGCGTGAATACGGAAACGCCTTAAGAGCGCGGAAAATGCAGTCCGCCTGCGGGAAGTACGGCTGGATTCCCGTTTCGATGCGGGATGACTGGAAGACGATTTACGGGCCCGGTGTGACGCGCGATCCTGCGCCGTTTGCGCACATGCGCCGATAGGCACTTGCATTCTGCCGGCGGATTCGGTATAATACACCCCAAATTTTCACCCACATAAGGAAGAAAGAAGAGGTTATCAAAATGGGTACAGGTCGTACACTTCGCAAGGAATCGCATGTTCGTCCGTGCAAGACGCCCGCCGGCAAGGCGCGCAAGAACGCGTCGCAGCGCCGCCGTCTCGTCAAGTTCGGCATGGCGGAGGAAGATGTCAAGCTCATGGGCGACGAGGCTGTTCGCGTTATGGTGCAGCGTCCTACGCTCGTGAAGAAGCTTGTCGCCAAAAAGGCGGCGAAGTGAACAAGGTATATTGTTCCATAGCTGAACGCTTTGTAAATCCCCTCTTCGAAGTATTCGACGGGGGGGATTTCATTTTGTCGTCATACCGCGACATAGAGGAAAGCCTCACTCAGGTTCAGATATTCTTTCCGGATCCGGAGCCTCCGCGAACAGTTGCGGACGATGTCGCCGAGGCGACGCGCCGCCTTGCAGACGCTCTCGGGATAGTAGGCGCCAAAGCCGAGATCATGTCGGGAACCGTGCCCGACGAAGACTGGAAGCTTTCATACCGTCGGCACTTCACGACGGAACGCATCGGTTCGCGGCTTGTTGTGCGTCCGCCATGGGAACCTTTGCCGGACGATGGAATTGTAGTCACGCTCGATCCTGGGCTTGCGTTCGGCACGGGCAAGCACGAAACAACGCGCGCATGCCTTGAGTACATCGACGAGCTCGCGTCGGAAGGCGGCAGCTTCCTGGACATGGGTTGCGGCAGCGGAATACTTTCGATAGCTGCCGTCAAGCTCGGCTATTCGCCTGTCGCGGGTTTCGACGTTGACGGCGACGCCGTGCAGGCTTCAATCGACAATGCTGCGGCAAATGGCGTAAAAGTGGATTTCTTCCGCCATGCTCTCGGCGGCGCAAGAACCGACGAAAACGGCGATCCGGTTGCCGTAGGGGATCCTGGCCGGGCCTTGGGCGGCAGCTGCGACCTTGTGGCGGCGAACATACTCGGTCCATTGCTCATACGCTATGCAGACGAGATCGTTCCCTTCGTCGGCAAGCGCATAATAGTTTCCGGCATATTGAGCACTTTGTATCCTGAAGTGCTGGACGCTTTCGCTTCGCGCGGCTTGCACGAGATATCGCATCGTACCATCGGAGAGTGGACGACCGGGCTGCTTTCCCGCTGACCTCGCCGCTTTTACGCGGGGGCGTGTGTTTTTGGTATAATACATACCCATGAACACAACAGCGAGTTTAACGGCGGGCATCTCTTTTGCCGTGTGCGCCATGTGCGCTTCGGCGAATGATGCCTTGAGCGAATCATCATCAACCGCAATCGGCTTCGGCGCGGATTTCAGAGTTCGCCAGGAGATTATGGACAATATTCCCGGACTTCCCGGAAGCCCCGGCGTCTCCGAAGGAGGCCTGCTTCTGAAAGCGCCCAGAAGCGGATATCGCAATCACATGCGGTATCGTCCGCGCGTTTGGGGCGAAATCAAGAACGAACAGTGGCGCGTGTACATGCGGCTTGCCGATGAGTTCCGCTGGAACGTTCGGCCCTACAGCAACAAAACAACCTTTCCGGACGAGGTTATAATCGACAACCTCTTCATTGAGGCGAAGGATCTGTTCGACGGTTTCCTCGACTTCACCATCGGTCGTCAGGATCTTTACAACCTCTACGGCCTGGACCACGTGTTTGTCGACGGAACGCCCGGCGACGGCTCTAGAACGGTCTATACCGATATGGTGCGATTTGCGCTCAAGTTCACAGAGGACGAGCGGCTGGACATGTTCTTCCTTCACAACTGCGACGACAATCCGCTTCGTTGGGGAACCGAGCGCGGGCGCCACCGTTCGCTCTCCGGGCTTGGCGGCGGCGCAGAAGTTGAGATGGACGACTGGGGCTGGGGCGGAGTATGGTCCGGCAAAGCCACGGAATGGCTTCCATACCAGATATTCGCCATGCAGAAGATAACCGAACGCTTCAGCCGCAATCACGTGCGCCATCCGTATACGAGGCGCGAGATGGTCGGCGTCAAACTCATGCCGCAGCTTACCGAAGAGCTGTCGCTTCAGCTGGAGGCGATGGGACAGATCGGACGCAATGGCGATGACGACTGGCTGAGCGGCTGGAGTACATACACGGGTGTGAACTGGAAGAAGTCCGTCGAGAGCGGCTGGCGTCCGTTTGCGAGCCTAGGCTTGCACATCATGAGCGGCGACAAGCACGCGGCCGAGGAGGACGGCGGCCACCATGCATGGGATCCAATGTGGTCGCGCGGCGTGAACGATTCCGAGCTCATGCTGTACGGTACGCACTATGGCGCTGCGTGGTGGAGCAACATGATATACCTCAAGCTCGCTGGCGGCGTGGATTTCGGTCCGAAGCATCGGCTTTACCTCACAACAGGCCCAATGTTTGCCGCGCGCGAGGACGGGATGGGCGGCGATGACGGGTCGTTCAAGGGCATGTTGAGCCAGGTCAGGTACGATTTCCCGCTGTGGAAGATGTCCGTGGCCCAAGGCAGAACCGTCGAACTGTTCGGGCATGCAATTGCGGAACTCATGAACCCGGGCGACTATTTCGCCACAGACAAGCCGGCGTGGTTCGTGCGCTGGCAGCTGGACTTCAAATTCTGACGCGCATGCCAAATGCCAACATGGCGATGTCTACGCGTGTAGCGGGCGAGCTGCGCCAGACGCAGACGCTCGCGCCGCACATGATGCAGGGACTGAAGCTGCTTGCGAAGTCCCTGCCGGAGCTTCGCGCCGAGATCGCCGCAGAGATGAGCCGCAACCCGGCGATTGAAGACGTAGACCATCCTCTCGAAACATCGCTGTCGGAGGTCGAGCGCCGCAGCGACGAGTCCTCGCCAGAGCCCGACTATCCCGAGGACGACTTCGAGCCCGGACGCAATATAGACGAGGACGCCGCAGAACGCAGGCAGAGCTTCTTCGACAATCAGGTGAAGACCGAGACTCTCCAGGAGCACCTTCTTCTGCAGCTGCCGCTTTCCGACATACCGCGCGAGGACTGGCCTGTGGTGGAGACGCTTGTCGGCGATCTGGATGCGAGCGGATACTACAAAGGCTCGATTGCGGACGCCGAGATGGCGTTCGGCAGAAGCGAGGACGAGATAGTCGCGCTGCTGGCGAAGATCATGGAGCTTGATCCGCCCGGCTGCGGCGCCAGGACCGTGAGGGAATGCCTGCTTGCGCAGATGGACGCGCTCGACGACTCGCCGTACGAGGATGAGGTGCGCGCCATAATCGACAGGCATTTGGGCGACCTTGAGGCGGGGCGCATAGGCTCCGTCGAAAAAGATCTTGGCCTCACTCACGCCCAGCTCGCAGCCGCGCTGAAGGAGCTGCGCAGCCTTGACGGACGCCCCGGCAGACAGTATCCGAGCGAACGCGAGCGCGTGGAGTATGTGAATCCGGAGGTGCACGCCGTCAAGCGGGGAGGGCGGTGGATAGCCGAGACGGACGAACGGTCGCTGCCGGAAATTCGCCTCTCGGCCGCGTTCAAGCGCATCTTGGAAGATCCCGGCCAGTCGGCGGAGACGAAAGCCTACGTCCGCGAACGCATCGCGGCAGCCGAGGCTTTCCGCGAGGCCGTGGCCCACCGCCAGCGGACGGTGCAATCCATAGCGCAAACGATATTCGACCGCCAGCATGAGTTTTTCGAGCATGGCTTTGGCGCGCTCAAGCCGCTTACAGAACTTGAGGTCGCCGAGGCTGTTGGCGTGCACGGCACAACTGTATCGCGAACCGTTCGGGACAAATACGCCGAAACGCCGTTCGGAACGGTAGAGCTTCGCCGTTTCTTCGTCACGGGCGTGAAGACGGCCGATGGGGAGGTTCTCTCGCAGGATGCGGTTATGGATAAACTCCGCGAAATCGTCGAAGCGGAGAGCGCGTCCGCCCCGCTGTCGGATGAAAAAATCGCCGCAGCGCTGAAGAATGCGGGCTTTCCGGTTGCGAGGCGCACGGTTGCGAAATACAGGGACAAGATGGGAATACCTAGCGCGTCTGCGCGAAAACACTGAAAACACGGAGAATGGTGGCGAGAAAGGGGATCGAACCCTTGACCTTAGGCTTATGAGTCCTGCGCTCTACCAACTGAGCTATCTCGCCTCAAACCCACTTTGGGGTCAACGGGTGCATATGATACCAAAAAAACGTCCGCTCCGTCAATAGCGAATTCTAGCCACCCTTATCCCGGAAATTTCCGGGATAAGGGTGGGTGGCGACCCCTATTGACACGCGGAGGAAAATTATGATATACTTCAACTCACTTGACCGGTGGGATGGCCGAGCGGTTAGGTCGCGGACTGCAAATCCGCTTACAGCGGTTCAACTCCGCTTCCCACCTCCATTAAAGCGATGATGATATTTTGGGGATTGTTACTGGGTCTTCCTGTCCTCGCCTTTGGCGGGGTTGCTGTTTATTCACCAGCTTTGCTTTCCAGGTTCATCGAATGGTTCAAGTCCTCTCGCTCCGTTGCTTTGGCACTTACGGTTTTGGCATGGTTTTGGACGGCTTACGAGTGTGACACGATAGGTATCGATGTCTTCGACATGATTTTGAAGCGTTTCCCGTTTCAATTGTGGATAATGGCAGGCGTGCTCAGTTGGCTTACGTTCATCTGGATGCCGGGCAATCTGCCTGTTCGGGCATTGACGGGCATTTTGATGCTCATTCCGGCCGAGCTGTTTAAGGCGACTCGCCCCATCTTGCCAGATGGCGGCTTTGCGGCTGTGCACATTTTTGTCGTAACCGCCTATATCGGTGCAATCATAGGAATGTACGGCATGTTCTATCCGTGGCGCCTTGAAAAGGGCATGGGCCTTTTGCAGAATCGCCCTGCGCTGTTTCGGGTGGTCGGCGCGTTGTGCGTCGGATGGGGCGTTGCGATAGTTGCGGCTGGTTTTGTGGTTTGATTATGAAAGAAGTCGCGCTTATCCTGATTACGGTCTGCGGAGGCTTGGGCCTCTTCCTTCTCGGGATGAAGCATCTATCCGAGGGTCTTCAGGCCACTGCGGGCGGCAGTCTTCGAAAGTTCATGGCTCATGCAACCAGCCACAGGCTGGTCGGTGTAGGTACAGGCATCGTTTCGACGATGATCGTGCAGTCGTCCTCCATCATAACAGTGATGCTCGTCGGGTTTGTGTCGACCGCTCTGCTTACTCTGCCGCAGGCGTTCGCTGTTCTTGTTGGCGCGAACATAGGTACTACGGCGACAGTCTGGATAATCGCCTACGCTCCCGATCCGCAGGCAATCGGCTTCTTCTGTCTGGCGACAGGCGGCATTCTCTACTTCTTCCTTCGAGGCGAGAGGGTCCATCATCTAGGTCTTACGGCGATAGGTCTCGGTCTTGTGTTTCTAGGTCTGTACTTCATGTCGAAGGGCGTTGCCCCGATACGTGAAAATCCAGATATCGCAGCCGTCTTCGCGCGGATGAGCGCCGAGAAGATGTCTGGCGTGTTTGTTATCGCTTTCGCGGCGATGCTGCTTACTGCCATTATTCAGTCGTCCGCTGCCACAATCGCAATCGCGATGGCGATGGCTACCCAGGGGCTCATAACGTACGAAGTCGCGATAGCCGTTCTTTTTGGCGCCAATGTCGGCACGACCGCGACGGGCTGGATCGCCGCGCTTGGCGGCGGCACTGCGGACGCGAAGCGTACGGCCCTCGCCCACACGCTCTCGAACCTTCTGGGTTCGCTCGTGCTTATATGGTTCTTCCCGCTTTTCGTCAAGATGGGCCAAACTCTGTTCCCCAGGTGGAACGTCACGCAGACGACGCTCGTATCGGGCATTCCGACCCAGACGTTCGTTCACATGATGGCGCCGATTGCGGTTACGGACACTATTTTTGCGATATGCCGCGGGCTCATATTCCTGCCGATCGTGAAACCGTTCTGCCGCCTTATCGAACGCCTGGTTCCGCAACCCGCAGATGAAAAGCCGCATCTTTCCGCGCTGCACATAGGCGTTCGCCTTTCGCCCGTGATCGCCTGCGATCAGGCGCTTATGGAGGTGGATTTCATGAAGCAGTCCAATCTCGAGCTTCTTGATTGCGCTCGCAAGGTGATTTCCGGCGCGACAGCGAACGACGAAGGCCCCGAGAAGCATATCGTTCACCGTGAAGACATTCTCGATAATGTACAGCGCGAAGTGACGGAATTCCTCGGCTCCATAATGTCGAAGCGCCTTTCGCGCGACGTGGCCGAGCGGGCTCAGCGTCTGCTGAGGCTTACGGACGAGTTGGAGTCGGTTTCTGACGAGTGCGCTACCGTGCTTAAGGTCGTCAAGCGCCTTCGCGGACAGAATGAACACATGTCCGAGGCGTCTGTTGCGCTTCTGGTCGATGTGCACGATCGCGTGGCAGGCTTCGCGTGCGAGGTGACGCCGCTAATCCGCTCGCCGCGTCCCCCGATCGATGTCGCGTCGCTGCAGGCTCAGTCTGCCGCGTTGCACGATTTCATCCGCGAGTGCCGCCGTATCCAGCTTGGGCGCGTAGGACCTGAAGACCCGGGTTCTTCTGTGCGCGTCTTGGGCGAGCTGGACATAATCAACGCATATGAGCGAATCCGGGCCTATTATCTGAATATGGCCGAGACTCTCGCAGGCGGAAAGCGCTGAACGGTTCCCATGTGGCGCGCCGCTTTTCAGGCGCGCATGGGCTTTAGGGGAATTTCGCGCGTGAACAGGCGCTTTGGCAGTTGGGTATAGGTAATATTGCCGTCAGAAGTTTCCTCTGCGGCAGCTCTCGAGTAGACGTTGAAAACAGCTTTGTCGGGGTGTATCTCGACTATGCTCCATGAAGCTTGGGCACCTGTTACCGTTCCGCAATTGACATCCGAAAGGCAGCCTGCCCTCCCTACTGGATAGCGCCCGTTGTGCTCGTGACCGTTGATAAACAGGTCGCAGCCGAATTTTTCGGCGAGGGCGAGGAGCCGTTTGCGGTTGTCGTTGAATTTGTTCTCCTTGCATGCATCGATAATCGGACATGCGAAGTCTTCGCTCTTTGGAGCGATGGCCCAGTGCGAAACGAGGACGATATGCCGTATGGACGGATCGGCGGCAGCGGCCGCCATCTCTTTCTCAATGAATTCAATGGCTTCATCGGAAATGCGTGCGGTTGAGCGGAAGTGTCCCTTTGGCGCCGGAAGACCGACATAGCTGGCGAAGAATGTGATGAAACGCGTGTCGCCGCACTTGAAGGAGCACTCGCGGTAGAAATCCTCCACGGCAGTGTCGTGGTTGCCTTGGATGGCTATGACGCGCGAATCGGGCCGCATGAAGGGAATCGGGCGCTGCACATAGTCCTTGGGAACGTTGCTCTTGCAGAAAAACGACTCGGGCGCGCGGAAGTCGAGGTCGGATATGTCGGTGCCTTTCGTGTTGCGGTAGATGTCGAGCGACTGGAGCGTGCGATAGTAGTTTGCGCGCTCGTCCTCCAGCTGCTTGCGGTGACTCATATAGCCCGTGTTGAGCTGATCGCCGCCGAATAGCGCAAACTGGATGTCGCGGCAGTATGGATCGGAGTTGATGAATTCGTAGGTTCTCGCGAGTGCTGCATGATTGCCCGGTTGCCACATCGTGTAGCGCGGTTTGCCTGCGAGCGCCCCGAAGTTCTCGATGAAATCGCTCTCGATGTGGTGATCGGTCATGAACAGGAACTTGAGCGGACGATTCGAGCCTGTCTTGGGAGTGAATGCGGTCCGTTGCGGACATCCCGGCAGAATTCCGAAAGTTCCTGCGGCAAACATTCCGGCCACGAACTCGCGTCTGGTGCTTTTTCTCATTTGTGGTTCCTCTTCTTTATGGAATGAAACGCAGTTGGCATTTGGTCATTCGCAGGCGAACTTGCGGTTCAACTCGCGAGTCGAGGTGAATATCATCACAGGCTTGCCGCGCGGGCAAACGTAAGGCATGCGGCATGCGGCGAGCTCTTCCACAAGCTTCACGGCACCTTCCTCGTTGAGAGCAAGCGACATGCCTGCGAACGATTTTGCGATAGAGCGGGCGATTAGCTCCTCTCGCCAGCGCGTGTTCGCCCGGCGCGCTGCGCCTTCGGCAAAATCGTGCGCGATGGTTGCGAGGATTGTGGCGGCCGAAAGTCCTTCGACGATTTGTGGTACGGCGTCAACCTTGAAAGTGTCTCGGCCGAACGGCTCCAGCCGGAATCCCATCGACTCTATGGCGGGCAGCGCCGCCGCAAGCCGTGCATAGTCATGTGGCGGGAGCTGTACCGTTTCAGGAATCAGAAGGGCCTGCGACACGTCGGAGGTCTGCAGGTTTTCGTATGCTATGCGTTCCCGCGCGGCATGCGGATTTACGGTGACGATTCCCGTGTCGGTCTCGATAAGCAGATACCCGGATGCTGTTATCGCCAGGAAGCGAAACCACGCCCACGGTTTGGGGCGGTCTCCGTCCGCCGCGGCCAGAGGCAGATCCATCGCGAGTGGTGCAGGCGCAGGCTCTTTGCGCGGCGGCTGCGGAGCGGGGACGACTCTCGCCGAAGGAAGATGCGGCGCGTCCGCCTGAATTGCCTGTGCTGGCGCACGCGCGGCTTCGTGAACCGGTGCAACTGTTTCCTGCACAGGCTCCGCCTTGCAGACCGGCGAGGATGGAATTGCGGCGCGCGATGGCATTATAGCCCGCTCCACGGCGGATGCGATCGCCCGTTTGACCGACAGATTGTCCCTGAAGCGCACCTCGCGCTTCGTGGGATGTACGTTTACATCCACCTGAGAAGGCGGAAGGTCGATGAAGAGAATGGCCGCTGGCCGTGCATCACCTTGTCTGCGCGGGTAGGCTTCGCGCAGAGCATATGCAATCGACGACGAGGTCGCCGGGCGGCCGTTCACGAAAACGTATTGTTCGCGCCTTGTCGGCGTGGCCAGGCCGGGACGCTCGATATACCCGCTCACGCGCACGGCATTCGCCCGCTCGCCGCCGTCTTCCGCCTTCTGCGGCAGAACCGGCACCATCGCATCCATGAATTCCGCGCCGAAGAGATCCCGCACCCTGTCTGCCGCAGTCGTGCTGGAGGCAAGGCGATACAGCTCGCGTCCGTCGACCGAAAGCGAAAATGCAATGGAAGGGTGGGCCAGGGCGTGTACGGTGAATATGTGCTTGACGTGGGCCTCTTCTGTGGCGTACGACCTCAGAAACTTGCGCCGCGCGGGAACGTTGCAGAAAAGATCCCTCACCTCTACGAGCGTTCCGGCGGGGCATCCCGCCGCGCGAATTTCGGCGATGGTGCCTGCGTTGACCTGCAGCATCGTTCCTTCGTCGCTCTCGCGGCGGCGCGTCGTGAGCGTGAATCGCGAGACGGACGCGATGGAAGGTATCGCCTCGCCGCGGAATCCGAGCGTGTCGATGTTCTCGATATCGTCCACGTCGCGGATCTTCGACGTCGCCTGGCGTTCCAGCGAAAGCACGGCGTCTTCCCTGCTCATGCCACACCCGTCGTCTTGCACGGCGACGAGTTTGCGTCCGCCCTGGACTACGGCTACGGAAATTTTCGACGCGCCGGCGTCTATGGCGTTTTCGACCAGCTCTTTTACGACGGAGGCTGGGCGCTCGACGACCTCGCCTGCGGCTATTTTGTTCGCCACATGCAGAGGCAGCACCCTTACATGTCCGTCGCGGTCAGAATTCAAGGCTTATGTTCTTTCTGAGGAACGTCGGAACATCCAGATCCTCTCCGTTCCAGATTGTCGGTTCGGAATTGTTGAAGCGTCCCCGCCCGGTAGGCCCCGTGCTCAGTATCGCGCGCTGGCGGCGGCGGCGTTTTGCGGGCTCGCTGGTTTTCGGATCGTCCGCATCATCGTGCCTGGGCGATTCGAACAGCATCACCACGACGGATATTCGGCCCGAGAAGGTGTCGTCGTCGTTGACGGTCGCAAGTTCGAACGACGCCTTCTCGCCGAATGTTCCGCGCAGCCCTTCGGATATCGTGCCTATTTCGCTGAGTCTTAGGTCGTCGCCGGCGAGGACTCCGCATAGGATAGAGGCCACCTGTCCCGAGCCCGCCCCAAGCAGCGCCGAGCGTCGGATGGCGTCTACGATCTCCTCCGCGCGATTCTCGCCCTGCGCGCTGACGTAGGCGAATCGTCCGCGCCCCGCCCCGGCGACCAGGTGACGCACCCGTTCTGCGTCGAGCTTTATGTAGCCCGGCTTCTCGACAAGCCTCCAGAAGAGCGTCACGCCCGACGCGAGAGTGTCCACGGCGCGTCGCATGGCGCTTGCCATGTCATCGTCGCTGTCGCCGACGAGTTTGTCCAGAGGTATGAAGAAGCTGGCGCTCGCCGCCTCTTCGATGAGCGGCAATATTCCGCGTGCGTTGCGCTGGCGCGTTTCCCCCTCGAAGGCGAACGGAGTCGTGGCGAATACGCATGACGGAATGCCGCGATCGGAAAGATGCTTTACGGTCTCCAGCGTGGCGCCGCCGCCCGTTCCGCCGCCGAGCGCCGTGACTATGACTGCCAGCCGCACTCCCTCGAGGGAGTCGTCGATCGCCTGCACCGAGTCCTCGGCCGCCAGCCGCGCGGCGACGACGTCTCCGCCGGAACCTCTTCCCGACAGCCTGTCGCCGCCGATGAGCACGAACTTTCCGTCGGCTTCGCCGGTTTTCGCGTCTGTGTCGGCCAGAACGTGTTTGAGGCTGTCGCCAAAGGCGCGCATCACGCCGCGCGCCATCGCGCAGCCTGCGCCTCCTACGCCGACAAGCAGCATTGATGAAGACGAGTCGCTCATTTGAACAGTCCCTTTAATATTCTTTCGAATCCGAAAACGGACTTTTCGGCGTAGTTGTGATGGGCGTATGCGAGCGCGCCGGCGATGGCCGCGAATGCGGCGGGGTTCGCCTCCTCGTCGAGTCCGTCGACGTAGATGGGCCTGCCTTTCCTGACGCTCATGCCGAGTTCGCGGCGGACGAGTTCGTCAAGGTCGCGCATGATCGCCCCGCCGCCTGTCAGCACCACGCCGGCGTGCAGGCGATGGAGAAGGTCCTGCTCTTCAAGAGTCTCGCGAATCATGGCGAACAGTTCGCGCAGACGCGCGTTCACCACGGTGTCCAACGCTACGCGCGACACTGTTCGGGATTCGAGAAGGGGCGAAGAGCCGGGTATCTTGACTCGTGCAGAAGCGGTTTCGGTCTTGCCGATTAGCGCCGACGCCTCGTTCTTCTTCAGATTCTCGGCCTGCGCCTGGGTCGTCTGGAACGCATGGGCTATGTCGTTTGTCACATGGTCGCCCCCCACGCCGATGACTCCTGCCGCGACGAGATAGCCGTCGCAGTATGCCGCATAGCCTGTGGAGCCTCCGCCAAGATCGAGCACAAGCGCGCCGTTTTTGCGCTCGTGCTCCTCCAGCACGGCCTCGGCCGCGCATGTCGTGGCGAAGAGGGGTTCGCGTATTTCGAGGTGTGCGCCGTCCGCGGCGGTTCTTGCGTCTTCGACGCGGTTTTTGTCGGCGTGGATGTTCAGGGTGTCGAGCTTCAGTATCCGGCCTGTCATGCCGACAGGCGCCGAGATGCCGCCGAGATTGTCCAGCCCGTAGGCCTGGTCTGCAATGTCCAGCAGCTCGCGGTCTCTTGGCAGCGCCATCGACCTGGCGGACTCCGACACTTCCGCCAGATCGGTCTCCGTCACGCGTCCGTCGACGAGCGTGGAACCGGTGAACGGGTCGGCTTTTATGTGCTGGCCCGACACTACGAGGAATGCGTTTCCGATTGTTAGCTTGGTGCCCGCCTCTGATTGCTTGCGTTCGATTTCATGCAGCACGCCTTTCACGGACTGCGTCACTTGGTTGATGTCCAGTATCTGGCTTTTGCGTACGCCTGCGGACGGTATCTCGGCATGGCAAGTCACGCGCAGCCTTTCGCCGGTTTCGGCCTCTCCGACAGCGAGCACGGTCTTCGTGGTGCCGATTTCAAGAGCGGCGTATATGTTGCTCATCGAATGATCTCCTTCTTGTCGGCGTAGATGTTGTTGGGATTGTCGAGGTCTCTGGCGTTCCACACCTTTGTGCCTGCGCCCAGCTCGCTGCGCATGGCGTCTCTCAGGTTCGCGAGCCGATGCATCAGGTCGCCGCGCGTGGCGTCCGTCGGATTCTCCAGCCCCGTCCATGCTATCTTCGCCGTCGAGTAGTCGCGGCCGAGGGTGGCCGTCAGATAGTCCGGCTTGGATATGTCCACCTCCAGTACGGCGAGTTCCTGGAGGTCGGGCTCGCGGCATGCCTCGATGAACCGCAGCGCGCCGAGGGCGCGTCCCTTCAGTTGCTTCCCTGGCTGGGTGCCCGGCGCCTGCCCCTCGCGTATCACCGGCAGCAGGCCCGTGCCTCGCCTGCACTGGAACACGACGCCGTCCGTGTCGACGACCTTTCCCGTATCGCCTTTGTGCCCTCGCACGTTCATCCTCGCGACGGGTTCGCGCTCCTCTATGGATATCTCCACTCGGTTCGGCAGATGGCGCGTTATGGAAATGTCGCGTATCGCCGGATAGCGCGACAGCACCTCTGCGCGGCGCGCGGCGAAGTCTATTTCCGCGAGGTTCGCGCCTTTGCGCAGACCGAGCGCGTCGGCCACCACGTCGCCTTTCACGAGCTTGCCGTCGTGAACCGTCACCTGCACCGCGACATCCTCAAGCACGCATTGCTCGTGCCACAGTTCTTTCAGCGACGCGTATGCGAAGGCAACGGCCGCGCCCGCCGCCGCGAGCAGCACGATCGCGACGGCAACCAATGCGCCGCGGCCTCCGGACTTCTTCTCGACAGAGTTCTTCTTCATGTCAGTCGTGCCTCGCCGATTGCAGTATGCGCTCGCAGACGCCGGCGAACGAAAGACCGGTCTTCATCCCGGCCTTGGGCACCAGCGAGTGGGATGTGAACCCGGGCGAAGTGTTGAGCTCCAGCACGTAGCACCTGCCTACCGGCGAAACGCGGAAATCCACCCGTGTCACGCCGCGGCATCCGAGCGCGTTGTATGCGTCGATGGCGATTTTCTGCAGCTTCCCGGCGGGGCAGCCGGGTATCTCCTTCGAGCCGTCCTCGCCGTAGAAGGGATATCTCGTCTCGCTGGAGTTGTACTTCTCGTCGTATCCGTACCATCCGCTTTTTGCGACGATCTCCAGCACGGGCAGAGCCTCGCCGTCGATCACGCCCACTGTCATCTCGCGCCCGGGTATGAACTCCTCGACGAGCACTTCGCCCGACCCTCCTTGCGCGGCCAGCGCCACGTCAAGCGCCTTCGCCCACTCTTCGGGACGCGACACCTTCGAGATTCCCACGCTCGATCCTTCCCGCGGCGGCTTCACCACGACCGGCAGCGGAAGGGGCGACGCCCCGGTTCCGGGCGACGCCAGCGACCACGCCGCCGTCGGAACGCCTTTCATCTCGAGCACCATCTTCGTCTTTATCTTGTCCATCGCGACTTGCGACGACATTGCGCCAGGGCCTGTGTAGGGAATCTTGCGCGCATCAAGCGCGGCCTGCACGCCGCCGTTTTCGCCCCAGCCGCCGTGAAGGGCAATGTAGACCCGCGAAATGCCGTCGGGCATGCCGTCGAGGCTGTCGGACTTGAGGTCCACGGCCGTTACATCGTATCTGCCGAGGGACGCGAGGGCCTCGGCGATGTTCCTGCCGCTGACAAGCGACACTTCGCGCTCGCTGGACGTGCCTCCCATCAGCACGGCAATCTTCTCTTTCGTTTCCATTGCAAGTATTATACCATATCCGTCTTTCACGCGTTGCGCGCTGTTATGGTATAATATCAGACATGAATACTTTATCAGTACTTGCGTTCGCGGCAATTGCCGCGTATTCGTCGGCCGACGTCGGCCGCGTCCAGTTGAAAGGCCGCCTCGGAGAGCGGCTCGACACCATGATAAAGCGACATGTCGCCGCATGCGACGTGGACTACATAACCGCGCCGTTTATGGAGAAGACCGAGACCAAGGGCTGGTGGCAGACGGAGTTCTGGGGCAAGTGGATGCACTCCGCCGTTCCTTACCTTCGCTACCTCGAGAACGGCGCGGGTCAAGGCGCCGAGGCGGCGTCGCTGAGACGCAAGATCGACCGCGGCGTCGAGCGAATGCTCGCTTCGCAGGAAGCGTGCGGCTACATCGGCAACTACCCGGACGAACTGCGCTGCGGCGAAGGGTGGGACGTGTGGGGAATGAAGTACACCATGATGGGACTGATGCATTATTATGACGGGGAACGGGAAACGGGGAACGGGGAACGGGCGCAGCGCGCGCTGGCCGCGTGTCGCCGCCTCTGCGACTATGTGATCGCCGAAATCGGCCCGGGCGGACGGCGTGGACGCGAACTGTGGCAGACTGGAAACTGGTCCGGCTACGCCAGTTCGTCCATACTGGAGCCGGTGATGTGGCTCTACAAAAGAACCGGAGAGAAGAAGTATCTCGACTTCGCCGAATACATAATCAAGGGCATGTCCGAGCCGGAGGCAGGCCCGCGCCTTGTCGATCTTGCGCTGAAGGGGGTGTCGGTCGCCGACAGAAACGGATATGGCAACAAGCCCGAAAGCCACGGCGGCTACGTGATGAAGCACAACCGGTGGAAGTCGTACGAAATGATGAGCTGCTACCAGGGGTTGCTCGACTACGTCGAAGTCAAGAGAGGGGGAGTTGACAGTGGCGGGGTTGAGAGTGCGCGAGTTGGGGATATCCTTCGTGCAGCGGTGATGACCGCCGAGGATATCGTCCGCGAAGAGATAAACCTCGCCGGCGGCTGCGCATGCTCCGAGGCGTGGTTCCACGGTGCGCGCAAGCAGCATCTGCCGTATCTCAGACTTCAGGAAACATGCGTCACCACCACCTGGATGCGCTTCTGCGAAAAACTGCTCTCCATGACCGACGATCCCAAGTGGGCGGACCAGATCGAGCGAACGTTCTACAACGCATATCTTGGCGCGCTTCGCTTGGATGGCGCCGAGTTCGCCGGCTACACGCCGCTTTCCGGCAACCGCTACCACGGACAGCACCACTGCTACATGCACACCGACTGCTGCACTGCGAACGGTCCCCGCGGATTCCTCTGCTTCTTGCGCGAGATGTTCCGCGTCAAGGACGACACCGCAACGTTCAACTTTTACGGCTCTGCGCTTGTGGACGGCGCAACCGCCGACGGACGCAAAGTGGCGTTTGACATGTATTCCCTCTATCCGAGGGCGAACAGCGTGCGCATCGTCAGCCACACCGAGACGAGATTGCCGGTGAGATTCCGCATCCCCGGCTGGTGCGGGAAGGCGTATGTGAAGCTCAACGGAACCGCGCTCGACGTGTCGTGCGGCGGCTACTTCACCATCGACCGCGAGTGGAGGCTGGGCGACATCGTCGACATCAAGTTCGAAATGCCGGTGATTGCGCACGTCCTCGACCACAACGTCGCTTTTACGCGTGGCCCCGTGCTGCTGGCGCGAGACAGCCGATTCAACGACGGCGACATGACGGAACCTCTCCGCAAGGGGATTGAAGACGGCGCGCAGATGTGTGGTTTCGCCGAAGTGCGCGTACCGACCGATGACATGTGGATGGCGTTCTCCGCCACGCTCCCCATAGGTTCGCACCACGAGAATCCGGAAGGCGCCCTGCCATCGACGGTCTTCTTCTGCGACTACGCCTCGGCGGGCGATACCTGGAAGAGGGATGACTTCTACCGTACATGGTTCCCGGTGGAGTACGGTCCGGCGGAATGACGTTTTTTCGGAGATGCCCTTTTATGAAGACGATTGCAGCAGTGTCGTTCGCGGCTTTGGCGATTGCGCCGGCGTGTGCCGACGTCGGGTTTGCCGTCGGACGATGGAATGTTTCGTTCTCCGACGTTAACGAACGGCTCGTGCTTCGTCATGCGGACGGATGCGCCGCGATAGAAGGGCGTCTCTCGGCGACAGGCCCAGCGCGCGTCACCGGCGCAGGCGTTGGCAGGGACGACACGACTGCGCCTTGGCGCGTGGTTTCTCCGCGGGACGGCGCGCGCGAGAGGCTGGCGCTGGTCGATACTCGCGACAATGTGAACGGATATGTGGCGTTTCAGGCGGAGGGCGACGGCGTCTCGATGCTCGTCTACCATCGAACGGCCTTCGCCTACAGCGGCACGCTGGCGTTCGATGGCGAGATACGCTACCGCCGCGACGCCTATCCCTGCAGGCTCGCTCCGCGCGCAGGCTCCGCGAGCCGTGTGCTCTCCGTCAAGAGCGGCCAGGCGTTCTCGTCCCTCGACGACGCGCTTTTTTCGCCTTCGACCGACGAGGCGTTGCAGTTTGCGAACGCTACGCTTGGCGGCAAGAACGGCGCAGTCTCGTTCTCGGCGGAGCTCCGGCTCGACGACCCCGCCTCAAACTCGTTCTCCGCGCGCGTCGTCAAACACTGGTACAAGGTGCGCTGGGTTCCGTACTGGCGCCCGCCCGACCGCACCCGCGCGCCTCATGCGCCGACCGGCTGGCTCAGCTGGAACACGTATTTCGACACCGCCGGCTCGAAGGAGAATCTCGACGAGGCGCGCTTCGCGGCAAAGTGGTTCAAGCCCTTCGGCATGGAGGTGTGGAACATCGAATCGTGGCAGGATGATTCCGGATCGCAGCCAGTCTCCAAATTCCACAACATGAACCTCGAGACCAATGCCGCGCAGTTCCCGGAAGGAATGAAATGGCTGGCGGACGAAATTCGCAAGCTCGGCTTCACGCCAGGCCTCTGGATGGCGCCGTTCGGCACAGGAAACGAGGCGTTCTACCGCGAGCACAAGGACTGGTTCCTCCATCGCGAAGACGGCACTCCTGTGTCGTCTTGGAACGGCAGGTTCACCCTCGACCCCACTGTTCCGGAGGCACGCGAGCATTTGAAGCACATCTTCGACGTGGCATCGCATGAATGGGGCTATGGGTTCTTCAAGATCGACGGCATGTCGGGACGCAACCACGGCTACTGCGCCCACCTCTACGAACGACCCGAGATACGCGCGCGCTTCGCCGACCCCGACTGCCCCAATCCGTTCGAGCTTTGCATCAAGGCGTTTCGCGAGGGAATCGGCGACGACCGCGTGTTCCTTGCCTGCCAGGGACACTTCACCGGGGCCGAGGCCGCGTATGCCGACGCAAGCCGCACTGGCGCCGACATTGTCCATCCCAACTGTCCGGTTGAATGGAAAAACATCCTCCTTCAGGCGCGATGCACGGTGAACCAGTTTTTTGCGCATGCCAACGTGTTCTGGTCCGACCCCGACTGCATGCTCGTGTCTCAGGCTGCGCTCGCGCGCGAGCAGGCGCAGGTCGAGGCTACGGTGGTGGCGCTTCCCGGCCAGCAGACTTTCGCAGGCGACAAGCTCGCCGAGCTTGCGCCCGACCGCGTACGCCTCATCCAGCAGGCGCTCCCGGTCTGCCCGACGCGTCCCGGCGCGCTTTATCCGCAGTTCGGATATCTTCCGGTGTGGGATTTGCACGTTGCGCGTCCGTTTGGCGATTGGCATGTTGTGGCGCTATTCAACTGGGATGACGCGGAAAAGACGGTTGGCGTGGACATTCCCGAGCTTGGCGAGGCGGCGGAGAGCGCGTTCGTCGGCTGGGAGTTCTGGACGGGCTCGTTCCTCGGTCGCGTGGAAGGGCGGTTGGATATGACCGTACCGGCTCATGGGGTGAGGCTTGTCGCTCTTCAGCCGGATCTTGGCAGACCGCAGTTCTTGTCGTCCGACCGCCATCTTACGCAGGGCGCGGTGGAGTTGAGGGATTTGCGCTGGCGGAAAGGAACGCTCTTTGCGGATGTCGAAGTGGTTGGCGGCTTCCCACAAACGCTTCGGTTCGTCCTGCCGGACGGTTGGTCGCTCAACACTGTCACCGCGTCGCACAACGCGGCAACCACACCGCGATTGGAGAACGACGGCCACATCCTCGCGATTGGGATTTCGTCGCGCGAGACGGCCACCATTTCCCTTGCCGCGTCGTTTGTGCAGAACTAGCACTCGCGATAGCCCCCATCCGCTCATCAGGCGCCAGATGGCTTTCGCCTCCATCAATCCAAACCACTGTTTCCAGCACTCAAAGCAAATGCCACTTCGCATTCACTTCTGGAAATGGCGCGGACTGGAAATCGTGAAACTCCAGAAAATTACCATAGTAGTGCAAGTTTATGATATACTATTCGGCATGATATATCGTAGGATAAATCTTCCAAATCGGTGCTATCATCTGATCAGCCGCGTGATTCATTGCGCGTTCTTCCTTGATGCGGACGAACACACGCGGCTTGCGGATCTCATACGGCGCGATGCCGTGTGGCGGCCAAGTCTGACCCTTTTGGATCTCAACGGCATCTCATGCCCCGATAAACTCGCCCGCGCTAGAGGCAGAGGCGAAAATATCGCAGTGAAGATAGTCTAAGACAGAATGGCAGACCTCCAGTCAACATCAACAACTCTTCTGCGCGACATCGCGAATGATCCGCAACACGTCCGTTGGGGCGAATTTGTCGCACGCTATCGCCCCGCGATGGAAGCGTTCATGCGCGGGCGTTTCCCGTCGCTTGATGCCGATGACGTTATACAAGAAACGCTGGTGGCCGTCTGGGCGGCGTTGCCGTCCTACCGCTATGCGCCGGATGAGAAGGGGCATTTTCACAACTACCTGATCGGCATTCTCCGCAACAAGGCGCTCCGGCAGCTCCACAAGGAACAGCGTCAGGCGAAAATTGCCGAAATGGTAGGGCGCGATGACCCCATCGCGCCGGTATCAGTATGGTCATGTGTCCCGCGTGACCTCACCGGTACGGTTCCGACCGCGCCGCAAAGCGTAAGCCAAAGTGTCGATGAACAATCCTGGCGCGAAACGCTTGTTGAAATTGCGCTCCAGCAACTAATGAACGACGACTCGATCCAATCCCGCACTCGCCAGGTGTTCTTGCGCGTGGCGGTGAACGGCGAGAAGCCTGAAAATGTCGCCGCCGCGTTCGGAATCAAGCGCAACGCCGTTGACCAGATCAAAAAACGAATGATGTTGCACCTTCAGAAGATTGTGGCGGCTCTTGAAAAGGCGGGAAATATATGAGTCTCGGCGTGGACGAGATAGAAGGAATCCTTTCCGCCCATGAACGAATGCCGACAGGCGCGTCGTTTCTGGAGGGTACTGTGTTCGGCAACTGGCGTGTTACGGCGTTCATCGGCAAAGGCGGGAGCGGCGAAGTGTATCGCGCGGTGCATGTTTCTCTTGGAACCCCCGCCGCCGTAAAGGTGCTTGTCCGCGACGAGCCGCGCGCAAGGGAACGCTTCATGCGCGAGGCGAAACTGCTTTCGGAGTTGAAGTCGGCTTCGTTCCCGCAGTTTTTCGAATATGGTGAGGCGAATGGATATGCCTATCTAGTGATGGAACTCCTTGAACCAGGCGATCTGCCGACTGGAGATAGGGAAGTTGCGCGGTTTCTGCGACAGGTTTGCGACGCCGTTGCCGAACTTCATGCCCGCGGAATCGTCCATCGCGACATAAAGCCTTCCAACATCCTCTGGCGAATGGGAGGGACGCGCCCCGTCGCGTCCGCCGTCCCCGTTCTCGCCGACCTTGGCCTCGCAAAGGACATCACGACATCTGACATAGGCAATCCGACATCGGATATCACCCAAGGCGGCGTTGGCACGCCCGGCTACGGAGCCCCTGAGCAGATGGAGCGCGGCGAGGCGACCGTCGCGTCCGACATCCATGCCCTCGGCGTATTGGCAGACCGCTGCTTCGGCGGCAAGCCGCCGAAGGCGTGGCGGCGCATCATCGAACGCGCGACGTCGTCCATTCCGGAGCGGCGCTACCAGTCCGTAGCCGCCCTCGTCAAGTCTATCCAGAGACGAAACTTGGTGCGTCGGTCGTGGACGACGCTGGCCGTACTGCTTTTGACGGGATTGTCGGCAGCCTTTGCTGCCTTGCTGTACAAACGGTATGGGGGCGAGGAGTTGCAGTGGTGGCTGATTCGCTCGCGCGAACCGATTGTCAGCGTCGAAAAGGAGTATGTGCCGTACGAAAATCCCGTTTCTGGACGCAAGGGCTACCGTATAGTGACGAAGACAAACACGGTTGACGGCGTCGCAATCCGCTTGAGCGGAAAGACCGTTTCGTTCGCGAAGCCGATATCGCTTGAACCGGGCGAATATCGCATAATCGGCCCAGGTCGGCTCGACGCGGACATTTCGGGTCCGTCAAACGCCGTCGTACGTCTAAAAGCCTGTGTCTTGAATAACCAAACTGCTTCTGGATATCGAAAAAACAAGTTGAACTATGTTCTTGAGGGCGATGCATATCTCAACTTCGCGAACCTTGATGAAGACAACCGTATTCGCAAATGCATAAGGCATTTTGACGGACTTTTGAATGGCGACGGCGGGGATGTCGCGTTTCGCGGACCGTTGACCCGCGAGGAATTAAAGAAAGTCCGTAGTGATAGGCGAAAACGCGAATGGCAGAAGGAGTTGGATGAAGCAAACGCAACGCAGTACAACGATCCCCATACACGAATTTACTGATTCCGCATAAGATTTCAGAGCGTACCTTGCAGTATGCAGTAGAGGTAAGGGCTGTCCTTGCCACGGAAGAAGACACAAGGTCGCGATGCAGTTTGCAAATGACCGCCCACAAGGTGGCGGAAATTTGATATAATACGCGTCAGACAATTCAAGACTTTGCGTTCGACGCATCGTTTTGGCTCTGGTGAAACCTGGAAAATTTTACTGTGAGAGCCTGCGACGTGGAGAATGCGCCCGCTGGGCGTATCTTCTTCCGTGGCTTCTCACAGGGCTTTCCAGGGCCTCACCAGAACTGCGGCAAGGGATTTCGCCCTCTTTCTTTTGCCGTGAACGGAACAAGGGCAAAATGGAAGGAAAGTCAAACAATGTATTGCTCGATAAATGGCACACGTGTTGATGTGCGTGAAGACGGTGGTCGGATTGTGAGATGGTGGTCCTTTAGGGGGCCGGTTGAAAGCGCCTATATGAGTGGAAGCGACAAGGTTGTGATAACATACACTGATGTTCAGAACAATTTCAGGCCGCATCCCCGGTACACCGAACTATACAATGTGGATGGGCGCATGATTCGCCGGACAAGATGCTGATGATCTGTGAAAAAAGATCAATGCGGCAAAATAGATGCTTTCAGATGCGGTGCTTTATCCTCGGTACCGAGTCTGTTGTCTAAGAGGAAAAGAAAGTAGGTAAGTACGAATGAAAGCAATTAAGATTGTGTTTCTTATCATCACATCACCCATTTGGATCCCGTTTTGGATCCTTGTGAAGGTGTGCAAATGGATGGACAAGCGCGGGATTACAATCGAGACGCGTTCTGGAGGCGCACGCGTAGCTAGATGATCTGTGATGCACATATCCATGTCGGGCGGTATTACCGCATGACGGATGCCGAGGCCTTCGACCGTAGTGACTTCTACTACGAGCCGAAGGTCGTGGCGGACGTGCTGAAGCGTTGCGGAGTGGACGAGTTCATCTTCTCGTCCATTTCCAGCCAACGGCATGCCACAATTGCTGAGGTCGAACGTGAGGCGTGCGAAACGCAAGCCGCGTTTGGACCAGGCGCACACCCGTTCTACTGGGTAACAGGTCCGTTCTACGATGCCGATCCCGACTTCAAGATTCTCGACAAAGGCTTATTCGAGGGCGTGAAAATCCACGAACTTGAAACGCCGTGGGTTAAGGAAAGACCAAAAGATCTCGACCGCATTCTGTCCGTTCTCGAAGAGCGCGATGTTCCCGTGCAGTTCCATTCAGGAGAAGACGAAGGCTGCTATCCGCACGAGATTCTGCCGTTCGCGAAACGCCATTCGAGACTGCGGATCGACTTTGCGCATTGCCGTCCGTACAAGGAGATGATCGAGTGTTTGAAGGAGTGTCCGAATCTCTTTACCGACACTGCCTTCATGCCAGCCGAGTATTATCCAGAACTTGTTGCTGCCAGCGTCGAGTCGCAAGTCATGTTCGGCACGGACTTGCCGATCCAAGGCGGGTTCTATGATTGGGTGGATGAAGATGTCGCCAAGGCACTTGAGCATTTCTACCGCAAGGAACTCGCCGCTGTCCGCGCAGCTGGATATTCGGACGCGGTGATGTGTGGAAACTTTAAAAGGTATCATACGAAAGGAATCTGATGATGAACAGAGTTGCTTTTACAAATTACCTGAACAGTTATTTGCGGCCTAACGGTGTGCATTTGACTACTCCTGCAATTGCCAAACGGTTAAGTAAGGCAGAGGAAGCAGAGGCAATCTTGGGGCATTCGTTGGATATTGCCGTGGCTAATGATCCACAAATGCGTACGGATTTACTTGCGCTGCGCAGTAACAATACACATGAAAAACGATATGGACAGATGCAGAATGCGCTTCGCAAGTATTACCATATGACGCATGGTCGTCTGTTCCCTCGCTTGAGGGATGTCTGAGATTATAAGAGAATTTACCAATTCCGCCTGGTAGGTGCCGGATACGGAGGAAATAAAAACAAACAACGAGGCAAACGCCTCAGAAAGGAGCCAGAAATGGCTTACAAGAAACCAGAAATAGTCGCGAAGAGCGAAGCCAAGCAGTCGTTCGTCGCTGGGTGCCAGGAGAAGACCGTGTTTGTTACGCGGTGTAATTCTGCTAATGCTAGATGTATGTGTGGCCCCCTGAAGTAAATAAAGAAGCAAAAAGTTCGTCACGGACATTTGTCCGTGACGAACTTGATACAAGCCATGAAAGTCCGCTCCACAAGGAATACATATATTCGCCATAAGAACGATGAAAGCGTACTGTGGTGTCCGCGTTCGGGTGGTTGTACTGTGATGCGGAACGCGCAGACGGTTCTTGATGAGGTGCGGCGGGAATGGCGGAGCGTGGATGAGATTGCACGCGCCGTTGCGGAGAAGTTTGGTTGTGATGTGGATGAGGTGCGAGAGGGCGTTGAGGCGGTTGTCGGGGAGTTGGTGAGTCAGAGGTTTGTGGAGGTTGAGGGTGGTGTTGTAACGGGCGAGGCGCCCGTTGTCCCAGTTAACGGCGAGAAAGACGGTTTGGCGGCGCGGCCGGAGTCCGCGCCCTACCAAGATGATGATTGGTCGCCGCTGGGTGACTTTTACATGCGGCATGGGTTGCCGAGTGAGCTGCATATAGATTTGACGGACGGGTGCAACGAGAGGTGCGTCCATTGCTATCTGCCGAAGGGCGGTACGCATTACCTCGATAAAGGTATTGCATTCAAGGTGTTGAAGGAGTTTCGTGAAGCGCAAGGCTTGACGGTTTTAGTGTCTGGCGGTGAATGCATGCTGCATAAGGATTTTGCAGAGATACTGCGGTTTGCAAAGTCCCTTGACCTGAACATCATTGTGCTGTCCAATCTAACGTTTTGCGATGACAAAATGATTGCATTGCTGAAAGAGATTGATCCTCAGTTTGTGAATGTATCGCTTTATGCTGTGACAGAATCGGTTCACGATTCAATTACGCAGATTTCCGGTTCATGCAAAAAAACCAAGGCGGCAATTGATGCGCTGCAGGCGGCAGGGGTACATATCCGCATTGCGACGCCTTTTATGCGGGAAAACAAAGGTTGTGTGGAAGAGCTGAAAGAATATGCCGCCGCTCGACATGTCCATTTGGTTGCCGACAGTGAGATATTTGGACAAATCGACCACTCGTGCGCGAACCAAAGTCATGCGCTTTCCATGCAGGAACTCGAAATGCTGTTGTCCTCTCATAAGGATGTGTTTGGAAAGGGGTGCATCGAGTCTGAAAGGTGCTTGCGTGACGCGAAGGTTTGTGATATTGGAGAAGGACGGTTGAATCTTGATGCCGAAGGGAAATACTACCCATGCGACGGATTTCATGGTGCGATTATTGGCGATGCACAGAAAGATTCGCTCTGGGATGTGTGGACGGGAGAGGCGCTTAACAAGTTGCGCTCGCTCAAGAACAGGGATTTCGGGAATTGTGCCTCATGTGCAGATCGTGCATGGTGTAAGGTGTGTCCCATGCGGAATTTCAACGAGACTGGGAATATGTTCACCCATACGCCGTGGCGATGCGAGGCGACGCGGCTCTATCGCAGAATATTCGAGGAGAAATGACTATGCTGATGCGGTTGGCAAGACAGACGTATGTGCGACAGTACGATGAATTCACTTATCTGTTCGGCAAGGTGACGGCATTCGATCAGGTGTTCCGTTCTGCGGGGCCGTTCTTTGCCCACATCACGCGGCAACCGAAGGAGCGCGATGCCATAATCGACGAGATTGTGCATGACTACGCCGACGCGCCGCGTGAGACGGTGGCAAGAGACTTTGATGAATTCTTTGCGCCGCTTATCGCACAACAAGTGATTCTATCCGGAAACAGCGCTGAGGAACTGGATGCACAGGAGCCGTTCTTTACCTACGACTGCGATGATCCTAAGACGAAGAAGGACGAAAGAATTCTTACGCCCGATGAAGCGGCGGCGTTGCCCGCAGCATTGCTTGAAAAGTATTTCGCGGAACATCCTACGCTTTTCGAGATTCAGCTTGATATCACTCAGGCCTGTACGGAGCGTTGTCGGCATTGCTATGTTCCCGAATACAATCCTATCTTCCTGCCGTACGACAAGATTTGCGAGGTACTGGACGAGTTTCGGGTGATGGGCGGCATCCACGTATCGCTTTCTGGTGGCGAGTGTATGATGCACAAGGATATCATCAAAATCATCAAGGCCATACGTGCTCGTGACTGTACTGTGGCGTGCCTGAGCAATCTGACGGTCTGCACGGATGAGATAATCAATGCGCTTGTTGAGGCGGATGGCACGGTTCAGGTGTCTCTTTATTCGATGAGCCCAGCAATCCATGACGAGGTGACGCGGAGGAAGGGCTCGTGGCTTGAGACCATGAATGCCATACTGCGGCTTCGGGCGGCGCAGATTCCTGTAAGGATATCGTGTCCGTGTCTTAGAATCAACTACAAGGGCTATCCAGACGTGATGAAGTTCGCAGATTCCCTAAAGATGGATGCGCAGACAGACTTCATCATTATGGGCAAGCAAGACTGCGACACGTCGAATCTTTGCAACAGGCTGAATCTGGATGAAACTCGCACTCTGCTTCAGGACGTGATTTTGAAGGCAGTTCCGATGAACAGCGAGTATTTCAGTCCTGGCAAGAAGGAACAGATGCTTTCCGCCGGAGAATGGAAGAAACGCAAAGTATGCGGCGCATGTGTCAATTCGATGTGCCTGAATGCGACGGGCGAATACTATCCATGTCCGGGGTTTGCTGGTGTACCGCTGGGAAATTGCTATAATGATTCCTTGCGTCATGTGTGGCTTGAGTCCGAGGCGACAAAGCGTATTCGCGCTGTGACGGGTGCCAGTTTCGGCAAGTGCGCAGAGTGCAAAGACCGTGACTACTGTTCCGTCTGCATGTGCCGCAACTTCAACGAGACCGGCGATATGTTCACCCCCGCCGAACATTTCTGCAAGGTTGCGGCAATCAATCACGAAGTTGTGGACGAGAAGCAGCGGCAGATGATCGAGGCGGCAAAAGAAGAATAGGATATGGGTGCGCTTCGGATAGATCGGTTTCAGGAACGAACTAGGGTCTTGGGCCCTGGCGAACGGTCTGTGGTGTGGTTCCATGGCTGTTCGCGCAATTGTCCGGGCTGTGTGGCAGCTGAAATGAACCGTTCTAACGACTTTGAAACGATTGATTCCATAACGCTGGCCGATAGGGTCTGTTCTGTTGAAGGTGTTGAAGGATTGACGCTTTCCGGCGGCGAGCCGTTTGACCAGGATGTCGCGTCGATGATCAACTTCCTTGATGTGGTTAGGCAACGTATAAATCTAAATATCATGTCGTATACCGGTTATTGCCTGGCAGAGTTGCGGTGCGATCGAGAGCGCTCTAGGATTTTGCCATTTATCGACATCTTGATTGACGGGCCTTATGTCGAAAGAGAGGATCATGGGGAGCTGTGGAGAGGATCGGCTAATCAGCAGGTGCATTTCCTCTCGGAGAGGGGTGCAGCTTTGAAAAAGATGTTCGACGGCAAATTCGGTCGCGAACTGGAATTTGAATTTCGTCAGGGGTTACAGTTTTCATTCACAGGGGTGCCGCCGAAAGGTTTTAAAGCGAACTTGCAGCGAATCTTGAGTGAAAAGGATATCGAAATCAATTGGTAAAAAAAGGAGTTAAAGCAATGAGTGGCATAAAAAGCGCAGAAGTGAAACACGGCTTGAACAAGACAATAGCATACGTCCGCAGACAGGCAGAGTCCTGCAACAACGCCGCAGCATCGATTGGCGGCGTAGGGGGTGCTGAATTCAAGAAAAAAAGGACGGAAGCCAAGTCCATTCATGATGGCGTTGTGCGAACCCTGCCAGCCGAAGTCGCAAAATACCTGAAGAATGAATCTGAACGCTGGAGAGCGCTCGTTCGCAGTCATGACGAAGCATATAATGCCGCCGTTGAAAACGCGCGGACTGCATCTGCCAGGGATGACAGTTTTCTTGCGCAGAAAAACGATTGCGAAAGAACGCTTGCCGAACTGGATTCCGCCATTGAACGAGTGCAAAGGTTGTTGCGCAGAAAGGATGCGAACAATAACGGCTGGTACTGCGACAAGGAGGATGCGGAGGCGCAACGAATCCGGAAATCCGCCCAAGACGTTGCAGTAGATATGCGGCGCAGCGTCAGGCTTGCGGAAGAGGCGCAGGAACTCCGCAGGAGCAGTTTTACGAAGTTCGGAGAGGCGATGGCGTTGGCGCAGGAAGCCCAGCGCGAATATGATAGGCTTGTTGCGCTCGGTGAGAATCGCAAGGAGCAGGAGCGTGTAAAAGAGGAAAACAAGCGCAAGGCGCTGAATCTCAAGAACGAGATAATCTCGCTGAAGAAAGGCATTCGCTCGTTGAATTACGAGAAATTCGGGGCCAAATGCTACGGCGCGTCCGTGAGAAAAGAAATTGAGTCTGTCGTCAATGCGATTGAAGCAGGCAGATACGAACAGTCGGTAAGCGCCGCAGAATCGCTCAAAGGAAAATTGGAGCGAGCGCTTGAGGAAATCGGCGCTGAACAGCGGCGGTGGGAAGCGGCGAAGGCTTCTGCGGAGAAGGCG
>CACYQU010000007.1 GCA_902776615.1 uncultured bacterium
CCTCTCTTCGACGGTTGAGCACGAACATTTCATGTTCATCGTGAGATGATGAGTTTTAACCATTCGAGAGCCACGGCAGATTCGTATGGCGGCATGTGTGATTTCCCCCTAAGGGTAAGTCTCGGAACCCCTAAGGGTGAGGCGACCTCACCCTTAGGGTGAGTAAAAGAAACCCTAAGGGGGAAGTGCTCTCACCCTTAGGGTGATGGAAAGCCACCCCTAGGGGTAATTGAATTGCCTATCATTTTCGCCCTGTTTCTGTCAATGGACAGCAAATCGAATGGCACAAACCCGGCATTTTCGCCCTGTTTGTGTCAATGTGAAGCCCTAGACCTGCCACCCCTGGGCGCCAGACCTGCCACCTCTAGCGTGGAATCGGGGGCGGGTTTGGACAGGCGGCGCAGATTTGTGGTACAATATGCGCGTAACGGGGTGCTACGCCGCACGGTGCGGCGGGGCTGAGATGAGACCCGAGAACCTGAACAGGGTAATTCCTGCGGAGGAAAGCACATGACACAGTTGGAAGCCGCCCGCGAGGGCATTGTGACCCAGGCCATGAAAACGGTGGCCGCGAACGAGAATGTGGATGTCGAGACCGTGCGCGCGGCGGTAGCGAGCGGAGAAGCGGTGATACCGCTCAACCCCGCCCACAGAAACTGCACCCCGGTTGGCGTCGGGCGCATGTTCACGACAAAGATCAATGCGAATCTGGGCCGCAGCGTAACACATTCCGGCAAAGGCGACGAGCTGGAGAAGCTGAAGGTTGCGCTTGACGCCGGCGCCGACTTCGTGATGGATCTTTCGGTAGGGTCGTCCGAAGAGGAGATTTCGGGCATCCGCCAGGGAATGCTCGATGCCAGCCCGAAGCCGCTTGGAACAGTGCCGATCTACGAAACGATTTCGCTTCTCGGCGACATTCCGAAGATGGATCCGAAATTCCTGATAGGGGTCATCCGCCGCCAGGCCGAGCAGGGCGTGGACTTCATGACGCTTCACGCCGGGCTGCTTCTGAAACACATTCCCAACGCCATGAAGCGCAAAATGGGCATCGTCTCGCGCGGCGGCGCGATAATGGCCGAGTGGATGATGGAGAACAAGGCCGAAAATCCCCTCTACACGCATTGGGACGAGGTGATGGACATTCTCGCGGAGCATGATGTGACAGTGTCGCTCGGCGATGGTCTTCGACCGGGGTGCCTTGCGGACGCGTCCGACGCGGCGCAGTTCGGCGAGCTGGACATTCTCGGCGAACTTGTCGAGCGCTGCCGCGCGCGCGGCGTGCAGACGATGGTGGAGGGTCCGGGCCATGTGCCGTTCGACCAGATAAAGATGAACATGGAGCGCCAGCAGGAGGTCTGCAAAAAGGCTCCATTCTACGTGCTTGGACCGGTCACCACCGACATAGCCCCCGGCTACGACCACATCGTTTCGGCGATAGGCGCGACCGCCGCCGCGACATACGGCGCGTCGCTGCTCTGCTATGTGACGCCGGCGGAGCATCTTGGCCTGCCCGATGCGGAAGAGGTGCATCAAGGCTGCATCGCCTACAAGATCGCCGCCCACGCGGGCGACGTGGCGCGCCACTTGCCGGGCGCGCGCGACCGCGACGACGCGATGGCCGACGCGCGCGCGGCATTCGACTGGGATCGCCAGTTCGCCGCGTGCCTCGATCCGAAGCGCGCGAAGGAGCGCTGGCTCAAGACGCGCGCGTTCACCGACGAGGCCCACGACGACGACCACTGCTCGATGTGCGGCAAGCAGTTTTGCGCAGTAAGAACCTCCCGCCGCATACGCAAACTCGCCGAGGCCGCGAATTTGGTATAATATTGCCCATGCTGAGCGAGATTCTGGAGTTTGCAATGCTTTTCGCCTTCGGCTTTTCGTGGCCGTTTGCGATATTGAAGACGTACCGCGCCAAACGTGTGGACGGCAAGAGCCCCATGTTCATGGCGATCGTCATCATCGGCTATTGCTGCGGAATAGCGGCGCACCTCGTCGACGGCACCAAGCTGTGGCTGTGCTGGGTGTATCTGGCAGACATGGCGCTGGTCTCCGCGGATCTTTCTCTGTATTTCCATTATGCGGCGAAGAACCGCCGCCAAACGCCAAAGGAGCAGACAAAATGACCAATGTGCTTGAGAAGATCATCGCCTCGCCCGACAAGTATTCGTTCGAGATAGAGCGTCTTGGCGACTGCAAGATCGATTCGCCCGTCAGGAAGCACGAGTTCGTGAAGGACGACGAGCGCATCTTCATAACCGAGAACAGGTCGTTCTACAAGCGCCTCAAGGAGCTTCTCGGGCGCGAACCCACGTTCGAGCGCGCCGGCCCCAAGCCCAAGATCTTCCACGACCCCAGCTGGACGCGCGTCGGAATCGTGACCGCCGGCGGACTCTGTCCGGGGCTCAACAACGTAATCAAGGGCCTTGTCGAGATTCTCACCTACGACTACGGCGTGAAGACGATATTCGGCATTCGCTACGGTTATGCGGGGCTCAACCCCGCGTGCGGCTACAAGCCTTTGATGCTCGATCCGGATGTCGTCGACACGATTCACGAAATCGGCGGCACGATCCTCGGCTCCAGCCGGGGCCAGCAACCTTCCGATGTAATGGTAGACACGCTGGTGAGGATGAACATAAACGTTCTTTTCTGCATCGGCGGCGACGGTTCTCTGCGGTGCGCTGCGGACGTGGCGGACGAGGCGAAGAAGCGCGGCCTCAAGATATCGGTAGTCGGCATTCCGAAGACGATCGACAACGACCTGATGTTCGTCGGGCGCAGCTTCGGTTTCGAGACATCGGTTGCCGAGGCTGCGAACGTGATACGCGGCGCTCACGTCGAGGCCAAGGGAACGCCCGGCGGAATAGGCCTCGTGAAGCTCATGGGCCGGGATTCCGGATTCATCGCCGCATACGCCTCGATGTCCAATCCTGTCGTGAACTTCTGCCTCGTGCCGGAAAGTCCGTTCACTCTCGACGGGCCGAACGGACTCTTCGCCGCGCTCGAAAACCGCTTCGCCGCCGGCAAGGACCACGCCGTGATTGTCGTCGCCGAGGGCGCGGGACAGGAGCTGTTCAAGGACATCCCCGATGTGCGCGACGCTTCCGGGAACATTCTCAAGAAGGATATCGGCGAGTTCCTCAAGCGCGCCATCGAGTGCCACATGAAGAGCCGCGGCATAAAGACGTCCGTCAAGTATTTCGACCCTAGCTACACGATACGGAGCTGTCCGGCGAAGGGCACCGACGCGATACGCTGCTACATGCTGGCGCGAAACGCCGTCCATGCCGCGATGGCCGGGCGCACGAACTGCGTCGTCGGGAATCTCGGCGAGACGTTCGCGTTGGTGCCGATCCGTCTCGCGACGATCGAACGGCAGAAGATACGCACCGATCGCGAGATGTGGCGCAGCGTGATGGACGCGACCGGGCAGGAGTTCTATTTCGGCGGCAAGGAGCGGAAGTCGTCCGGTTCGGGTCTGGACCTCGACGCACCGTGAACCGTGGGGGGTATGCGCAAATGTCGATTGACGAACTGAACGCGCTTGCGGAAAGCGACAGCTTCAACGAATTCATACGCGTCTGCGAGGCGCGCCAGTGCAAGGCGCTCTCGAAGATAGCCGACGACATAACCGCCCGTCCGGGAGTGAGGCTGATACTTCTCGCCGGCGCGAGCTCGGCCGGCAAGACGACTACGGCCAAGCGCCTTTGCACGCAGCTCAGGGTCAACGGCGCGGAGGCTACGCACTTCTCGACCGACGACTATTTCGTCGGCGACGCGCGCAATCCGCGCGACGAGAACGGCGAGTTGGACTACGAAACCGTAGAGGCCGTCGACGCGCCCCGGCTCGCAGCCGACCTGAACGCGCTTCTCGAAGGGCGCGAGATACATCCCAGGCGGTTCGACTTCGTGAAGCACGATGGCTTTGACGACGAAGGAACCATGAGCATACCGGAGAACGGCTACATCGTGCTTGAGGGCATCCACGCGCTAAATCCGTGCCTCACGCGCGACGTGCCGGAGAAGTGCAAGTATCGCGTGTTCGTCGAGCCGAAGACCCAGCCGGAGATTTTCGCCAAGACGTGCCTGAGGTCCTCCGACGCGCGCCTTCTGCGGCGCCTCGTGCGCGACAACCAGTTCCGCAAGATGAGCCCCGTCGAGACGTTCCGCATGTGGCCGAAGGTTCTCGCCGGCGAGGAGAAGTGGATAAATCCGTTTCGCGGCAACGCCGACGTGGAGTTCGACTCCGCGCTGGAGTACGAGCTTTGCGTGCTCAAGTCGTACGTGGCCGGGCTTCTCGAAATCGTCAAGCACAAGGTTCCGGACGAGACGAAGGCCGCGATGCTCGCCGATCTGCTGTCGATGGTCGTAGCGGTTTCGCCTGTCGCGGTTCCGGGCGACTCGATTCTGAGAGAGACGATCGGCTCCAGCCAGCTGGACTACTAGTACCGTTCCGACACGCAATATGGTATAATTGAATCATGAAAACACTCATCACGACAGCGCTCGCCGCATTGTGCGCCATGTTTGCCTCGGCCGACGAGCGGATAAAGGTCGCCTGCATAGGCGATTCCATAACTTACGGACTTGGCCTGGCCGACCGGGGCGCAGAGTCGTACCCGGCGCAGTTGCAGGGCCTGCTGGACGCCTCCTCCCCCGGACGCTACGAGGTGCGCAACTTCGGCAACTCGGGGCGCGGCATATACCTCGACTCGATGCGCGGCAGCGAAAAGCGCGGCTTCCGCTACATGCCCGAGCACAAGGCCGCCCTCGAATGGAAGCCGGATATCGTGATCTGCAACCTCGGCATCAACGACAACGGCGAGTACATAAAGGAATACACCGGCGGACGCCGCCGCGGGCAGTTCGTGCACGACTATGCGATTATGCTGTCGGACTACGTGAAGGACGGGAACAAGCCGAAGTTCTACATCTGGACCAAACTCGCGCCGCTCGCGCCCGGCCAGAAGTTCTACCGCAGTCCGGAGCCTTTCCTGATGCAGGCCGATCTCGAGAGGGTCGCCCGCGTGTCGCACGCGTGCGGAATCGACATGCAGGCGCCGCTCAGGGAGAAGATGGACGAGATTCTCGCCAAGGACAAGATACATCCCAACGCCGAGGGCGCGCGCTTAATAGCCGAGACGACCTTCAAGGCCATGACCACGCCCGCCCAGGAGCCCATCGAGCTGCCCGAGACTTTAAAGACGGCGGCGCCGCGCGAACTGTGGCTCTGCGCGGGACAGTCCAACATGCAGAAGGGATGGAACGAGTTCAACGCCTACCCCGCCGAAAAGGAGCGCGTCAAGAAGGAGATGGAGCGCCTTGCCAAATGCGACATACACTTCTGGGACTTCAACGACGGCAGCTGGCGGAAGCTTACGCCCGAGAATGCCTTGCGCAAGAGCGCTTTCGGCGTATCGTTCGCAATTCGCCGCGCGGAGGCGACGAAGAAGCCGATCGGAATGCTCTACGTCGCGGCGGGAGGCGCTCCTACCGAGTCGTTCCTCTCCGAGCAGACGATGTGCGCGGTCGGTTCCGACGGCAAGCCTCTCTATCCCGCTCTCGCAGCCATCGCAACGAACCGCCACCGCCTCGACCAGAACAAGGACTTCCCGTGCGCATGGGTCGCCAGGGAGTATCCGCGCCGCAGGGCGAACAAGGAAGAGGCCTACTGGTGGCCGGTGTCGCTCATGTACGATCAGGGAATCAAGCGCATAAAGGAAAGCCGCATTCCTGTCGACGGCATACTCTGGTACCAGGGCGAGTCGAATGCGACGACATGCGTCGCGCCCGATACGCCGACGGCGCGCGACTACCAGGTAGAGACGCTTCGCGCGCTCGTTTCGGAACTGCGCGGCGACGCGAAGATACCGTTCGTCATGATGGGCCTGCCGAAGATGAACCGTCCGTGGGAGCAGTACCGCGCCGTCCAGCGCCAGGTGTGCGAAGAGACGGGCGCGATATTCGTCGATACGTTCGCGGCCGGGCTCGGCGAGATGCACGATGTCCATCCGCGCGACAAGACCGCCTTCGCCGACCTTGCGGCGGATGCCGTGCAACGCGCCACATCGGGTTCGTAAGCCATGAAAACGCCAGAGGGAAAGACGATAACTTTCACTTTCATGTCGCAGCCGACCCATGAGCCGAAGGGTTGCTGGGTGGCGAAGCTGACGTTTCCCGGCGGGTCGGACGCGAACAGCATACTGCCCATCGAAATCTCGCAGGGCGACGGATCGCCGGTGCGCGAAGGCGTGTTCGAGTTCGCCGGCAAGCGGCTGGCCGTTCGTGACGGGCACGCCCGCATAGCCTATGCGGACTTCGTGAAAGGCAAGCACGAGACGGCGCTTTGGCTGCACCGTACGGACGTGCCGGAGCCGATTCCCGGCGGGCTGACGTTCGCGTGACGGGCACAGCGGAAGCGGAGGCGCTACAATGACCGATCATGAATGGTATGAACTGGTGAAAAGCGGCGATGATGCCGGCTGGCGGCTTGTTTGGGAAAAAGTCGTCGAGCCGGAGTCGACTTCGCTGCGCAGCGCCGAGATGATGAAGCGTTTCTCCATAACCGCCGACGACCTTATGGGCATGCTCTACGAAGACATGCTGGCGCGCCGCAAGATAGACCTGTACCGCGACGACGGCGGCAGCCTGCAGGGATGGCTGAGGACCTATGTGCGCGGATACGTGCTTGGCGCAGATCCGAACCGGCACGGCGAGATATCGATAGAAGGCGCCCATCAGGACGGCGACGGCGAAAGCGAAGCGATGAGCCTGCCAAAGCAGGATCACGAGGTCGTGAGGCGCGAAGTATGGCAGATGACGCTTTGGTGCTTTCGCGAATTGTGGAACGAGGACCCCGAGCGCTGCTACATACACCTGCTCAAGACGCGCTTCTTCTTTTCGAGCGAAGAAGTGAAGGAATTTCTGGACGTGTCGTCCGCGGCGAATGTCGATCAGGTGTTTTCCCGGTCCATAAAGTTCATGCGTCAGCGTTACGCATACCACGACGCGCACCCTCCGGTGTCCAGGAAGTGACCTGCAGTCGCGCCGCCGCGGGGATTCGCACAACACGGGATGCGCAAAATATGATATACTGTGTGCCGTAAACGAAGTATCTGGCCGCAAGGCCTCCAACCAAGTTCAGAAACCTAAGGAGAAAGCAATGGGTGAAGTAATCGGAGCGGGCGAGTTGCACAAAGGCGTGAAGCTGCTCATCGACGGCGAACCGTGGGAAATCACGGAGTTCGACTTCTCCAAGCCGGGCAAGGGCCAGGCGATCTACAACTGCAAGCTCAGGAACATGATGACCGGAACCGGCATGTCGAAGAGCTACCGTTCGGGCGACAAGTTCGAAAAGCCCGACCTTACTCAGCAGGATGTGACATATTCCTACGACGACGGCACGGCGTTCGTCTTCACCGACGACAACTTCGAGGAGATCCGCGTCAGCTACGACGTCATGGGCGACAACAAGTACTTCCTCATGGACGAGATGGCCGTCAAGGCGCTGTTCTTCAACGACAAGGTGATAGGCGTGCAGCTTCCCCAGCTCGTCGAGCGCAAGGTGACGAAGGTCGAGCCGGGCGTGAAGGGCAATACGGCCAGCGGCAAGGTAACGAAGCCTGCGACGGTCGAGGGCGGCTACACGCTCGCGGTTCCGCTCTTCATCAACGAGGGTGACGTGATCCGCATCAACACCGAAAGCGGCGAATACAACGACCGCGTTTCGACGCGTTGATTTTCTGGCCACGAGGGCCAAGCGATGGTTGTCGCCAAGCTCTACGCATATATCCAGCTGGTGCCCGCGTTCCTTGCGGGCCACTGGTGGATTGTCGCCGCGATTCTTGCGGCGACGCTTCTTTTCGGGCGCGTGTATTGCCGATTTGTGTGTCCGTTGGGAATCGCCCAGTCGGTCGTGAGGCTGTTTCGCGGTCCGCGGCGCGTATGTACGCGTCTCCGCCTCGGCTACGGCGCGTGCGCGAGGGTGGCGGCGAATGTGGTGGCGTTGGCGCTTTTCATCGCGCTTGGCGTTTTGGGGCTTGGTTGGCAGTGGCTCGACCCTTATGCAATCGCCGCACGCGCCGCGGCGTGGTTCACATCGCCCGAGTTTGACCTTGCGGTCGCGCTTTTCGCGCTTGTCCCGGCGTGCGCAATTCTGCTTTTGGCGGCGTTTGCGGGCGGGCGGATATGGTGCAATTGGGTGTGTCCGCTAGGCGCGCTTTTCACGTTTCTCACGCGCTTCACATGGCGTGGCGACAAGGTGAGCAAAAACGCGGGATGCGCCAAGTGCGGCAAGTGCTTCGCCAAGAAGCCGAATGAAAAGGAGTGCGCCAAGTGAATGTCACGTTGAGACAGCTTTTCGCCGCCGCCTTCGCCGGCGGGGAACAGTCGCCTGCGCCCAAGGTGACGGTCAGGACGGCGAAGCACGGCGAGCGTGTGGGGCTTTTGGGCTATGGGGCCATGCGATTGCCTACGCTTGACGGAGGCCACGCCAACACATGGGACGAAGGGGCGTCCAGCCAGGGGATCGACCAGGCCATGGTGAACGAGCATGTCGACTTCGCTCTGGAGCACGGGGTCAACTACTTCGACACGTCGCCTGCATACTGCAGGGGGGAGTCCGAGCGGGTCATGGGCGAGGCCCTGAGCCGCCATCCGCGCGACAGCTATTACATAGCGACGAAGCTGTCGAACTTCTCTCCGTCGCAGTATTCCTTTGAGGCGTCCAAGAAGCTGTTCGAGGATTCGCTCAGGTATCTGAAGACGGATCACATAGACTTTTATCTTCTCCACGCCGTGGGGAACGGCGGTTTCGAGACGTTCGGCAAACGGTATATAGAGAACGGAATACTGCCGTGGCTCTTCGAGCAGAAGGCCAAGGGGCGGATTCGCAATCTCGGATGGAGCTATCACGGCGACCCGAAGGCCGTGGAGTGGCTGCTTGCGAAGCATGACGCGGGCGAATATGTCTGGGACTTCGCCCAGATTCAGATGAACTATGTCGACTGGCGCCATGCGCAGGAGGTCAACAAGCGCAATCTCGACGCGTCCTACCTGTACGGCGAACTGGAGCGGCGCGGGATACCGGTTGTGATTATGGAGCCGCTTCTCGGCGGACGTCTCGCGCGGCACAACGAGGCGCTTTCGGGCGAGTTTGCGCGGCTTGATCCAAAGGCTACGCAGGCGAGCTGGGCGTTCAGATTCTGCGGAACGTATCCGGGAGTGCTCACGATACTTTCCGGCATGACGCACAAGGAGAACATCGTGGACAACGTCGCCACGCTTTCTCCGCTCAAGCCTCTCACGGAGGCGGAGCTCATCGGGCTGGAGCGCGCGGCGCAGGCGTATCTCGGAACGGGCGCGATACCCTGCAACAGCTGCAACTACTGCATGCCGTGTCCATTCGGGCTCGACATTCCGGGGGCGTTCGAGTTCATGAACCGCGTGCGCGACAGGCGCATGGCCGATCCCCGTGAAATCCGGCGCGAATACGAGCGCGCGATACCCGATCCGCGCCGTCGCGCCGACAGGTGCATCGGTTGCGGGCGATGCGTATCGCACTGTCCGCAGACGATCGACATACCGAAGGAACTTGACGCCATCGCCGCATTCATGGAGGGGCTTGGACGATGAACCGCCGCGAATTCATACTTGGTTCGGCGACGCTTGCGGCAGGTGCCGCATGCGCTTTGGACGAAAAGACGACCGACGGCGGCTTTGCGCCGGTAAGCTGGCCAGAGCGTGGCGCCAAGGAAGTGCCGGTTCTGCCGCCAGGGGCGCACGGCGAGAAGCGATTCGCGTCCAAGTGCGTCGGCTGTGCGCTTTGCGCGGCGGTGTGCCCGTCGAAGTGTCTGCGCCCGTCTGTGAATCCGCGCCGGTTCGGGCGCGTGGAGCTCGACTACCGCCACGGATGGTGCAAGCCGGGCTGCACACGGTGCGGCGAGGTTTGCCCGGCCGGGGCGATCGAGCCGCTTTCGAAGGGCGAGAAGCGCATCGTGCGCGTGGGCCGCGCCATATGGAATGCGGATCTCTGCCTGAGGACGTCAGAAGGCGTGTCGTGCCATGCGTGCCAGAAGCACTGCCCTGAAAAGGCCGTCAAGGCGATCAATGGCGCGATAGTCGTCAATCACGACGCCTGCGTCGGCTGCGGAGCGTGCGAGCACTACTGTCCGGCGAGGCCGCAGACTGCGATTCGCGTGGAGGGCTTTGCCGTTCACCACGAGACGAGGCCAATGCCTGCCGGCGCGGCAGCGGCGAAGGATGCGATCGCCGGGCCGGGCGTGGTTGCAGGACCCGAATGGTTTTTAGTATAATTGGCGGTGAAGAACCGTCAACCGAAACGGAGGTAGAGAAAATGAGACCTGGAATCTGGCAAGTAGTAATTGTTGTCATGCTGATAGCCGTGCTGTTCGGCGCGAAGAAGATACCCGAGCTTGCGCGTTCTCTCGGCAAGGCGAAGGGCGAATTCAAGAAGGGCCTTGCGGAAGGCGAGAAGGAAGACTCCTCCGACAATCCCGTCAAGGAGATGTTGGAGGCCAAGTGACCGATCTCGTTCGAGAGCGGCTCAAGTCCGTTCCGAACCGCCCCGGCTGCTATCTCATGCGAGATCGCCGGGGCGTGATCATCTATGTAGGCAAGGCCAAAAACCTGCGCCGGCGCGTTTTGGGGTATTTCCGGCCGGGGGCCAAGCATGCGCCGAAGGTGCGCTCGATGGTCGAGACCGTCTACGACTTCGAGTTCATGACCGTCAAGAACGAAGCGGAGGCGCTCCTCACCGAGGCCTCGCTCATAAAGAAGCACAAGCCCCACTTCAACATATTGATGCGCGACGACAAGCGCTACCTCGCCCTGCGGGCCGATCCTTCGGCGAAGTGGCCGCGCTTTTCGTGCGTGAGGATCGTGCGCGACGATGGTGCGCGATACTTCGGCCCGTTCCCGTCCAGCCCTGTCGTGCGCTCCGCGAAGGATTTTGCCGAAAAGCGCTACGGAATACGCGAGTGCGATGCGATCGAGCCCGATGAGGAGTGCCATCGCCACTGTCTTGCAGACGTCATCCGCACATGTTCGGCACCGTGTCTCGGTCGCATATCCGAGGCGGAGTACCGCTCGCGTTTCGACGAAGCGTGCGCTTTTCTTGAAGGCAAGCGTCCGGAGGTGCTGTCGGAAGTGTCGCAGAGAATGTCCGACGCCGCGGCGCGGCGCGACTTCGAAACCGCCGCGCGGTGGCGCGATACGCTTTTCGCGCTGAGGGAAATGACGAAGGCCCACTTCGTAAGGAAGACGCCCGAGATGCGCCGCACCGATGCAGAGGCGGGACTTGTCGAGCTTGCCGGTGCGATAGGCCTTGCCAGGCCGCCGCGCATTATAGAGTGCGTGGACATATCGAACCTCTTCGGCACGCATTCGGTGGCGTCGCTCGTGGTGGCGCGGGACGGTCTGCCGGACAGACGTTTCTACCGTCACTTCAGAATCAAGACGGTCGAGGGCGCGGACGATCCGCGTTCGATGGCGGAAGTCGTGAGGCGCAGGTACGGTCCTGGGTCTACGCTGTCCGAAACATCGCCGCGAGCGGACCTGTTCATATGCGACGGCGGCATAACCCAGCTTCGCGCGGCGCGCGCGGCGTTTGCTGAAATCGGCGTCACCGACATACCGACGGTCGGGCTTGCCGAGCGCCAGGAGGAGATCGTGCTCGACGACGGGCGCGAGAACCTGATGCTTCCGCGCGATTCGCAGGCGCTCTTCGTGTGCACGCGCCTGCGCGACGAGGCGCACCGCTTCGCGATAACGCACCATCGGAATCTGCGCGAGAGGTCTATTCGCGAGTCGGTGCTTGACGACGTGCCAGGCATTGGAGAGGCGAAGAAGGTAAAGCTGCTGAAGGCGTTCAAGTCCATATACGGGATAGCCCGCGCGTCGGCGCAAGAGGTCGCGCGCGCCGCCGGAGTAGGGCTTGTCACAGCCGAAGCGGTCGTCGCCGCCGCACGGTCGGCTGCCGGCGAAAAGGGCGGCTGAAACCGGCGCTCAAAAATTACGGTTGCGTTTTTCGGAAAAAAAGGGTATCATTATCACCGTCAACTAGGAAAATCATCATGAACAAAGCATTGCACGGCCTTGTCTACGTGTTTCTGGCGCTTGCTGCGGCGGCGCTGTGGTTTGAATTGCAGCTGAACGCGAAGCGTTCCGTGCTGACCGATCGCAATCGTCAGCAAGAGGACTACTTCGTGAAAATCGCTCGCATGATCGAAAAGTCCGAGCCCGACAGGACTGTTACGGCGGAGCCCATCAACATGGACGTATCCCCCGTGGAGGCCCGCCTCGTGGACTCGCCTGACATGGAGAATGTGCTCGAAGGCTACAACTCCTACCTTGAGACGGCCAACCTCGAAACCTACAACTGGAATGATGGCGACCGTTCGCAGTTGCGCATGGTCTATCAGCTTGACGGCGAGGGCAAGCCGGTAATGGATCTCGGTCAGCCCAAGATGGATGGTCCGGGCACGGCTGCGGAACTTCTCGACAAGCTGCTCGAATCCTCCAAGGCGCAGTTGGCCCGCCTGAACTCGACGCGCGCCGAGCTTGTGACTTTGCGCGGCAAGCTTTCGGGCGTTGTGGCCGAGATCAACCGCATCAAGCCGACCGCCCGTCAAGACAAGGTGACGATTGTCGAGAAGGACGCCAAGATTACCAAGCTTGAAGGCGAGAAGGCCGATCTCGAGAATCAGGTCACGAAGATCAGGAGTCAGATCGACGAGCTCAACCAGGAGATTGCGTCGCTCAAGGACGAGGTGACGACGGCCAAGGATGAGACCGAGGCCGTGAAGGAAGATCTCGCCAAAGCCGAACAGCGCAACAAGACGCTTGAGAAGCTTGTGCGCGAATCGATACCGACCAAGAGCGCTGCGCCTGCCGCAGATGCCATCATCACCTCGTTGCCTGCGGGCGACAAGGGCGCTGTCGTCGAAGCCGACAACGAGAACATGTTCGCAATCGTGAAGTTCAGCGACGAGGCTATGAAGGAGCTCAAGGGCGAGAATCTCGACCGTCCGTTGCCTTTCATCGAAGTCAGCGTGAAGAGACCCGGCTTCAACGGTCGCGCCGGCGAGTTCGTCGGGCGTCTGCGCCTGCGCCAGGAGGTCAAGGGCAAGCCGTATGTCGTTTGCGACATTCTCGGCGCGTGGGAACAGGATAAGATTCAGCGCAATGACGTCATCTTCGCTGATTAAGGGGCTTCTTGCGGCTTTTGCCGTGTCGGTTCTCGCGGGGTGCGTGGCCGACACCGCGGAAGACAGCGATTTGCCGTGGTCGTCGAACCGTTCGTGGGAGGGCATGGCCCCCATCGCGCCTTCAATGATGGACCGCTACGAATGATAAGACGGCGCGAGTTGCGCGTGGAACGGGGCGGCGTCCGGCTGGACGCCGCCCTGCTTAATGCATTCCCTTCATCTACGCGCGCGTTCGTGCGCGAGGCTGTTGAGCGCGGCGACATACTTGTAAACGGGCGACGCGCGGCAAAGGGGCTCAAGCTACGCGGAGGAGAAACCATATCGATTGCGGAACTCGCCGAGGCTGTGGACAATGTGGTGCAGCCGAATGCATCCGTATCCATCAATGTAGTGTTCGAGGACGAAAGCCTGCTTGCGCTCGACAAGCCGGCGGGAATTCCCGTGCAGCCGATTTCGCGCGGCGAGACTGCGACTCTTATGAACGGAGTCGTGGCCCGATTTCCGGAATGCCAGGCCGTCGGGGACAGTCCCCTGATGGCAGGAGCGCTGCATAGAATCGATGCCGACACGTCGGGACTGGTGCTTGTGGCCAGAACTGCTCAGGCATTTGAAGCATTACGGGCTCAGTTCACGGCGCAGACTGTCGAAAAGACATACCTCGCGCTTGTCGAAGGCAGCGTGGCCGTCGGCGGGACGCTCGAGAACGATCTCGCGCACGATCCGACATTGCCGTTTTGCCGCATGATTGATGCCGACCGGAACCGATTGACGATGGCGCAACGCGCATCGCTCAGGCGTATGCATGCCGTCACGAAGTTTACGCCTGTTGCGCACGTGATGGAAGAGAATGAAGAGCGCACTCTTCTTGAGGTGAAGATATTCACAGGCGTTACTCATCAGATTCGCGCACAACTCGCACTTGCCGGAATGCACATCGTAAACGACCGTCTCTATGGCGCTTTCGCCGTCGAGAACATGCGGGGGCATTGTCTCCACGCGCTTGGTGCAAGGTTCGAACATCCTACCGGTGGGGGTTTGGTAGACATCAAAACACAATATCCTGTGTGGGCAAATTTTTTTTAAAATCCCCCTTGACGGCTTTTCAAACGATTTGCTATAATGTCCGCGTTTTCGGCTATCCAGGTAGGTTTCGGGCATTGTGTCCGGGCCTAGGTAAAACCGGGCTCAATGAAAGTTGACCTGCAGGGGTGTCCGATGACCAGTATGCCAAAGTGTGAAACTCAAACCATGGAGGCGTGCTGAATGGCATGACTAGTGTGTCGACCGTGTTCACGCGGGTGCAACAAAGTGAATCGGCAAGATACCGCCGGAATAAATGGATCAGCCGGGTAGCTCCGGTCGAAGAGGATGCGGAAGTCCGCGCCCTTGGAGGAACAAGCAAAAGGAAAAAGACAAACAATGAAGAAGCTCATGATTGCTGCCGCTGTTGCGGCGATGATCGGTGGTGCGCAGGCCGTGACTTGTGTCACGACCAAGGTGTGCGAGAAGGATGAGTGCACTGGCGAGAAGACATGCGTAGAAGTGTCTGGCGCTGGTACGGCTCACAAGGTCGTCATTTCGCTCAAGACGACTCAGAACAAGAGCAAGACCAAGAAGAACAAGGCTCTCTGCGAGGAGAACTGCACCTATTGGCGCGAGCAGACTACCAAGAAGATCAACGGTCTTCTCTGGGAGCAGCTTGACGACTGCACGGGTTGCGTTCCTTTCGGCTCGAACAGCGCTTTTTGGACCAAGGATGAGGCTCTTGATCTTGAGTTCGCAATTGGCATCGGCCTGATTGGCAAGGATGTCAAGAGCAAGAAGATCGAGGCTTTTGGTGGCCTTGATGGCGATGAGTTTGGTCATCTCGCGTGGGCCGGTTTCGGCGACATGGCTGGTTCCATCAAGAAGAACCAGTGCGAGGATGATGACTGCGTCATGTACGTCAAGAAGATCTCCGGCGGTATCGCTGGTTGGCTCGTCCCCGCTGAGTGGGATGCGACCTGCCAGGATTGCGATCCTATCGAGTACGAGGGTTGCTGCGCTGATGATTGGACGATCATCGAGGACAAGACGGCTGCTTACGGCACGATCAAGATCACCTACGACGCTGCTACCGCCAAGAAGGTTGCTGTCGCTGAGGACGATCAGGATGTCGCCTCGTTCGTCAAGCTTCCCGCCTCTGTCGCTGATGAGATCGCGGATGTTGTCAACGAGGTTACCATCGAGGAGTAATTCCTTGATAGCCTAACGCATGAAAATGCGACGGGGGGGGGTGAGATCAACCATTCCCCCCTCGTTTCATATATTGAAACTTGCAAGAAAAGAAAGGTATCGGCGAATGAAACGCATCGTTGTTCTGTTGGTTGCAACGGTATTTGCCTTCGCCGCGCTGGCTGAAGCAGGGCAGACGAATAACTTTGTGGCCGTTCGGATAGACGGCAAGGATTTGAGAAGGAGTGATGTTGTTAGGAATGCAAAGGTTGCGCTTCTGTTGAATATGAACAAGGCCCGCAAGACGAAAATACGCAACCACGAGATTCAGATACTTGAGCGAAATTGCAGGGCGTCCGTCGGGCGGGAGATTTCAAGGGCCGCAGTTGCCAGATATGTTGAAGACAGAAAACTGTCGGTTCCAACGAATGTACTGAAGCGCCTTACGCGCAGATTCGAAATGCAATACGGAGCAATGTCGCGAAAACTGCGGAGGATGCACAAGGTTGACGATCTCAAGTATATGTTGGGGAAGAATGCTTTTCGCGTTGATGAGATGATTATGGAATCGGCACTTTTCGAGGTAATGACGAATGATGTCATCAGTGCCGCAAACATAGTCATTCCTGACGATTTGATAGTTGAGCGCATTGAGCAGATCAAGCGCGCAAACGAACGCATCGCTGCGACAAACGCATATGTTTTCGCCAAGGCGACGAATGTTTGGCAGAAGATAGTTTCCGGAGAATTGACATTTGAAGACGCAGCCTCGAAATACAGTGAAGACGAGTATATCGAAAATGGTTGCGAATGGGGTTGCTTCACTCTTGACCAGTTGCAGGGTGAAAGCGGCGTGCTCGCATTGCTGCCGACAATCAAGCCAGGTGACATCACGCCGCCCATAGAATCCGACCAAGGGCTTGCAATTTTGCGCAAGGATGAGGATGACAACGATAAGACATATTCGTTTTCTCGCGTGTTTTTCCGCCTGCCGTACTTTTATGAAGAGGAAACGCCCGATCAGGCGCGCGCCGTGTTGTATGAACAGAAATGTGCCGGGCTGGTTCAGTCAACGATAAAAGAAAACATAGAAAAGCTCAAGATTGAATATCCGGATGGAACCAACTTGGTCTGGAAGATTACACCTCAGGATCTAAAATGATGATTTCAGTAGCCAGCATTCTTGCCGCCGCCTATTACGGATTGAATTTCAATCCGGCGATGACGAATGCTGCCACGGAATCGCGCATATATCCGATAAGTCCTGCGATTTACCGTATGGTTCAGCCAGACGGTGTATCGCGTGTTTTTGAGCTGACGGATGCCGAGCAGGGCATATTGGCAGGACCAAAGCCGTGGCTTGGCGTCATAAAAGGCCGCCAAACCGATATTTGGGCCGATCCCAAATACACGGGCGGGAAGTTGCGCACGGCGTTCACCTTTGTTTCCGGCAGATTGCGGTTGGCGGTCCTTGACGGCGAGAAATACGCTTTTGCAAATGGTGCGCGGCAGAAGGGCTCGCTTTCGGATATATTCCCGGAACGATCGAACAGATCGTACGAGAAGAATTCCGCAGCCGACATATGGATGTGCGACAGGTCTAGGCTGCGGCTGTGGTTTGCCAATCCAAACAGTGCAGGCATGCTGTTTGCCGAGATATTGCTTCTGCTTTTCTGGTTGATTGCAAAAACGCATGGCCTTGTTCGCATTGGCGTTGGCGTTCTTGCGGTTGCATCAACGTACGGTATGTTTGCGACATCCTCACGCGGAGCATTGGCAGGGTTGGCTGTTGGCTTACTTCCTTTCGTGTTGGCATATGGGGGCAAACTCTTTACGAGACGAGGATTGCTGATACTTTTGTCGGGCATGCTGGTTTTCGGAGGAGGGCTGGTTGTCAGCGGCAAGGCCAGTCGCATCGTTGACACATTCCGCTCTGTCGATGCAGGCAATACAACGCGGTTGAAGATTGGGGCTGCGGCGGTAAAGATGTTCGCCGACGCACCGACAGGATGGCATGGGGGAGAGGTCCCCGGGCGCAATGCATGCCTTAACTGGTATGTGTTTGACGAGTCGCACATTATCAGGACGCATGCGGTGAGTCTTGCCGAATGCGGGTGGGTGAAGGGCTTTGTGTATGTGTTTGCGTGGATGCTGATTCTTGTGGCAGGTCTCGTTTCGGCCAAGAATGGCAGTCCCTTGATGGCGGCTATCTGGATGTCGTTTGGAGTTGGCGGTTGTTTCAACCCCGTCTATAAAGACTGGGAAACATGGATTGTTCCCGCTTTGACTTTGCTGACGCTGGTGCATCCCGGCGGGCGATTGACGCAGAGGCAGTGGCGCACTTGTGCGCTTGTGTCGGCCGGTTTGTCTCTTGCCGCGGTTGTTGCGTTTGTTGTTGCAGGCCGATCGCTGGAGCGGAGCGTGAAGATACCTGTTCGTTCATGCGGCAAGGCGACATTCATAAATGGCGAAAATCCGCGTATATGGGTGGTGGGCGATCCTTTGGTGATGGCTGGCGGCGGATTCCCCGGCCGGGAGATTTTGGCTTGTTTGGCGCGTAATCCAAAGGCTGGCGCAGTCGCCTATGTCTATGATGTGAAAGATCTTCCCTCGGAGGCGGAGTCTGTGATCGTAGCGGGAAGGAATGTGCCAGACTACCTGACGGCCTTTGTCGAGGGCCGGGCCTGTAAAGCCAAGCGCCTGCTAATGCTTTCGCCTTCCGTCTCACCCGAATCGGTGCCCGAGAGTCTTGTTGCAGAGTCGAATCTGATCTGGGTTGCAGGATCGCTGCTGGCGGATCGCGATCGGGCGTATACGGTAAAGCGGTCGTGGATCAGGCTAGTGCCGGGTTGTGAGCGTTACGTCCCGGAATGGACAGGCTTTTTATTGCAATGAATCTTATTTCAGGTAGTTATTTGTAACCAACAAAAACAAAACATGAAAGGAAAAAACATGAAGACTAATCAAATACTGCGGGTGCTTGCGCTTGGTGCAGGCATATTGCTCGGTGTCGGAGATGCGGCTGCCGGCTATATTACTACGCAAAGAGCGGTAGAGCCGGGCGTGTGGTCGTCAGACTATGACGGGGCGCTTGCGTACACGGAAAAGAACAACATTCCAATGCTTGTTTTCTGGGCGAATGCCGGGTGCGGGCACTGTGAAGGCATCGAGAAGGAGATGAACAAAGAACCCTTCCTTACTTGGATGGCCGAGAATAAGCTCGTTATGGTCTTTGTGGAAAGCGACTCAAAGGTAAAGAAGTGGATCAAGAAGTATGCCAAGACCAAAATCAGCGAATTTCCATATATGGCCATCTACTGGCCTGAGAATACGTTGGGCCTCACGGTGCTCGAGGGCTTCAGCGCATACAAGGGAAACATGTCGCAATACGGCGCAAGCTCCAGAGATTCCAACATTCAGCAGATAATGGACGCAGTCGACTATCTGCTGCTTGGCTGGGATCCTGATGGGAATATCACGCCCCCCGACCCTGTCTATTACACGGTCACATTCGTTGTAGACGGAAGCAAGGGAACCGTATCGGGCAGCCTTTCGCAGACAGTCGAAAGCGGCGAGGGCGCTGTTGCGCCGACCGTCACCGCGAAAAGCGACTGGAAGTTCGACGGTTGGGACAAGTCGTTCAGCAATGTTACCGGAAACCTTACCGTCACGGCGAAGTTCTCGTCGACAACGGTCGAGCCAGATCCCGATCCTGTCTACTACACAGTCACATTCGTTGTAGATGAGAGCAAGGGAACCGCTTCGGGCAGCCTTTCCCAGACGGTCGAAAGCGGCAAGGGCGCTACCGCGCCGACGGTCACGGCCAAGGATGACTGGGAGTTTGATGGATGGGACAGGTCGTTCAACAAGGTTACTGCGAACATAACAGTAAATGCGAAGTTCACCGAGGCCGTAGAGCGCGAAGAGATAAACCCTGCTGTTTTCTTCAAGAAGGCGAAAACGCTTAACGCGATTGCCTATAATGACGAAGATCTGTTCGGCAAGGCGGTAATCACGCTTGGCAAGTACAATGCCAAGAAGGATTACCTCAAGGCGTCGTTCAAGATTACATCCTTCGGCGGCAAGACATACTCCAAGTCGCTCAAGCTCACACCTGACGAGTTTGGCGATTTCCTCGGCGTTGATGTGGCGTTCAAGTCGCCTATCGGAACGATGACTTTCGATCTTGTCAACAATGACGGTGATTACGAGGTCGTCGGCGAGAGCGACGAATACTATGTGGAGAATGGCGAAGCGGTCATCGGCGGCAAACTTGAAAACGAAGAGATGTCATTGTCGGTCGAACTTGAAGACCTGGAGCCTGAGAGCGATGCCTATGATTTCATTGTTGACGCGCCGTCGTTTGCGACTGCAACGGTCAAGAGCGGCAAGACGCTGAATTTCGGTTCTGCGCCCAAGATCAAGTACAACAAGATCAAAGAGGATGGCGAAACCTGGTACGAACTCGCCGAGTACGACGATGAGCGCTATCCGAATGTCAACGCCGTCAAGGTGACCTACAAGCCAACCACAGGCATCTTCTCCGGCACGTTCAAGATGTATGCTTCCAATGAGTACGCCGTCGACGATGGAAAGAAGCCCACACTCAAGACGTACACCGGGAAGATCAGTGGATATGTTGTAAATGGCGTTGGCGTCGGTTCGGCGTCGGTGAAGATCGGCAGGAAGACTTATACGGGCGTTTGCACGCTTGATTGATTTTGACTAGAACAGAAAAACCATAATGCCCGACCGGCCGGAGCGCGACAGCGCTGCGGTCGGCAGGGCGGCAAAATCGGGGGGAAAGTAATGTCGGTGTTGACAAAAGCGATGTTGGGCGTCATCTGTGCTTCGCTGGTTGTGCTTTCGGCGACGGCGGACGGGTTGCAGACTATAGATGACGTGCGCGTGGACGCGCTAATATCTTCGCATTGGGGGCAGAAGACCGATACTGGCTATTCAAACACCGGCAATCCATGCTTCAACTATTATACGCCAGGCAACTATCTGTGCGGCTGCGTTGCAACCCCCATTGCACAGTTGCTCAAATATTGGCGATATCCCGCATCGATCAATGCGGCTGTTTCGGAATGTCTGGTCGACGGCGCAGTGGTGTCGCTGAACTATGGCGGAGTGCGATACGATTATAATGCCATGCCGGATGTCGCCGCAGGCGCGGATGAGCATGCTCGCGCAACCATAGGCCGGCTTACATATGATTGCGCGGCGGCAATGCACTCCATGTTTGCCTCCAACGGCACTTTTGCCTATGGAGTGTATTCGTTTGTGCAGTTGTGCGATATATTCCGCTATTCAAGCGCAGTAGGCTATGTTCCTGTCGGTTCGATTCAGCCGACCTCCGCGCTTGAGAACACGATTATGGCAAACCTTGACGCCAAGTGCCCCGTCATGATTGTGCTTGTGGCCGAGGGTAATGGAAAAACGCACATGGCGTTGGTTGATGGTTATGGATACAATAGAGGGAAACTCTATTTCCATTTCAACCTTGGATGGTGCAATGTTCGTGGGGACGATGCATGGTATGAGCTTGACAAGACCATGGATCAGGCTACCGGCGTATACTATAATCTTATAGACGGACTGATCTACAACATCTTTCCTAAAGAGACTGGCGATGTGCTTTCGGGACGGGTGCTCGACGAATACGGAAACCCTGTGGCCAACGCCGTTGTGGAGGCATTTCGCAACGGAAGTGCAGTTGATTCGGTGCAGACGGACGCAAACGGAATATATGCATTCGTACTGCCCGGTGATACGACATACAAAGTCGCTTGCGAAGGGCATGCAATCTCCGTACGTCTGCCTAAATCCAGCTGTGCCAAGCGAATGATCACTACGAAGAAAGAGGGCGACATATGGGAAAATCCTTTCCTGCCCCAGTGCTCTGACCCTGGAGAACTTGGAGGAAGCGCAGGCAACGACATTCTTCTTGCGGGAGAAGTGAGCAAGTTTGGACCGTTCAACCCTTCCAAGGCAGGGAAGGGCGCATATCCGTATTGCGGTGCCGTTTATGATGCGCACGGCAACCCCTGCGGCACTATGACGGTCAAGTTCACCAAGCCGGCGAAGGGAGCGTCAAAAGTATCGGCCACGCTCAAGATGATGGGCGGAAAGTCATACTCGTTGAAGGCTACGCCGGTTCCAGTCAGCGATACGGAGTCGGCCGTCATATCGGGAAAGCCTATTGCGAAGCTTGGCGTGCTTGATTCCCTTGAAATCGGCGAAGACGGGTTTGAGGCAGAAATCACCGCTGCTGACGGCTCCAAGATGATCGCCGTCAGCACGGATTTGTCGCAGGGGCTTCCCCAGGGGAATTACAGTTTCAGCGTCAGCGGAATTCCTGCGGCGATAAACGGGTTTCCAGTGGTGACCGACATGCTGCCCTCGAGCGGAACGGAGTTTTCCGTCAATGCGAAAGGGAAAATCACCCTTGCAAAGGCTGCGACGCTGAAATACGCAAAAATCAAAGGCGTGAAGCCTGCAGCATACGAACTTGTCCTTGATACATCCAAGGGCAAAACGAATCTTTCGGCGTTGAAGCTGACCTACACGGCCAAGACGGCGACAATAAAGGGATCGTTCACCATCTACACCGACAATCCCGCAAAGCATAAAATCAACAAGGTTTCCTTTACGGTCTCAGGAATGGTCATTGGCGGAAAGGCTGTAGGCGTCGCCACATGCAAAAAGCCCGCCATGTCGTTCCCGATCGTAATCGAAGCCAAGTAAAATGAAAGAAAGGAAAACACATACTATGAAAAAGAGGTTGCTGACAGTTGCATTGATTCTCGGCATAATGCCGGTTCTGGCGTATGACTACAATGTTCGAATGCCTTCGACGGCTGCCTGCCCGCGGTGGAAAGGCGCGAAGGTTGGTGAATGGACGATGGACTACGAGGCCGCCCGTTCTCAGGCCATAGCCGAGGGCCGGGGTATGATCTTGTTCACCACCGGGTCATGGTGGTGTCCGCATTGCGAGGCTTTCGAGGAGAAGGTTCTGCTCGACCACGCCGCGCAGTGGCGTGCTTTCGTGCAGGAGAGGGGGTATTACCTTGTCATGCTCGATTTCCCGTATCGCGGTCATGTCGACGATGAGCAGTTGTGGAAGAGCGCCCACCCCGAGTATGGCGACGGATGGGGATTCAAGTGCTGGCTTTACGACAATGACTACCTGGAAGAAAACGGCCTGTCAAAGGAGGATGGACTGAATGCGATAATGTATAATTATCGTCTGCAGCAATCCTTGGCTCTCGACTCTGCCACACCCGTATCCATCAAGACATGGGACGGATCCGAGGATTTCAATTACGGAAAGGTTGGCTATCCTACGTTGATAGTATATCTTCCTGACGGATCCGAGGCTGGCCGCTTTTCGCCGGGATCGACCAACCGCGAGTCGGACGATGCTTACAATTACGTAGTCGAGAAAATCGACTCGATTGTCGAGGAGGCGCGAAATGAAGCGTGCGGTCTTTGTTCCGATCCTGACGAGTGGGGGCTGCCCGGCACCAAGGTGGAGTATTACCGCGGTTGGATGAACGGCGATGCCGGGATCGCCGGAACGTTTGAGGCGAAAGTCGGTAAAAAGAACGCGCTCCACGAAATCAAGATATCTGTAACGGCGACAATCGGCGGCAAGAAGCGTAAATTCAGTGGAGTGGGTCAGGATTGCTGCATAGATGCGGTTGTGCTTGATGGCGACGGCGGGGACGAAGCCTACATGGAACTCATGTTTGACGAAACGGGTGTGCGCGGAAATTGCGTCTGCGGCGAAGATAGATACGCCGTTACTGGCGCGCGCGATGTTTTCAAGGCCAGAGACGCCGTGGCCAAGGCCCGCAGGAATATGCTTGTGCAAGGCACGTGGACGTTTGCCATGGCTGTCACGAATGCGCCGTCAAGCCTTGCCAAAGGATACGGGGCTTTTTCGGTACAGGTGGCAAAGTTCGGCGGTGCGGCGACTCTTCGCGGCGTTTTGCCGGACGGCACTTCCGTCTCTGCGTCAAGCAAGGTGATTGTCGGCGACAGCGATGTATATTGCCTTCCGCTTTCCGTTGACGGAAAGAAGGGCGGTTTCGGATGTTGTCTTTGGTTCAAGGATGGATGGCTGTTCAATGTAACCGACATTCGTGGCTGGAATGTGACTGGCAAGAATGGTTTTGTCGCAGGTTGGAAGCCGATTTACTCGTCTGTTGCCGGATTTGGCACGATTGGAAGCGAATTCGAGCTGGTTTTGCCGGAAGTTCCCGAGACAATTGCCGGCTATCCGGTTGCGCTCGATCCGAGCGGTGATTCCATTGCAGCGAGGAGAACCGTCTGGACCGGAACCGAGGTCTCCAGATTCAAGGTCGCGATGAATGCCAAGACGGGTATTCTCTCCGGCTCAATGAGATTCTATGTCGAAGCTCGCAATGGTTCTCTGCGGGCGAAGTCCTGCAAGGTGTCTGGCGTGGTAATCGACGGTACCGCCTACTGTGCTGCGGTGTGCGGCAAACATGGCTCATATGCGGTGAAGGCTTCGGCCTGCGATGCATGTGAGGATTGATCATCTGGCAATGCGACAGCAATGGCTATCTTTTGAACCAACCAACAAACAAAAAGGAGAAAAACAATGAACACATATATTAAAGTTTCCGTCGCGGCGCTTTCTGCCGTCGCGGCGGCAGTGTGCGAGGCAAAGTCCAAGACTTCCTCGGACGAGCCCGAGGCGTCCGCCCAGGTCTACGACCTTACGATAACGGTCAAGACTACGGTGGCTCAGCGCGGCAAACTGAAAAAGGGCCATCCGTTCGAGTCTTCGACCGATCCTGTGATATACCGCAAGCAGGCCTCGCAGAAGTGGTTTGGACTCATCTGGGGTTGCGACTGCGGTGCGCTTGCAGGCAAGTGGCATGTCGTTGATGATGATGCCGACACCGTGGCTGGATGCGTCATTTGGAATGGCGCCAAGCCAAACGATGTGCTTTTCATCGATGACATCAATTGGCGTCTGCTGAATGCAATCGACAAGACCGGCGACAAGTGCGAAGGAAGCTGGACGATCGGCGACATGAGCGACAATTCGGAAGCTTTCCTTGCGTTCGCCGGATTCGGCACGCTGCAGACCGTCTATACGGCGCGTCCGTGCGAGGATCCCGAGCTCAACTGCACGAGTTACCTCAAGACAATGACCGGCACGTTGGCGGGGTGGATGCCTGCGCCTAGCTACAAGACCGTTGGCAAGGCGGGTTCATGCACATTCTGCGGCGAATACATTCCTGACGAGGAGGATACGGTTGATACAGCTACTGCATGGGACTTCTGCCCTTGCGAAGAGTATGCGGATGTTGATTTCACCACCGTATCAGGAACGTGGACTCTCAAGTACAACGCGGCTACGTCGAAGAAGTTGACGGACAAGGCCTCCATCATTGACGCTGGCGCCAAGATGCCGTCCAGCGTGAAGCAGCAGGTAGAGAAGAAGATTCTTGAGACCAGCGCCAACTAATCGAAACTGACACGTTTCGAGACCTACGGAGATTCCGAAGATGAAAAGCAGCGTGTTGTGGCGGGTTGCGGCAGGAGGTGCGCTAGTCGTGCTTGCAGTGCTGGCGTATCTTTTTCTGACGGAAAACAGAGAAACTGTCCCTCATGACGAGGAGGCCCGTCCGCAACGCGCTGCGATATCCACCACTGACGGCCTCGCCGAAATGCGCGAGGTCGTCAGAGGGCATGTCCGCAAGAACGGCAAGGCGGCGCGACCTCGCGGCGAAAGGCAGTTCGTAAGTCTGGATAGCGTCATGTTCGGAAATCTGCCCGAGGCCGATCGCAAGCTTTGCGAAGCCGTGCAGGAGGCCTTGGACGCAGACGACGCGCAAAAGACGATAAAGCTCGCCTCCGGACTCATGTCGTCAGACAGCCCCGAAGTGAGATCGCACGCCGTCGACGCACTGGAATGGTTTGGCGTTGAGGCCCTGCCGGAATTAACGGTTCTTATGGGCGACGCCGATGAGGGAGTGGCGCAGAATGCAATCAATGCATGGGAATTGGCGGTTTCCGAGATTGACGACCCTGCGGTTCGCTTAAAGATATCCGGAATGGCGTTGAAGGCTGTCGGCACAAAAGACGCGCTACTGTCGATAGGTGCCCAGTTTTCAAATGCCGCCACAGAATACATAGATGCCGAGGACGATGAATCCGTCGCTTTTGACAGGCGTGTAGAGGTGGTTCAGGCTTTGGTGGATATGATTGATTCTCCAAACCGTCGGCAGGCTGAAGCAGGGTGCGAACTGTACGAAGAGATTACCGGCCACGAATGGATTGATATGAACGAGGCCGAACGATATCTGAGCGACCCTGAAAACTACGAGCCGCCCGAAGAAGGCGGCGAGGTGGAGTCGGCCACCGGCGAAGATGTCGTTTCCGAACAATGAGCAGGTATTTTATACTCGGCTTTACCGGTGCTGTCAGCGTGTTGGCGGCGGTGCTTGTTATACGGTATGGCGGTAGTTCGCGCGAAGATGTCGTGCAATTGGATGATGATGCGCAAACATCCGTCTCGCGTCGGGCGATAGCGTCTGTGGGCGTTGTGAAGGCGGATCCTGGTCGCAGGCGTCCAAAGCCGTTGCTTGCGTCGCCTGGCGAAGACGAGACCGACGATGAGGATGATTCTCGAACGCCAGAGGAAAGAGCGCTTGCTGCGCGAATTGAAAATGCTCTGGATGACGAGAATGTCGATGCGGCCGTTGCATGCGCAGCCGCAGCTTTGAAGTGCGAGAACATCGAAATTCGCGACAGCATGGTCGACACGCTTGGCTGGTTCGGCGGGAAAGCGCTGCCCGAACTTGTGCCGTTTCTGGCTGACTCCAACGAAGATGTGCGCGATAACGCCAGAAAGCAGCTTTCGATGGCGCTTTCCGACATAGAGAACGATATTGAACGTATAGGAGTCGTCGAAAGTGTTATCAAGGTAATCAATGACGAGGATGTTCTTGAAGACCTCGCCAGCGAGTATATTGGCATAGATGAGAAGCTTGCCGTCGAATCGCTGATTAGGGTCATAACGGGCGAAGCTTCCGCGGAGGGTGTCGCCAAGGCCAAGGAGACGTACGAGTTTGTCACGGGAGATGAGTGGTCTGGCGAAAAGGAAGCTATGCGATGGATAGCCGAAGAGTATGAGCCGCCCGAGGAGGCTCATTGACATGCTGACGCAGGGGCGGATCAGAGTCGTCGCGATTGCGATTGCCGACATCATATGTGTTGTGTCCGTATGGGCCGTTGTTGCATATGGATATTGGTGTCTTGGCGAGTTCATGCGTGCGCACGGCTGGCCGCAGTGTCCGTGGGGGGGCTACTCACTTGACGAATATTTGAGGTTTCTGCCGGTTGCACTGGCGTTCGTAGTCGTGAACGCCTCGCTTGACCTTTACCACGGAAATTGGATGTATCCATCCGCTCCAGTCGGTCCTGTCGAGGAGTTTCGCCGACTTTGCTTGTCGTCACTCGTAATCCATGCTGGCGTTATCGCCTATCTCGCCTTTGCATACAAGACCACCGACAGCCAGATATCCCGCGCGGTATGTGTGTATTCATGCATATTGACTGCTGTGGCGGCGCAGTCGTTCAGAAATATGGCGCGGTACGTGCTTTACAAGCTCAAGATCGGCCAGATTCCAGTCGTGCTTGCCGGCGGAGGGACGACAGCACATCGTATTGTCGATCTGCTGGATTGCAACACATATGCTGGAATTCGCATAGTCGGCTATTTCGCAGGCACCGAGCGAATCGGCCGCAAGCGTCGCCGCCGCGAGTGGAATGAACGTATGTTCCAGGCGCGCGGCATTCCGTACCTTGGCTCTCTGTACGACATTGTGCCGGAGGCGAAAAAACGCGACATAAAAATGCTGTTCGCGTGTCAGGACGAGCGTTTGTTCCGTGCTCAGATGGAGGATTTTGCGGCATGGTTCACATACATCGATTACATGCCTACGGCACATGCGTTTCCCATATTCGGGGCGAGGGCCGTCAGCTTTGACGGCATTGGCGGTCTTGAAATGGTCAATCAGGGGCGCATGAAGGTGAAGAGGGTTCAGAAACTGATCGTGGACGGCATGTTCTCCTTTGTCGCGTTTGTCGCGTTGTCGCCATTATTCGTGGCGATTCCGTTGCTGATAAAGATGACCAGCCGCGGGCCGGTGTTCTATCGCCACAAGCGGCTTGGCATGAACGGGCGCGAGATTCGCATATGGAAGTTTCGTTCGATGTATTCCGATGCCGACATCCGTCTGAAGAAGATTCTGGCGAACAATCCGAAAGCCGTCGAAGAGTGGGAGTCAAACTTCAAGCTGAAAGACGATCCTCGCGTGACGCTGTTTGGCCGCTTGTTGCGAAAGACCTCGTTGGATGAGTTGCCACAGCTGTTTAACGTGTTTTCGGGAGATATGGCGTTGATAGGCCCCAGACCGATAGTGGAAAAGGAAATACAACATTATGGCGACGCATACAAGGTTTTTTCGTCGGTCAGGCCAGGCATAACCGGATTGTGGCAGGTATCCGGTCGAAGCGACACCGGGTATGAACGGCGTGTTGCGCTTGATGCATACTACGTATTGAACTGGTCGCCTTGGATGGATTTGTGGATTCTCATCCGCACGGTTTTTGCCGTATTGCTTATGCGTGGCGCACGCTAGCGCATCGGACAATCTGAGCCATCCAAATATAGGCCAACGCAATCCAAATCCGGCGTTAAGGTTTTCGAGGGACAAGTCCTGCGGAAATATGCTATAATAGTCTACAACATGAAAGCAGAATTGTGCCTTTTTCTCGCCTTTGCCGCTTTGCTGCGGATGACCAGCCTCGCTGGGACTGACAGAAAGAGCGGCGAAACCAAAGTGATTACGCTACCGGGTGGCGCAACCATGGAGATGGTTTGGTGCGCGCCTGGGAAATTTCACATGGGAAGCCCCGAAACCGAGAGCGGAAGGTTCAATGATGAAACACAGCGCGAAGTTTCCTTGACCAAGGGGTTTTGGATCGGCAAATACGAAGTTACCCAGCGTCAGTGGGTAAGCGTGATGCGCACAAATCCGTCGCGTTTCAAAGACGCCGACGCTCCCGTCGATGATATTTCATGGCACGACTGCAAGACCTTTATACGCAAGGTGAACGCCGAGATTGGCGGATGTGCGCGTTTGCCGACCGAGGCGGAGTGGGAATATGCATGCCGAGCCGGCGACATTGGCTCTATCGCCGGAACGGGTGTTCTCGACGATATGGCGTGGTATGATTTGAACAGCGAAAACCAGACGCACCCTGTGGGGAGAAGGAAGCCGAATGCCTGGGGTATATACGACATGCATGGCAATGTGCTCGAGTGGTGCTCTGACTGGTATTCTACCGGAGCGACAACCGCCATTGCAGACCCCAAGGGTCCGCCGTCCGGGTCATTCAAAGTTCTTCGTGGCGGCTGTTGGTTCTTTTACGAAAGGGACTGCCGCTCGGCTTATCGTCTGAAGCGCGAACCGAACTCGCGCAACTGCATATACGGTTTTCGTCTGGCCTGTACGGACATGGCAGACCTATAGAGCAATATATTCCAGGTGTGAAAAACATGATCAAATGGATTAAACCGCTTTTTGCATTTGCCGCATGCGCAGTCGTCTGCGGATGTTGCTCAAGCAAGACGCCCTATGACTACAGGGACAACTGGCTGATACGTGAAGACCCGGTGCGCCCGTTCGTCGTGCCTGCGGATTTGATATACGTATCAAGCGAGCTGTACACCAGTGCCGCCGCGCATTCCAGATTGCTTGCGCACGCTGACGACGAGGTCGGCGGCGGAAGATTCGACGGCATCGCCCGCGTGTTCGCTCCGCTGATAGCGAATTCCGAAGACCTTGAAGACGCCATCGACTGGTACTTCAAGTACCACCATGAAAAAGGGCGGTGCATGATATTCATCGGCGAAGGCGTGGGCGGTGCGATGCTAAAGGCGTATGAGGCCGAAAACAAGGATGATCTTGTGGCGGAAGGTCTCGTCGCCAGTTTCTATCGTGAAATACCGGACGGCGGTTTCGTGACCGATGACATGGTGCTTAAGATAAAGCATGCCATAGCAAAAGCCCGCTACAAAAGCATATGGGGCCGCGACATGCCCGAAGAAATGCTGAACGAGTGAGCCTGTACCAAATGGCGCGAGCAAAAGACATCCTGAGAGCCGTAAAACGCGCATGCGAAGGCGCGCTTCTCAAGGCGAGACTGCGCCGCGAGGCGCGGCGGGCCTTTCGCTACGATATGTCGCAGTTTATGGAGAACGCGGGGGCGCTCCATCTGGATCGCGAGTCCGCCGCGCGCGCCGAGATAGTCATGGGATATCACGTTCTCGAGAAAGGTCTCACCATGCCGCGCAGGCGGCTCGGATTCGGCAAGGGCGCTGTTGTCCATTTGGTTAATCTCGTTGATTCGTTCGAGCGCCGTTTTGGACGCGGCGATGCGCAGGTGCGCCACGCGGTCGGCGTTCTTCGCGCCTATCGCGAACTTCATCGCAACTGGCCCGAACCCATGCTGCGTCTGGACGCTTTTCTCGCCTCTCACGCCGACATTCCTGCGGCGAACCAGCCGCATGTGAAGCGCGATGACTTCTTCGCTGCGCGCCGCGCGCCATTCGACGAATTCGCGGCGTCGCGTCATGTCGTGCGCCATTTCTCGGGACCGGTTCCGCGCGAAACCATCGAATCTGCCGTAAATCTGGCAACAACCGCGCCAAGCGCCTGCAATCGCCAGCATGCGCGAGTGCATGTCATTGACGATCCGGCCATTCGCGACAGGCTGCTCGCCGCGCAGGGCGGAACGCGCGGCTTTGGTTCCGACGCCGACAAGGTGATTGTCGTCACAGCCGATCTGTCATCCGTCAGATGGGCATGGGAACGCCACGACTGCTATGTAAACGGCGGCATATTCGTGATGAACCTCTGCTACGCGCTGCATTTCTTCGGAATCGCCCACTGTATACTGCATTGGAGTGTTTCCCCCGAGACCGATCGCGCCGTTCGCAGAATGCTCGACATCCCGGCAAACGAGGCTATCGTGCAGGTGATTGCCTGTGGATTTCCGCCAGAGGAATTCGACGTTGCAAGCTCTCCGAGGCTTTCCGGCGGCGACATACTTACATGGCACGGAGGGACGAGATGAAGATTCTGCTGGGAGGCATCCCGCTTGGATGCGACAACATCGGCGACGAGGCGATACTCGCCTGCGTGGTCAAGATGCTGCGTGAGAGCCTTCCTGGAGTGGAGCTTGCGGTCGCCACAGCCGACCCGCGAACGGCGGATGTTCTTGATGTCAAAGTTGTGCCGCCATACGGCTTTCTTGATGTTGGCACATCCGGCTTCGCCGACACCGTGCGCGCGTATGACGCGTACATGTGGTGTGGCGCGACGGGGCTTTCGGACTATCCGCACGTCGCGCTGGATCTTGTTGAAATTGCGCAGAGGGAGGGCGTGCCGACATACATATGGGGAGTGGGTATGGACGACGAACTCAACCCTGTATTCTTCAAGGTGCACGGCAAGCGGCGTATTGCGCTTTGGGCTCTTGGACTTGTTGGATGGTACGAGCGCAGGCTCAGGAAGAAACTCGCGAATCGAATCGCGGCGCTTCTGCCGCGCTGCAACGGAGTCTGGCTTCGCGATCCGCAGAGCGCCGCGATGTTGGCGAAGACGGGCTTCGCCGGCGCGAAGATAGCCGCCGACTCTGCGATATTGTTGGGGACGGGAGACGCAATGCGTTCCAGGGAATCCAGCACATCTGGCGCCACACTTGGCCTTTGCATTTCCACACAGCGCCAGGTGGCCGACCTTGGCGGAGTGAAACGGCTCATAGACGCCGTGCGGAATTCCGGCGCGCGCGTTCTGGGGATCCCGATGAATCCCAAAACAGACCGCGCGTTGCTCACTAGGCTGGGCGTGGAGTGCATCGCGGGCGATACGCCCGAAGCCGTCGTCGAGGCGGCGCGCGAATGCGACGTCGTGCTTTCCAGCAGATTGCATCTTCTCATTCTCGCTGCGAATGCCGGTACGCCAATTATGGGCATTGCGCGCGGATCGAAACTGGCCAACTGGCTCTCGAACTTCGGACGCACAGTCGAGGGCGGCGTTTACGACTGCGACTGGGAGAAGGTTTCCTCCCGCGTTCTTGCGGCCCTCAAGAACCGCGGCGACTGGGATGGTGCGCGTCGCGCCGCTTACGAAAAGCTTCACGACCGATTCGAGAAGGCCCGTGCAGAGCTCGTTGAGCGGCTGGAAAACCGCGCACCGGAGGGTTGGCCGCGCGTGAGCGTGCTTGTAAGGGCGAGAAACGACGAAGCATTGATTGGCCGCACGCTTGACGGCATATTCTCGCAGTGGCCGCCGCCTGCCGAGGTCGTGGTGTGCGATGATGCGTCCACAGACCGTACTCGCGAGATTGCCGCGCGGTATCCGGTGCGATTCTTCGAGCGTCCCGCCGGACCATACAAGCCAGGTCGAACACTCAACGCGCTAGTGAAGGACGCGAAGGGCGATGTCGTTGTTTTCAACAACTCCGACGCGGTTCCGCTCGATCCTCACTGGCTGGAATCCCTTGTGCGCCCGCTTCTCGCGGAACGTTGGGCATTCGCCTTCGCCAACCAGCTTCCGCGCAAAGACGCGACGATGCTTGTCAGAAAGGACTCCGAACGCGCGTTTGGCGACGGAAAGGTGCAGGCTACGTGGAAGTTCTTCTTCTCGCTGGCAAGTTCGGCGACATGGCGGCAGAACCTGCTGGAAACGCCCTTCGACGAGACGATACAGTATTCGGAAGACGTCGAATGGACATGGCGCAATTCGCGCCGCGGGAAAAATCCTGTTAAGACGGTGTACTGTCCCGATGCGCATGTCGAGCACTCCCACAACTACACGCTGCGCGAACTTGCGCGGCGCTTCAGGGGCGAAGGCGTGGCGGACCGGGCGATATTCGGCGAAAGGCCGTCGCTTTTCCGCGAGCTTGCGGGCGCGCTGCGCGAAACGCTGCGCGACTGGGCATACCTTGCGAAGAGTCCTCGCGGATGGTGCGAGATTCCGTCCGCGCCGGTGCGTCGCCTTGTGCAGCGCCTTTCGCACTACGGCTTCGGCGCCAACTGACGCTTCCTTTGTGTCGCCATGCGCCCAGTTGACAAAGGGCGTACATATCGGTATCATATATGCCGGTAAAAGTAGAGGAAGAAATCCAAACATGGGCAAGAAACTATTGATTGTCGAATCGCCCGCAAAGGCGAAAACCATAGGCAAGTATCTCGGCGGTGATTTTGTCGTCAAGAGTTCTGTCGGGCACATACGCGATCTGCCTAAGGAGAACAACGCCATAAAGATTACGCCAGAGGGCGAGGACAAGTGGCGTTTCGAGCCGCACTACATAATTTCCGAAGGCAAGCAGAAGGTCGTTTCCGAGCTGAAGTCGGCCATGAAGAGCGCCAGCGAAATATATCTTGCGAGCGACCCGGACCGCGAAGGAGAGGCGATAGCATGGCATCTCAAGGAGGTGCTTGAGCCTGTGGCCGGCGGAAAGCCGTTCCGTCGCGTCACATACAACGAAATCACCAAGACCGCCGTCAAAAAAGCGGTCGAAGAGCCGCGCGACATCGACATGCCGCGCGTAGATGCGCAGCAGGCGCGGCGAATCCTCGACCGCCTTGTGGGATACAAGGTGTCGCCGCTTCTCTGGAAGTACATACAGTGTCCGAACAACCGTACGCTCAGTGCGGGCCGTGTTCAGTCCGTCGCTTTGCGCCTGCTTGTCGAGCGCCAGCGCGAAATCGACGCCTTCAAGCCGGAGACCTACTTCCTTCTCGGCGCCGAGGCGAAGAAGCGCGCAGGCGCTGCCGACCCTTTCACGGCCAAGCTCGCCCGCTACGACGGCGAAAAGCCGAGTATAAAGGAGCGCCAGGCGGCCGACAACATGCTTCTCGACCTCGCCGGCGCGAGTCTTGAGGTTACAGACATCAAGGCGCAACCCAAGATTCGCCATGCCTTGCCTCCTTTTACGACTTCAACGCTTCAGCAGGCCGCGTCGAGCGTTCTTGGAATTTCGCCCGGCAAAACGATGAAGCTTGCGCAGTCGCTTTACGAGCAGGGGCGCATAACATACATGCGAACGGACTCTGTAAACATAAGCGAACAGGCTCGCGTCGCCGCGAAGGACTATATTGTGTCGGAATACGGGGCAGACTTCTATCCGGCAAAGCCGAACATCTTCAAGTCGAAGGAGACGGCCCAGGGCGCACACGAGGCGATTCGGCCCACGGATGTTCTCGAAACCCCTGGAAAGACTGGCCTCGACACGCCAGAGCAACGTCTCTACGGGTTAATCTGGGCGCGTTTCGTGGCAAGCCAGATGTCCGACGCAAAGACGACCCTGCGAACCGTGTCGCTTGAGCCGCGCAAGCCTGCTCTCGCCCACTCCTACGTGTTCACGGCGAGCGCGACGGAAATAGATTTCGAGGGCTTCCTCAAGGTGATGAAGATTTCGCTTCGAAAGCGCAAGCTGTCGTCGGACGACGACGCTCAAGATGATGATTCCGACGAGGTAGCGAAACTTCCGAAGCTCTCTGTCGGCGAGGAGCTTGATGTCGTGCGGTGGTTGGCTGACGAGAAGCAGACCAAGGGACCGTCACACTATTCCGAAGCCAGTCTGGTAAAGGCGCTTGAGGATAATGGCGTGGGTCGCCCGTCGACATACGCCCAGACCATTGAGACGCTGAAGGCGCGCGAATACGCGAAGACCGAGAAGCGCAAGCTTGTGCCGCTTGAAAGGGGTATTCTTGTCAGCGACTGGCTGACCAAGAAGCTCGACAGCCTGTTCAACGTGGGATACACTGCCGAGATGGAGGCCGAACTCGACAAGGTCGAGGAGAAGGGCGAGCCGATGGACGCCATGCTCAGCGACTTCTACTCGAAGTTCCTCAAGGAGATTGCGGCATGCGCCGAGCCCGCGCCCGACCGCGCGCTGTTCGACGAGGTGTTCAAGCTGCTTGGCCGCGTGAAAGTATGGAAGGAGCCCAAGACCGTCGGCAAGCGCGTCTACGACGACAAGGCGTTCGTGGAAAGCGTGCGCGAGCAGGCGGAGAAGGGCGAGCGGCCCCTTTCGGCCCGCCAGCTCGAGTTCCTTGTCAGGATGGCGCTCGCCTACTCCGATCAGATACCTGGCGTCGAAAAGAAGCTCAAGGAGCTTGGCCTCGCAGGAAACGCCGTGATACGCGGCGAAAAGGCCGATCCGAACATGGTCAAGTACTGCTTCGAGCTGATGGACCGGATAGGCGGCATGACGAAGAACCCGTTCCTCAAGAGTCTGCGCGAGCAGGTCGAGCACGGCCGGGGACTTTCGCCAAAGCAACTTTCGATACTGGCGCGAGCCGTCGGCGAGAACGCGGGCTCTCTGCCGGACTGCGAGGAGGTTCGCGAAAAACTGTCGGCATATGTCACCGGCGGTTTCACCACGATGCCGAGCGATCCGGCGGTTCCGGAGATACTTGAAATGATGAATGCGGTTTCGGAGTGGCGCACTCCTCTCAAGAAGGGGCGCAAAATATACGACGACAAGGCCTTCGTCGAAAGCCTCTCTACGCAGTTCGCCCGCCGCCACTCGCTTTCGCCGCGGCAGACCATCGCGCTCAAGCGAGTGGCCGTGGCGTACCGCGCCCAGATACCGAATTTCGATTCGCGCGCCGAGGCGCTCGGCTTGAAGAATCTGCCGTCGTCCGACGAGAAAAAGGCGGAGGTGCTGGACGGTGTCGACGAAGCCGAATCCTGAAACCTGCGGCGATCCGCTGGCGAAGCGTTTCGAGGACTGGCTTGTCGCCGAGCGAAATGTCTCCGAGCATACACGCTCTGGCTACATGGCCGATCTCGCCCAGCTGGCGTCGTTCTTGTGGGGAGTGGACGCGCAGCCGCCGTTCGCCTGGTCTTCCGTGCGCGACGGCGACGCGCGGCGCTATCTGGCGGCGCTGTCGAAGGACGGCGTCGGCGCCGCGACCGTTCTGCGCAAACTGGCCTCGCTTAGGACCTTCTATCGCTACATTCAGCGCGACGGCGTTGTTCTCGACAATCCTTTTTCGATGCTGCGCGGACCGAGAAAGGCGAGACTGATTCCGCGTACGCTCTCCGCCAAGGAGATTGACCGGTTCCTTGCCCAGCCCCGCAAGGACTTCCTAGACGGAACGCTTTCGGAGTCGCAGTATCTGCGCGATGCCGCCATATTCGAATTCATCTACTCCACCGGATGCCGCATAAGCGAGACAGTGTCGGCGAAGTGGGGCATGATAGGCTGGGGCGACGGGCGCGTGATTGTTACTGGCAAGGGGAAAAAAGACCGGCTTGTGATACTCGGCTCGAAAGCGCTCGACGCGCTTCGCATGCTGAGAGACTATATGTCGGCCAAGGATCCTTCGCTTGTAGACGACTCGTCGGATGTTTTCCTGGGCGAAAGGGGCGGGCGTTTGTCGGCGCGAATCGTAGAGCGGGATATGAAGCGCTATCTCGCGGAAGCCGGTCTGCCTACGGATATTTCCCCCCACAAGCTACGCCACAGTTTTGCCACCCACCTGCTTGACGCCGGTGCAGACTTGAGAAGCGTACAGGAGATGCTCGGCCACGCTTCGCTTTCCACGACTCAGATATACACCCATGTTTCAATAGGGCGCCTGCAAGACGCCTATCGCCTCGCCCACCCCCGCGCATAACTCAGCCGAGAGGGGCATAAATATGGTATAATACATTCCATCACAAGAAAGGACGCTTCAAATGAAGATTTTAGTTACGGGCGGAGCCGGGTTCATCGGCAGCCATACAGTGGTCGAACTTCTTGACGCGGGTCATGAGGTCGTTGTCGTAGACAACCTCTGCAACAGCTCGAAGAAGTCCCTCGCCAGAGTAAAGAAGATAACAGGCAAGGCGCCTGTGTTCTACAAAGTGGATATACGCGATGAAAAGAAGCTAAATGCCGTTCTCGACAAGGAGGGCCATTTCGACGCCACCATCCACTTTGCCGCGCTCAAGGCCGTCGGCGAATCCACGAAGATTCCTCTCAAGTACTACGCGAACAATCTTGGCGGAACGTTCACGCTTCTAAAGTGTCTCGCCGAGCACGGTTGCAAGAACATCGTGTTCTCAAGTTCCGCAACGGTTTACGGCGATCCGGCGTCTGTGCCGATTCGCGAGGATTTCCCAACGCCCGGCTGCACCAACGCCTACGGATGGACGAAACTCATGATGGAGCAGGTCTTTAAGGATGTCCAGAAGGCCGACCCCGAATGGAACGTGATTCTTCTCAGGTACTTCAACCCGATTGGCGCGCACAAGTCGGGGCTGATCGGCGAAGACCCTGCGGGAATCCCCAACAACCTTCTGCCCTACGTTGCGCAGGTTGCGGTGGGGCGGCTTCCCGAGCTCAATGTCTTTGGCAACGACTACCCAACGCCCGACGGCACCGGCGTTCGCGACTACATTCATGTCGTCGACCTCGCCATTGGCCATCTCAAGGCGATCGAGAAGCTTGAGCGCGAGCCGAAGCTTGGTCTCAAGATCTACAACCTTGGCACGGGTCACGGCTATTCCGTGCTGCAGATCGTGAAGGCGTTCGAAAAGGCGTCGAAGCGTCCCGTGCCTTACAAAATATGTCCGCGCCGCCCCGGCGATATCGCCGAGTGCTGGGCAGATCCGTCGCTCGCCGCCGCCGAGCTTGGCTGGAAGGCCGAGCGTGGCATCGAAGAGATGTGCAAGGACGCATGGCGTTGGCAGAAGAAGAATCCCTACGGATTCAACAAGCCCAAAAAGGCGTGACCACGCAGGAGTTCATACTCGAAGGGCTCGAGGCCGAGCTTGCGCTGGAGCGCGAGCTCGGCGTTCGCGTTATTGAATGCGACCGCTCGCTCCTTGTCGTCAATCTTGCGCCTCCCGTCCCGTCTGCGGCCTCTCGTCATCCGCCAGCCCCAGTACACGCTTCGCCAGCCGTTGCGCAGATTCAGGCGCACCGTGCGCCTCCGCCGCCACCTTCTCCGTCCGCACCTGCGGTTTCCGGCGCGCTGCTCGATATTGTGTTTTTGCACGACAGTCCTCTTGCGCCTGCAGGCGCGGAGATGATGGCGAAAATAGTTGCGGCTCTGGGTAAAGCCCCTGGAGCGGCGCCGGTCGTATATGAAGCACCGATCCCGCGCGCCAAAGTATATGTCGTGCTTGGCAGGCTTGCGCTCAAGAAGTGGTTCCCGGCCGTGAAAGCCGCGCCTGGACAGTGGGTTGCGACGGAGCTTTCGCAAAATGTGCTTGTCACATATTCGCCGACGTATATTCTCCGCTTCGCCGCTGCTGCGCCTGCGGTGCAGCAGATAAAGAAATCCATGTGGACTTCGCTGAAGGCCGTCCTTCAGCGCATCTAGGTCCTATTCGGCGAAATCCGGTCTTGCCCGCTGGCGGGCGATTGTCCACGCGCGCCGCATTGGCCAAATCACAGATGGCGCGCTTTTTCTATGACACTCCATGCGGCGTTCACCTTTGCCATCATATCCGTCGCCTTCGACACCATTTCGTCCGGCAGCCCTTGCGCGCGGAGTGCGTCGGGGTGGTACTTCTTGGCCTTCGCGCGGTATGCGCTTTTAACCTCGTCGTCGCTTGCGTCCGGCGAAACCCCCAACAGCGCATACGCCTCGGCGAGCGATTCGCCCGAACTTGCGCCGCCGCCGTCGCGCCGTTCACCCGCGTCGCTTGTGCCCAGCCGCTCGCTCGCCATCGTATTGAACCAGTACGCCGGAATCGACAGAGATGCGGTTACGCGCCGGAGCATCTCCAGCTCGTTCGACGAAACTGCTCCGTCGGAACACGCGATGTCCCACAGCAGTTCGTAGAGGAATTCGCGCACCTCTATTGACGGCACGGCGCGAGCAAACTCACGCGCATAGTCGTCGATTGAGTGAACATCGTCCTTAGCCCTGCGGAAAACGTCTATCGCATACGCACGCGCCTGAGACGAGAAGCCTAGCCGTGCGAACGCCGCCTCGACGGACGCTATCTCTTTGCGCGATACGACCCCATCGGCCTTTGCAACCTTTGCGAGCATGGCCGCCGCGCTGGCGCAGAACACGAGTGAATCTGACGCAACCGATGGCGACCTTCGCGCACCCCTGCCGCGCGCAGGCTCTTTAGGCTCCATTCCCTTTTCGATGAAATCTCCAAGGGCCGCGCCGAACAGCGCCCCGAGAGGTCCGCCGAGAAGCGCGCCCAAAGCCCCGCCTATTGCCAGTCCTTTTACGCCCATTGCAGGTTGGCCTCCTTGAAAAGGCTAACGCTCGGCGTAGGCGCCAAGAAACTCGAAGTGCTCTATCTCCGGATCGCATGCAAGCTCGGCGATGAGCGCGAGTACGTCACGGTTCGCCGGAGACGCCTCGAAGTCGAACGTGAAGCGGAATTCGAAATCCATTCCGGGAATCGGCCGCGACTCCAGCTTGGTGAGGTTCACGTCGATGGCGGAGAATCTCGCCATTATGCCGTTTAGCGCGCCGGGACGGTGCGGCAGGCTTAGCATTATGCTGATTTTGTTCGCGTCGGGCGTTATCTCGAGCTTGCGCGAAATGCAGATGAACCGCGTGTAGTTGAACGCCGCGTCGGCGATTCCGTCCGCAATCACATCAAGCCCGTACAGGTCGGCGCATGCGCGCGAAGCGATCACGGCCGTATCGGTGCGGCCTTCCGCCGCAAGCGTTTTCGCGGCGACTGCCGTATTGACTGCCGGAACTGCCTTTATCGAAGGATGCGCCTTGAGAAACGTGCTGCACTGCGTGAGTGCATGAGGATGGCTTGCGACCTCGCGTATCCCGTCGAGCGTGGCGCCGCGATTCGCCAGCATCACGTGGTCGACCTTCAGCCGCAGCGAGCGGACGATATGGAAGCGGTGGCTCACCATCAGGTCGTAGACTTGCGGAACGGATCCGGCGGCGGAATTCTCGACCGGCAGCACGCCATACGGGCAAAGCCCTTTTTCGACGGCCTCGAACACCTTCTCGAAGCTGGTGAAGAAGAGGATGGTAGGTATTGGGAAAAGAGAGGACGCGGCCTGCTGGGCGTAGGAGCCTTCCACCCCGGGACACGCCACTACCGCACGCGTCGGAAACGCCTCCGCATGTGCAACGGCCTCGCGTATTGCGGATACAACCCCGCAATCGCCGCATATCATTGCTCTCTGTCGCGCCTTCGCAATTCCGAACAGCGTGGTGAAAAGCAACCTTGCCCCGTTTTCGTACTCGGGACCGACCATCTCTGCTACGCGCGTCATGATTTCGCGCTCACGTGCGGGATCGCTCACCGGCGAGCCCGATTTGCGCTTGGCTTCGGCGACCTCGCCTACAATGTCGAGACGACGCTTGATTAGCGAAGCGAGCTGCGCATCGATGCCGTCAATCTCCTTGCGAATCTCCTTGATGTCTTTGATCTCTTCCATGGCGGGGTATTGTACCAAAAATCCCCCGCCGAATGCTACAGTCGCGCATCTCTGCCTTTATCCCGGATTTTTCTGGATAAAGGTTATGTGACTTTGCCATTGCGCGAATGCAAGCCCATATGATATAATTCACACAATGCTTTCATCACGCCCCAAAGGGGCAAATCAAGGAGACAACAAAATCATGGCCAAGACGCCTAAGTTCGCGAACGCAAAGGTGTTCGCATGGGTTGACAAGTGGAACAAGGTCTGCACGCCCGACAAGATCGTCGTCGTGAATGGGACCAAGAAGGAGCACCTCGACATCTGCGAGATGATGGTCAAGAAGGGCCAGTTCATCAAGCTGAACGCGAAGAAGCGCCCCGAATGCTATCTCGCCCGCTCGCACGAGAGCGACGTTGCGCGCGTTGAAGGCCGCACGTTCATCTGCTCGAAGCGCGAAATCGACGCCGGCCCCACCAACCATTGGATGGACCCCGTTGAGATGAAGAAGAAGATGACGAAGGCGTACACCGGCTGCATGAAGGGCCGCACGATGTATGTCATCCCGTTCGCGATGGGCCCGATCGGCAACCCGATCACCCAGTACGGCATCGAGATCACCGACTCGCCCTACGTCGTCGTGAACATGAACATCATGACGCGCACCGGCGACGCCGTTCTCAAGCACCTCGGCACAGACGGCGACTTCATCCCCTGCATCCACTCCGTCGGCGCTCCGCTCAAGAAGGGACAGAAGGATGTCGCGTGGCCCTGCGCCAAGAACATCGACGACAAGTACATCACCCAGTTCCCGGAAGACCGCGAAATCTGGTCGTTCGGTTCGGGCTACGGCGGCAACGCACTGCTCGGCAAGAAGTGCTTCGCGCTCCGCATCGCATCGAAGCTCGCGAAGGATGAGGGCTGGATGGCCGAGCACATGCTCATTCTTACGCTTACGAGCCCCGAGAAGAAGCAGTACCACGTCACGGCGGCGTTCCCGTCTGCCTGCGGCAAGACTAACCTCGCCATGATGCAGCCCAAGTTGCCCGGCTGGAAGCTTCAGACTATCGGCGACGATATCGCCTGGCTCAAGCCCGGCGACGACGGCCGCCTCTACGCAATCAATCCCGAGAACGGCTTCTTCGGTGTCGCTCCCGGTACTTCGATGGACTCCAACCCCAACGCGCTCAAGAGCTGCAAGAAGGGCACGATCTTCACTAATGTCGTTCTCACTCCCGATGGCGACATCTGGTGGGAGGACATGGGCGTCAAGGCGCCTAAGGAAGGCGTTGACTGGAAGGGCAACCCCTGCTACGTCTGCGCGGACGATCCCTACCGCATGGGCCCGAAGCCCGGCATGACCAAGAAGGAGATCAAGGAGATGGGTTACGTCGCGGCCCACAAGAACAGCCGCTTCACCGCTCCCGCCGAGAACTGCCCTGTGCTCGACAAGGCCGGCTTCAACGGCCTTTGGAACAAGAAGCCCACGGGCGTGCCGATCGACGCGATCCTCTTCGGCGGGCGCCGTCCTTCGACGATTCCTCTGGTGAACGAGGCCAAGAGCTGGACGCACGGCGTGTTCATGGGTTCCGCCGCCGGCTCCGAGGTGACGGCTGCGGTCATCAGCGACCAGATCGGCCAGGTTCGCCGCGACCCGATGGCGATGCTTCCGTTCTTCGGCTACAACGTGTGCGACTACTTCCAGCACTGGCTGGAGATGGAGCGCACGAGCGCCGATGCGACGAAGCTCCCCAAGATCTACTTCGTCAACTGGTTCCGCAAGGGCGATGATGGCCGCTTCATGTGGCCTGGCTTCGGCGACAACAGCCGCGTGCTTAAGTGGATCTGCCAGCGCATCGAGGGTCAGGTCAAGGCTAACGAGACCCCGATCGGCAACATCCCGTTCGCGAAGGACATCGACCTCGCCAACAACGACGAAAAGGCGAAGTTCCACGTTGTCAAGGCCGACCTCGAGGAGATCCTCAAGGTAGACATTGCCGGCTGGAAGAAGGAAATCGCCACGGTCGGCGCGTCGTACGACGAATACGACAAGAAGCCGTCCAAGGACTCGAAGGAGGCGAACCTCGCCGCCCGCCGCGTCCCGAAGGCCCTTCGCCAGGTGCTCGCCGACGTTACTGCCGCGCTCGCCAAGTAAAAGGCATTGCGGCATTGTCGAAAATGCGCGTCTTCCGCTAGCCGGAAGACGCGCGTTTTTTTGCGCCATGAAATCGTAGTGCAATCGCAGTTGATGTGCGGCGAAGAGTATGGTATAATTACTACCCGAAGCCTAAATGGACTTTTTAGCCTTGAAGGCTGGACTATTTAACGGAATAACCGAAAAGGAAAGCAAACATGCAAACAGATCGCAGAGAGTTTCTCAAGGGAACCGCATGGATGGGCGCAGCAGCGCTCGCCGCGGGATGCGCCTCCGAAGGGTTCAAGCTTTCGGTCGGCGGGAGCATGCAGGGCTATGGAGCGCCCGCGCTGAAGAAGGTGCGCGTGGGCTTTGTCGGCCTCGGCATGCGCGGCCCAGGGGCGGTTCACCGCATTGCCGCAATCCCAGGTGCCGAAGTCGCCGCTCTCTGCGATATCCACCCCGAGCGTGTCGCCATGCAGCAGAAGTGGCTGGCCGACAACGGCAAGCCGAAGGCGCTCGAATTCACTGGCCCCGAGGGCTACAAGGCGATGTGCGAGAGCGACGCGATCGACGTCGTCTACAATGCAACGAGCTGGAATATGCACGTGCCGATCGCGCTCTACGCCATGGAGCACGGCAAGCACGCCATGGTCGAAGTTCCGAGCGCGTTCACTCTTGACGAGTGCTATGCTCTCGTCGAGACGAGCGAGCGCACACGCATGCACTGCATGCAGCTGGAGAACTGCTGCTACGGCGAGGCCGAGATGCTCGCGCTCAGGCTCGTGCGTGAAGGCAAGCTCGGTGAGATCGTCCACGGCGAGGGCGCCTACATCCACGACCTGCGCGACCTCTGCTACGCCGACTGGGCGGCCGATTTCTCGAAATACGGCTATGCCGATTTCTGGCGCCTCAAGCACAATGTGGCGCACAAGGGCAACCAGTACGACACGCACGGCCTCGGGCCGGTGTGCGAGTACATGAACATCAACCGCGGCGACCGCTTCGACTACCTCGTCTCGCTCGAGTCCGACCAGTTCAACTTCGAGGCCTACGCCAAGGCGAAGTTCCCGAACAGCAAGTGGAAGGCCGACCTCAAGATCGCGATGGGCGATATGAACACGATGCTCATCAAGACCGTGAACGGCAAGAGCATCATGATCCAGCACGACGTCAGCTCGCCCCGTCCCTACAGCCGCATCAACCGCGTGACCGGTACGATGGGCGCGTTCGAGGGAATTGGCTTCATCGGCAAAGACGGCGAGCCGGCCGACAAGGTCAACGCGCTTCTGATGGACGGCTGCGTCGGCAAGTTCGGCTGGACCGAGAACCCGGGCGATCCCGTGCACGGCTACTTCGACGAGAACACGATGCAGGAGATGCGCGAGAAATATCGCCATCCTCTGTGGCGTCCCGAGATCAGCGACGTCGCGAAGGCCATCGGCGGACACGGCGGCATGGACTTCATCATGGATTTGCGCTGGATCTACTGCCTCCAGAACGGTCTGCCGCTCGATACGGACGTCTACGATCTCGCGTCGTGGTGCTGCCTCGCCGAGCTCAGCGAGCGTTCGGTCAAGAACCGCTCCTCTTCGGTCGACATCCCCGACTTCACGAACGGCGGCTGGAAGACGGCCAAGCCGCTCGGCATCGTCGACATCGATCTTGAGAAGATGGGCTTCAATCCTGGGGATGTCAAGGCCGACTCCTCGGCGCTGAACGTCTGACGACAGCATGGACTTGACAGAACTTGTCAGGACGGCGTTCGCGGAGGCTTTCCCGGGGGAAGACTTCGCGAACGTTAAAGTTGTCCCCGCCACCGATCCGCGCTTCGGCGACTACCAGTGCAACGACGCGCTGAAGATAGCGAAGAAGGTTGGCCTCAAGCCGCGCGACGCGGCGCAGAAGGTCGCGGAGCGCATAGGCGGTGCGCTAAAGGTCGAGATCGCGGGCCCCGGGTTCCTCAACCTCACCGTTTCTCCCGAATGGCTCGCCGGCGAACTTGCCGCGCTTGCCGCCGCGCCGAAGTGCGGCATCCCCCAGAAGGGCGCGGGCCGCAAGGTCGTAATCGACTACTCTTCACCCAATGCGGCCAAGCAGATGCACATCGGCCACATCCGCTCCACGGTCATCGGGTGCGCAATCGACCGCATCTTTCGCGCGCTCGGCTACGAAGTCGTGGCCGACAATCATCTCGGTGATTGGGGAACGCAGTTCGGCATACTGATCAAAGGCTATCGCGAGTGCCTCAGCGACGACGAGCGCAAGTATCTCACAGTCGCAACTCTCGAGAAGTGCTACGTGCTTTCGGCGGCGAAGGCCAAGGAGGAGGACGGTCTCTGGAAGGATGCGTGCCGCGCGGAGCTCGTGAAGCTTCAGCAGGGCGACGCGGAGAATCTCGCCCTGTGGAAGAGATTCATCGAGATATCCATCGGCGAGTTCGAGCGCATGTATGCCAAGCTCGGCGTCAAGTTCGACACGTACCGCGGCGAATCCTACTACAACTCGATGATGCCGGGTATTGTGGAGAAACTCCTTGCGATGGGACTCGCGAAGGAGTCCGAGGGGGCGCTCATAGTCGATCTTTCCGAAGAGAAGCTTGGTGTCGCGATCGTCCGCAAGTCGGATGGCGGCTACAATTACACGACGAGCGATCTCGCATGCGTCGAAAGCCGCGTGAAGGACTACAATCCCGAGCGGATCATCTACGTAACGGACGACCGCCAGCAGCTGCACTTCAAGCAGTTCTTCTCGATTGCCGCGAAGATGGGCTTCACTGGCGTGAAGCTCGTGCACGTTCCGTTCGGGCTTATGAGCTATCAAGGCAAGGCGATTTCCACGCGCGAGGGCAATCTCATCAAACTCGACGATCTTCTGGCCGAGGCGAAAAGAAGGTCGCTTGAAATAGTCGCGGAGCGTGGAGGCGACGAGCACCTTGCCGAGCAGATCGGATACGGCGCCGTGAAATACGCCGATCTTTCGCACGATCCTGCGACGGCGATCGATTTCAATTGGGATAAAGCTCTCGCGCTCGAGGGCAATTCCGGTCCGTATCTGCAGTACGCATATGCGCGCGTGTGCTCTCTTCTTGAGAAGGCTGGCGTTGGCGACGCGCGGCCGGAAGGTGCGGCGTTTGCGGTCGAGACCCCGGCCGAGAAGCGCCTCGCGCTTCAGCTTTTGGAGTTTCCCGGCGCGGTCGTCCGCGCGGCTGAGGCCTACAAGCCTAGCGTCCTTGCCGACTACCTCTTCCAGACGGCCCAGCTCTACTCCAGCTTCTACCAGAGCTCGCCGATTCTGAAGAGTGAAGAGTCCGTGAGAAACGCGCGTCTGGCGCTTTGCGCCCTCTTTGGCGACGTGCTGAAGACGGGTCTCACGCTTCTCGGAATCGAGACGCCGCGTCACATATAGCCTGCCCACAGTCCGCGCCCGGTTCGATCCTGCTGCGCATGAGGTCCGTGATTCTGCATCAGCGTACGGATTATGGTATAATGCACTCATGAAACTCGACCCCACCAAGATGAAGGACTGGCAGATTGCGGAAGCTGCCGAAGACAACCTCAAGCCGGCCAAGGAGCTTGCTGCTGAACTTGGCCTGAACGACGACGAGTGGGAGCCTTACGGCCGCGTGCTCGCCAAGGTCGACGTGACGAAGGTCTTGAAGCGCGTCGGAGCGGGCCGCAAGGGCAAGTATATCGACGTGACGGCCATCACCCCGACGGCGCTCGGCGAAGGCAAGACGACGACCACGCTCGGTCTCGTAGAGGGGCTCGGGCGGCTTGGCAAGAAGGTGGTCGGTTGCGTGCGCCAGCCGTCCGGCGGGCCGACTTTCAACATCAAAGGCAGCGCGGCGGGCGGCGGTCTCGCGCAGGTTGTTCCGTTGACCTCGCTTTCGCTCGGCCTTACAGGCGACATCGACGCAATAACGAACGCCAACAACCTCGCCATGGTCGCGCTCAATTCGCGCATGCAGCACGAGCGCAACCACGACGACGCATGGCTTGCCGAACGCGGGCTGAAGCGTCTCGACATCGACCCCGATCGCATACAGTTCCGCTGGGCGATGGACTTCTGCGCGCAGGGGCTCAGGAACATCGAAATCGGGCGCGGTGGAAAGCTCGACGGCTTCAACTGCGCGAGCGGCTTTTACATAACCGTCGCATCCGAGGTCATGGCCATTCTCGCCATGAGCGCCGACCTCGCCGACCTTCGCAAGCGCCTTTCCAGGATAATCGTCGCCTATTCCAAGAGCGGTGCGCCGGTCACTACGGCCGATCTTGAGGTCGATGGCGCGATGTGTGCGCTTCTCGTGAACGCGATCAAACCGACGCTGATGCAGTCCATCGAGGGCCAGCCCGTGTTCGTCCACGCGGGGCCTTTCGCAAACATCGCCATCGGGCAGAACTCGGTCGTCGCCGACCGCCTTGCGTGCGCGCTTGGCGATTATGTCGTCACCGAGAGCGGATTCGCAAGCGACATGGGCTTTGAGAAGTTCTGGAACATAAAGTGCCGCTGCTCCGGCCTCAAGCCCGACGCCGTAGTGCTTGTCGCGACGGTTCGTGCGCTCAAGGCACACGGCGGCGCGCCGGCCGTAAAGGCGGGGCTTCCGCTCGACCCGGTCTACACGACCGAGAACCTTGAGCTCCTTGAGAAGGGGTGCGACAATCTTCTCGCGCACATCGACATAATCCGCCGCTCCGGCGTGCAGCCGGTTGTGTGCCTCAACGCTTTCTACACCGACACTCAGGCAGAGCGCGATCTCGTGAAGTCCATCGCAGAGAAGGCGGGTGCAAAGTTCGCCGTCAGCGACCACTGGCTCAAGGGCGGAGAGGGCGCCGTCGAACTCGCCAAGGCGGTGATGGAGGCTTGCGACGAGCCGAACGGCTTCGAGTTTCTCTGCGATCTCGCCGAGCCTCTCAAGGACAGAATCGAGAAACAGGTCCAGGAGGTTTACGGCGGCGACGGCGTCGATTTCGAGCCCGAGGCGCTTAGGAAGCTCGAAATGTTCCAGGCGAATCCCGAGACTGCGCGGCTTCCGATATGCATTGCGAAGACGCAATATTCGCTTTCGCACGACCCGAAGCTTTTGGGTCGTCCCAAGGGATGGCGCATGCCGGTCAAGGATGTCCTCGTCTATCAGGGCGCGGGGCTTATAGTCCCGGTCGCGGGCGAGATAAAATTGATGCCGGGAACCTCCGCCTCGCCTGCCTACCGCAGAATCGACGTGGATGTCGAGACCGGAAAGGTGAAGGGGCTTTTCTGATATGAAGCGCAAGATCGTCCTTGTGATCAGCCTGGCGTTCGGCCTTGTGGCGGCCGTTCTGACCAGGCTTTACGTGACCGCCAAGGAGGCGGAGGTGCAGGCGCAGAAGGATGCGCTAGGCAAACGCTACGGCACTATGGACGTTCTTGTGTACGCAAAGGAGACTCCCGGCGGAACGGTTCTTGCGTCCGAAGATCTTGTCGTGCGCCGCGCTCCTGCGCTAGGCCTTCGCGGCCAGGCCCTCACGCGCGACAATCTGCGCGACATCGTGGGACGCCGCACGCTTCTCGGGCATGCGGCGGGCGATGTCGTTTTCTGGAGCGATATCGAAGGTGGCGATCCGACGGTCAAGGGGCTTGCGGCCGATATCAAGCCGAAGATGCGGGCAGTTTCCATAAACTGCAGCGGCGCCGCGTCCGTTTCGGGAATGGTCAAGCCCAACGATCATGTCGATGTGATAGGCACCTACGCTTTCCCTGGCGCGGACGGAAAGGTACGCCCGAGCGACATAGAAACGCGCACGATTCTGCAAAACGTCCTTGTGCTTGCAACGGGCCAGACGACAGCAAAGAACCATCGCGACGAGGGCGATTTCGACAGAGGCTACGCCACTGTCACGCTTGAGGTTTCGCCGCGCGAGGCGGAGCTGCTGGTGTTTTCGGAGCAGATGAAGGGGCGGCTCGTGCTGACGCTTCGTTCGCGCAACGATACGTCGTACGAGAAAGAGCTGCCCAAGGTTGACTTCGAGAAGGTGAAGTCCGAATTGGAGGCGCTTAACGTCGAGCGTCAGCGCAAGATGGGGGGGCGCTGAGCCATGGTGCTCACGACGCTTGTCGACGGACGGCGCGAAACGCGCGAGCTGGCCGACGGCAGCTACATAATCGGCCGCAGCGAGTCGTGTCGTCTGCGCTTCCCGTTTTCTGACGTGTCGGAGCGCCATGCGATATTGACCGTGCACGGCGGAGAGGTTTCGCTGGAGGACCTGCACTCGTCAAACGGAACCTTTGTGAACGGCGAGCCGATCGACGGGCGCGTGATACTGAGCGGTTCGATGATTGTGCAGATCGGCCAGTGCATGCTGCGCGTGAGCGACGAAGTCGATCAGGGCGTGGCTGACGTGTCGGCCGACGGGGCCAACGCCTCTTGTTCCGTTGGGGAAAACGACCTCGATGGCGACGCTTCGGGAGAAGACGCTCTTGTCGGGCTGGAGGAAGCGGAGTTGCCGCAGGCCGATCCTATGCGCGAACTGCGGCGCAGCGTGCAGGAGCAGATACAGCGCGAACTCCTGAAGCGCATGGACATGAAGCGCCTCACCGTTCAGGGCGTAGACCGCGAAGGACTGGAAGAGCGTGCGCAGGAGAAGATCCATCAGATAATCGACGAAGTCGTCGCAAACGGACGCCTCCCCGCCGGGATAGACCCCGTGCGTCTCGAAGACGATGTGTTCAACGAGGCGATGAGGCTTGGGCCGCTGGAGGATCTGCTCGAGGATGATTCCGTCAGCGAGATAATGGTGAACGGTCCGTCGAAAGTGTACGTCGAGCGCAACGGGCGGTTGGAGCTTTCCGACTGCCAGTTCACGGACGACGCAAGCGTGCTCGCCGTCATAGAGCGCATAGTCTCACCCCTCGGAAGGCGCATCGACGAATCGCAGCCGTATGTCGACGCGCGTCTTTCCGACGGTTCGCGCGTCAACGCCATAATCGCGCCGCTTTCGCTTTCCGGACCGACGGTCACCATACGAAAGTTCGCCAAGAAGGCGCTTTCGCCGGAGGACTTCATCCGCTTCGGCACATGGACCCACAACATGGCCGAATTCATGCGGCTCTGCGTGCTGCTCAGGAAGAACATCGTCGTCGCCGGCGGAACCGGATCAGGCAAGACGACGCTTCTCAACCTGCTTTCCGGCTATATTCCCGCTAACGAGCGCATCGTAACCGTCGAGGACGCGGCGGAGCTCAGGCTTCAGCAGCCGCACGTCGTGCGTCTTGAGGCGCGCCCCGCGAACATCGAGGGGAAAGGCGCGGTAACGATACGCGACCTCGTCAAGAACTGCCTCCGAATGCGTCCCGACCGCATAATCGTCGGCGAGTGCCGCGGCGGCGAGGCCTTGGATATGCTTCAGGCGATGAACACTGGCCACGACGGCTCGCTTACGACGGTTCACGCCAACTCGCCGCGCGATGTGATCTCGCGCCTTGAGACGATGGTTTTGATGAGCGGCATGGAACTTCCTTCTCGTGCCATACGCGAGCAGATAGCGAGCGCTGTCGACATAATCATACACGAGTCGCGCCTTTCGGACGGTTCGCGCAAGGTCGTCGCCATTTCCGAAGTCACCGGGCTCGAGGGCAGTCAGATCGTGATGCAGGACATCTTCTCGTTCCGCCAGACGGGCGTCGGGCACAACGGAAAGATTGCCGGCGAGTTCGGCCCCACCGGTGCAATGCCTACATTCTACGATACGCTTGCCGGCCGCGGGCTCTCGGTCGATCCCAGGATGTTCAACCCTGATTCCGCCGTAGATGTGAACGTCGTCAGAACCTAGGGGGAGCGCTCGGATGACAGCATGGCTCATAGTCGCTCTCTTCGCCGCCTCGTTTGCGGGGCTCGCCTGGTTCTTCGCATCCGGTGTGAAGATAAAGGTCGGCTGGCAGAACGGCGACACTCCACTTGCCCGTTGGCTGGACGAGCGGCGCAGGACCAAATTCAACGCGCAGCTTCCCGAGGCGCTTGCGACAATGTCGAACGCGCTGCGCGCGGGGTTTTCGCTTTCCCAGGCTTTCGACGCGGTTGTGGATCTCGGCGAACAGCCGGTGAGCGAGGAGTTTCGCATCTTCCAGCAGCAGATACGCATAGGCATGAGCTTCGAGGATGCGCTTGAATCGCTTTCGCAGCGCGTCGGGTCGGACGATCTCACTCTTGTCACGACAGCAATCCTCGTGAGCCGCAAGACCGGCGGAAACGTAACGGAGATATTCGACAAGATATCCGACACCATCCGTGGACGCATGAAGATCGAGCGCAAGGTTCGAACCCTCACCGCCCAGGGCCGTATGCAAGGGCTGATCGTTTCGCTCATGCCGCTCGCGCTTGGCATAATACTTACGGTCATGAAGCCGAAACTGATGATACCGTTCTTCTGCAGCGCGGCCGGCGCAGTGTCGATTGTCGTGGTCGTGGTGCTGATAACGGTTGGCTGGCTCATAATAAGAAAGATCATAAGGATAGACGTCTAGTGATGACAGGCAGGTTCATAACTTTCGAAGGTGGCGAAGGGTGCGGCAAATCCACGCAGGCGGCGCGGCTTGCCGACGAACTGCGTGCGCGCGGAGTAGAGGTTGTCGTGACTCGCGAACCGGGCGGAACCCGTCTTGCAGAGCTCATACGTTCGCTGCTCAAGGACGAGCGAGAGGACCCTCCCTGCGACAGAAGCGAGCTGCTGCTCTTCCTTGCTGCGCGCGCGCAGCTTGTGCGCAATGTGATTCGTCCCGCGCTCGCCGCCGGAAAGTGGGTGGTGTGCGACCGCTTCAGCGATTCCACATTCGCCTATCAGGGGTATGGAAGGGGCCTGCCGCTGGACGCGCTCAGGCTCATGAACGATTTTGCCGTGAACGGTCTTTCGCCAGATCTCACATTGCTGCTGGATGTAAGGCCGGAGGTTGCCTTGGCGCGAATGCGCCGGCGCGAAGAGGCCACCAACACTTCGTCCGACCGTATCGAGCAGGCCGGGGACGGCTTCCATTCGCGTCTGCGCGACGGCTTCGCAAGACTTGCCGAGGCGGAGCCGGGCCGCATCAAGACAATCGACGCCAACGGTTCGCAGGACGAGGTGTGGTGCAAGGTGCTTGCCGCGGTGGACGCCGCATTCGGAGCGACAGGTTCCGGGAGGCGCCTGTGACTGTTGCCGACGCATTCGCGCTCGTGTCGCGCGCCATAGACGAAGGCCGTGCAGCGAACGGCTACCTCGTCTGCGGCGACCTGAAAGGCGGTTGCGCCGAGTTTGCGAATCTCGTGCTCGGCAGACTTTTCCCCGAAGAACCCGAGCAGATCGCAAGCCGCTCGCACCCGGATGTGGTCTATCTGGAGCCGCAGGGCAAAAGCCGCACGATAAAAGTCGCGCGCGGCAAGGACGACGACGGCCCGGGAATGCGAGATGGTCTTATCGAGCCAATGTCCGTCACGGCCTTTTCCGGCGGTTGGAAGGTTGGCGTGATAGTCGGCGCCGACAGAATGCAGGAAGAAGCCGCTAACGCGTTTCTGAAGACGCTTGAGGAGCCGCCGCCGAAAACGATGTTCCTGCTGCTCACCGACCAGCCAGACTCGATATTGCCGACAATCATTTCCCGCACGCAGCGAATCGACCTGCCCATGCCGCCCGGCGTATTGGAAGGCAATGCAGGCGCGGCTGTCGCGGAGGTGTTCGGGTCTGCCGCGCTCGACGGAACGCACCCCAAAGCCGTGGCGGCCCGTCGGCTTGCGGAAATTCTTTCGGGACTTAAAGACGAGGCCGAGCCGGAGGATGCGCCGATTGTGCGCAAAACGTTCTACAAAACCGTTATGAGTTTCGTTCGCGGGTGGATGGTTTCGGGCGCGTTGCCCCGCCATCTGGCGTTTCGCAATATCGAGGCCGTCGAAGAAGCCTATCGTCGCAGTTGCAAGTTCATAAGCGACGAGACGGTTCTTTGCTCGATGGTCGACAAAATGATATGGCCATGAAGTTAGCGCTTTCGACCAACTGGTGCAACCGTCGCCTAGAGAGTGGCGAGGCGATAGTCGACGAGGCGCTCTCGCTTGGTTTCGACTCGCTGGAACTTGGTTTTCGCACAACTCAAGAGCAGGTCGCCGGCTTCAAGGCGCGTCTGGACGAGATGCCGGTCGGCAGCATACATGCGTTCTGCCCGGTTCCCATTTCGGCTCCGCAAGGCCACCCCGAACTGTTCACGCTCGCAAGCTTCGATCCGTTTGCGCGGTCGCTCGCCCGGGCGCATGTCGCGAACAACGCGCGCTTTGCCGCCGAGATGGGGGCCGACACCGTCGTTCTGCACGCAGGGCGCGTCGCATTTTCCGGCTTGTTCCGGGTAAACGACTCCGAAACGCTTCGCGCGACGCTGAAGAAGTGCGGCAACGACACGACGGCCAAGGCATACAGGCGCGCGTTTGCCAGGGCGAAGTCTCTGCGCGAGGCGAGAGGCGCGAAACTCATGGACCGCTTCAAGCAGGAGTTGTCCGCGCTCGTACCTGTTCTGGAAAAAGGCGGCGTGGCTCTGGCTCTTGAAAACCTGCCCTACTATGAAGGATTCCCGAACGAAGCGGAAATGTGCGCGATCCTTGACGAGTTCAAGGGCGCGCCAATCAAGGCCTGGTTCGACACCGGACACGACCGTGTGCGTTACATGCACGGATGGATTGAAAAGCCAACCGACCTCGATTCGCGCGAAGATGCTTTCGCCGGCATGCACCTCAATGACGTGAAGGACTACTTCGACGATCATCTGCCGCCAGGCGAAGGCAATGTCGATTTCGCCGCGCTGAAACCGCTCGCCGAAAAGGTGCGCCACATAGTCGTAGAGCCTTCCGCGGCAGTCGAACGCGAAAATCTCGCCGCAGGCCTTGCGCACATACGCTCCGTATGGGCATGATGATTATGGTATAATTCGTCCATGAAGAAATTCCACGAGAAGGGCAGATACACAAGCGGCGAGGAGGTCGCCAACGCAGTGACGCATGTCGTCGGGTCGCATCTTGGCGCGGCGATGCTGGCGCTTCTCATTTGGCAAGGCGCAACAAGCGGCGTGGATGTTGCGTGGAAAGTAACCAGCGCGGCGATATTCGGTTTTTCCATGATTCTCCTCTACTCCGTTTCGTCTGCATACCATACTGTTACGTATATGCCCGCCAAGCGAGTGCTTCATGTTATGGACCACATGGCCATCTATTTTCTGATAGCCGGCACATATACCCCGTTCTGCCTCGTTACGCTGCGTCGCGACTGTCCGGCGCTCGCCTGGACGATATTCGGCGTAGAGTGGGGCGCCGCTCTTGCCGGAATATTCTTCAAGCTCAAGACGACCGGGCGCTTCAGGTATCTCTCGACCAGTGCGTATGTAATAATGGGTTGGGTTGCGCTTGCTGCGATTGCGCCGCTCGTGCGCACACTCAGAGGTCCCGGAATAATGTGGCTTTCGCTCGGCGGCGGGCTTTATACGCTTGGTTGTGCGTTCTATCTTTGGAAATCTCTGCCGTATTCGCACATGGTCTGGCATATCTTTGTGCTTGCCGGTACGATATGTCACTTTTTCTGTGTTTTATGGCACGTTATGTAGTCCTGGCGTAGGGCTTTATCGCCCCAGAAGCGACTTTTTAACTTTTTTTCATTTACCCCCTTGCGCACTGCAAGGCGAAAATGATATACTATCACCCGCTTGTCCAAATTCGGGCGTGGCGCAGTGGTAGCGCAGTTGACTGTTAATCAATTGGTCGCTGGTTCGAATCCAGCCGCCCGAGCCAAGTCAGGCATTGATCTTTGAAAAGCGGTAGTTGGAGATTAAAGAGAATTGCAACGTAAACGAGATAGGCGAGAGTTCTAAAGAAGTTTCTTGCTAAGCGTATACGGGCG
>CACYQU010000008.1 GCA_902776615.1 uncultured bacterium
CGGTGACAGAAAGTGACGAAAAGTGACAGATTAGTGACAGCCGTCGGATGCTATAACTGGGTGTTGTCATGCAAATACGAGAGATTCTTGCGGAAATATGTGGGATCGATTCTGTTTTGTGAAACGACCTGCGCGGACGCATGATAGTTTGAAGGGCGTGAAGAGGAAATCTTATGACGCAGTCAAGCCTTGGGAGAGCGGGCGGGACGCCAACTCCACCAGGTGCAAGGCCTACCCTGCCACCTCTAGCGGCTAGACCTGCCACCCTTGCGTGCTAGACCTGCCACCTCTAGCGGCTAGACCTGCCACCTCTAGCGGCTAGACCTGCCACCCCTAGCGGCTAGACCTGCCACCCCTGCGTGCTAGACCTGCCACCTCTAGCCGCTGAATCTGCCACTCCTAAATCTCTTCATCCGGAGATGCCTAATCTCTTATGTGGGAGCGGAGCGGAAGGGGGCCCCGCCGAGCCCTTGAAAAACGGGCTTTCGCGGCTATTATGGTACCATTCACGGTGCGGCGCATTCCTTTTTGGCACTCGGCAGTATACCGAAAACCGGCGGGGAGGTGCCGCATTTTTGTCTCCAACGCGCGCGGCCATCCATCTCTCCTCGCCAGAAACTCAAAAACGGGCTCGCCGCGGGCGTCCGCTTTTTGGTATAATATTCTTCAATGCGAATAATCACGCGATATGTTCTGCGAGAATACCTGATTCCGCTAGGCTACTGCCTTTGCGGATTCGTCTCGATATATGTACTGTTCGAACTGTTCGGTTCTTTCTCGCGTCTTGCCGACGCGAAGCTTCCGGCGAAGACGGTGGTCGAATACTTCTGTGCGTATCTTGCGCCTTATTTCGAGTGGCTTGCGCCAGCGGCGCTGATGCTCGCCGCGCTTTACACCATGTGGAGCTTTTGCCGCCATTCCGAGCTCATTGCAATGCGCGCGAACGGATTTGGTTTTCTGACAATAGTCAAGCCTATCCTCGCCGTGGCCGCGCTGACGGGCGCGGCGGTATGGTGGGTCAACGACGTATACGTGCCGCGCCATGCGCAGTGGGCGGTTGCGCTGAAGGCCGAGCGATTCCGGCTGGAGGACATGGAGCGCGAAGACAACATCGTCTTCAGAAACTCCAAGTTCGACAGAACCTGGACCGTCGGCAGCCTGCTGGACGACACTGCGCGAAAGCTCGAGGACGTGCGCGTCGCCCTTGACCGTCCTGACGGCTCGCGCCTCATGACGGTGACCTCTCCGCGCGCGGAATATCTCGACGGAGAATGGTGGTTTGTCGATCCCGTGGTGCAGCATTACGACTCGCGCGGCGACGAGATCGCGAGCCCCACTCCGGAGCTTGACGCCCTGCCGCTCAGAGCGTTTCCCGATTTCCGCGAGAGGCCGTCGGACTTTCTGTCCCAGAACCGCAAGTGGGAGTACAATTCGATCGGCGACCGTTTCCGCTACATACGCACACATCCCGAGATGACCGACGACGCCCGCGCGAAGTGCGTTTACGACACGTGGGCGAAAATACTGTCTCCCCTGGCCTGCATCGTGATAACGCTCTTTGCCATCCCTGCGGGCGTCGCGACCGGTCGGCAGTCGGTGTTCAAGGGAATCCTCGGGGCGCTCGCTCTTTTCTTTTCCTTCTACGGAACAGTTATAGCCTGCATGGTGTGCGCCGATTCGCAGTGGCTTCCTCCTCTTGCGGCGGCGTTTCTGCCGTATGTGATATTCCTTGCGCTCGGACTCAGGGCGTTTGTGAAGCAGAGATAGAGACGATGATTAAAAGGTGTCGCTTATGACTGAGAATGGTGAGATGACTGCGGACGAGGGGAATGCCGCGCCGCGCGAGAGGTTCGAGCTCGACGATGCGCTTAAGGAGGAGATTCGCGCCAAAGTGCTCGGCGACGGGTTCATGAAGATAGTGCAGTCCGTCCGGCGCGGCGGTTCGCAGTTCAGGATTTCTGTCCGCCCCGTCGAAATAGGCGGCGAGCGCCGCTATCAGGCGGAGATGGTCGACGACGGACAGGTTCGCGTGAAGAACTTCGACGCGGACTCCCTCTCCGGGGGGCTGGACGACATCATGTCGCAGAAGGGCGCGAGAGACCTGCACCTGATGACCGCCAAAGGCGACCTTCACGTGCGCGTTACGCGAAAGGGGCGCGTCATAGTTTCCCGCTCGGCCGAGATGGACCGCAAGGTGGAGCTGAAGCCGCACGACCGCGTGAAGAACGTGCCTCTGAACGCATTCGACTCCGCCGCGTACCTGAAGGCGGCCGGCCTCGCCGACGGGGAAGGGCGTGTGCGCGCGTCGATGCGCGGCAAGTACGACCAGGTGAACGAATTCCTGAAGGTCGCCGGCGAGGCGCTGAAGAACTCGCCGCGCGGCGACGGGGACGACTCCGGCGCGCGGGCGTTCACGGTGGTTGACTGCGGCTGCGGCAAGGCGTATCTGACCGTCGCCCTGTATCTGTATCTGACGCAGGTCTTGCAGATGCCTCGCGTCCATGTATACGGCGTGGACCGCCGCGCCGACGTCGTCGCCGCCGCCCGCCGAATGGCCGCCAGCCTGGACATCGCAGGCGACGTGGAGTTCGTCGAGAGCGATCTTGCCGCGTTCAATGTCGAAAAGGCCGACATGGTCGTGTCGCTGTACGCGTGCGACACCGCGACGGACGAAGCGCTCGCCAAAGGCGTGGAATGGCGCGCGAGGCACATACTCAGCGCGCCGTGCTGCCAGCATGAACTGCAGAAGACGCTGGACGACAAAGGCGCGTTCGCGGGCGTTATGCGCCAGTCGATACTGCGCGAGCGGCTCTGCGACATTCTAACCGACTCGTTCCGCGCGATGATAATGCGCATATTGGGCTTCAGGACGCAGGTAGTGGAGTTCGTGTCCAGCGAAGCGACGGCGAGAAACATAATGCTCAAGTGCGAATACAGCGTAAAGCCGGGCCAGGCTGGGCCAGTGTCGGAATATCTGGCCCTGCGCGACTACTGGCATGTGACGCCGTGGCTGGAGACCCGCCTCGCTGCGATGCTTTCCAAGTACCTTTCACGCTACGAGTGATCCCATGGCAGAAGAACTTACACCTATGATGCGGCAGTATCTCGCGATGAAGCGCGAGATTCCGCAGGGCGCCATACTGATGTTCCGCCTGGGCGACTTCTACGAGATGTTCGGCGAAGATGCGATCGTCGCCTCGCCCATACTCGGCGCCACGCTCACCCGCCGCAACAACCAGCCGATGTGCGGCGTTCCGTACCACGCGCTGAACGCCTACCTCGCGAAGCTTATACGCGCCGGCAAGACGGCCGCGCTCTGCGACCAGGTCGAAGACCCAAAGACGGCGAAGGGCCTTGTCCGCCGCGAGATAACCCGCATAGTAACGCCCGGAACCGTCACCGAGGACGGCCTGCTGGACGAAACGGCCAACAACTACGTTGCGGCGGCGTCAGGCCTGGCGCTGGCGCTTCTCGATCTTTCGACCGGCGAGTTCGGCGTGGAGGCGTTCGACAGCGAGGCGAAGCTTGCGGAGGAGATCGAGCGCGTCGCCCCGGCGGAGATGCTGCAGGCGACGGACGACAATCGCTGGACGTTCTCGCCCGACGCCGCCTACGACTGCCTGACGCGCCACTTCAAGGTGCTTTCGCTGGACGGCTTCGGGCTCACGGGCAAGACCGATCTCATATGCGCCGCAGGCGCGCTTCTCTATTACGTCGGCACCACTCTTCGCCATTCGCTCGACCATGTGCGAAAGATATGCCTGAGAAGCCGCGACGACGAGCTTGTTCTCGACGGCGGCACGATACGCCACCTCCAGCTTCTGCCAGGCGGCGACGTTGCGAAAAGCGCCTCGCTTCTTGGCGTGCTGGATGTCACAAAGACCCCGATGGGCGCAAGAACCATGCGCAACTGGATTGCGCGTCCGCTTGCGCGCTCGCGCGACGTGAACGTGCGGCTTGACGCGGTAGGGGCGTTCGTCTCGAACCGCGTCGCGCTTGCGCGCATCAGAACGCTTCTGAACGGAGTGCGCGACCTGGAGCGTCTCATCGCAAAGGTCAATGCGCTCAGGGCGAATCCGCGGGACATGAAGGCGCTTGCGTCGTCCCTTCGGCCGCTGCCGGACATTTTGGGCGAGCTTGCGTCCGTCGGAGTGCGCATGTCGTCGGCCGAGATTCTGCCTCAGCCGGAGATCGTCGATCTTCTGGACCGCGCGATCTGCGACGAACCGCCGGTGATGCTGACGGACGGCGGTTTCATAGCGGCCGGCTACGATTCCGAGCTGGACGAACTGCGGAACATCGCCCGCGAAGGTCATGCATGGCTCGCTGAGTACCAGGCGAAGGAGCAGGCCCGTACCGGAATAGCCAAGCTGAAGGTCAAGCACGTATCAACTTTCGGTTTTGTGATAGAGATTCCGAAAGGCTCCGTCGCGCTGGCGCCAACCGACTACGAGCGCCGCCAGACGCTCACCACCGGCGAACGCTACACCACGCCGGAGCTTAAGGAATACGAGCGAAAGGTGCTTGGCGCGCAGGAGAAGTCGACGGCCATCGAGCAGCGCATATTCCGCGAGCTCCTCGGATCCGTCGCCTCGAAGACGGTTGAGATACAGGATGCGGCGACGGCGATCGGCGAACTCGACGCCATACTCTCGCTGGCGGATCGCGCGCTTGCGGCAGGATACGTGAGGCCCGAGATCGACGATTCGGACGTCCTTGACATTGTAGACGGCCGCCACCCGATCATCGAGCAGCTGCCCGATGCGGAGCCTTTCGTGCCGAACTCCGCGCACCTCGACACGGTGGAGAACCAGATAATCCTGATTACAGGCCCGAACATGGCCGGCAAGTCTACTTACATCCGCCAGGTCGCCACCATTGCGATAATGGCGCAGATGGGGTCCTACGTTCCTGCGGCATCGATGCGGCTCGGCGTGCTGGACCGGGTGTTCACCCGCATCGGCGCCGGCGACGATCTCGCGCGCGGACGCTCCACCTTCCTCGTCGAGATGCAGGAGACGGCGAACATCCTGAACAACGCGACGACCCGTTCGCTGATTGTGCTGGACGAGATCGGGCGCGGCACATCGACATTCGACGGCATTTCCATCGCCTGGTCCGTCGCGGAATATCTCCACGGAAAGGCGTCCGCCAAGGCAAAGACCCTGTTCGCCACGCACTATCACGAGCTTGCCGACCTTGCGGACGTTCTGCCGGGGGTCAAGAACTACACCGTCCGCGTCAAGGAGGAAGGCGGAAGGGTGGTCTTCCTGCGCCGCATAGCGCCGGGCGTCGCCGAAAAGAGTTTCGGCATACACGTCGCGGCCATGGCAGGCCTTCCGCAGGAAGTGGTCTCGCGCGCCTCTCAGATACTGAAGAATCTCGAAGCGAACGAGCTCGACGTAAACGCGCCGGCGAAGGCGGTTCGCCGTCCGCGCCGCAAGATACATGAAATTCCCGGACAGATGACATTCTTCTGATCAATACGCCATGCTGACTATCGACGTCATAAGCGTACAGCCACAGATGCTGCGTGGATTCCTGGAGGAATCGATCGTGGCGCGCGCCGTGAAGAAGGGCGCGTGCGAAATACGCATACGCAATCTGCGCGACTATGCGCACGACCGCTGGCGCAAGGTGGACGACAAGCCGTATGGCGGGGGGCCGGGCATGCTCATGATGTGCGCACCGTGGTTCGAGGCGGTGGAGGACTGCACGAAGGATTCCCCCTCCGAGGGGCGCCGCATCATAATGACATCCCCGGCGGGACGGCGCTTCGACCAGCGCATGGCCGAGGAGCTTTCGCACGAGCGTCACATCGTTTTCATGTGCGGACACTACGAAGGCTTCGACGCTCGCATACGCACGCTCGCGACCGACGAGGTTTCGATAGGTGATTACGTGATGACCGGCGGCGAGATAGCCGCTGCGGCGATGGCGGACGCGGTCGTGAGGCTGCTCCCGGGCGTGCTCGGAGGCGGCGCGGCCGCGACTGCGAACGAGAGCTTCGGACGCGGCGGCATGCTCGAGGCCCCGCAGTACACGCATCCGCCGGTGTTCAGGGGCATGGCTGTTCCCGAAATCCTTCTCAGCGGCGACCACGCCAGGATAGAGGCGTGGCGCAAAGCCGAATCGTGCAGGCTCACCGAGAGCGTTAGGCCGGATCTCGCCGCCAGACCATGCGCGGCGAACGAAACCACCAGGAGTTGACCTATGGCGCATCTGATAGAGATAAAGGACATGTACAAGATATACGAACTCGGCGACGAACCGGTTCACGCGCTTGACGGCGTGTCGCTTACGGTCGACGACGGCGAGTTCGTGGCGATAATGGGCTCGTCGGGTTCGGGCAAGTCCACGATGCTGAACATACTCGGCTGCCTCGACGTGCCGACAAAGGGCTCGTACCTGCTCGACGGCGTCGAAGTCGCCGCGCGCAGCGCGACGGAGCTTGCGCACATAAGGAACGAGAAGCTGGGGTTCGTGTTCCAGAACTTCAATCTGCTGCCGCGCACGAGCGCGCTCGAAAACGTCGAACTGCCCGATCTCTACATGGGGCGGCTCTCCATGAGGGCCCGCCGCCGGCGCGCCCTTGAGCTTTTGAAGCGCGTCGGCCTCGGCGGGCGCCACTCGCACACGCCTGCGCAACTTTCGGGCGGACAGCAGCAGCGCGTCGCGATAGCGCGCGCGCTGATGAACAATCCGCCGGTCGTCTTCGCCGACGAACCTACGGGAAACCTCGACACCAAAAGCTCCATAGAGATAATGAACCTCTTCACCGAACTGTCGCGTGAAGGCATAACCATAGTGATGGTCACGCACGAAGACGACATCGCGGCATACGCGAAGCGCCACATCGTGATGCGCGACGGGCGGGTGATGCGCGACGACCTGGGCGAAGGCGGCATGAAAACCACAGAGCAGGTTTCCCAGCTTGTGAAGGAGGCGCTGTCATGAGTTTCTGGATGATCTTCAAGGTCGCGGTGCGCGCCATATTCCGCAACAAGACGCGCTCTCTTCTCACCTGCCTCGGAATCATCGTGGGCATCGCCGCCGTGATCGCTGTGATGGCGATCGGGCAGGGCGCGCAGACGATGATGGTCAAGGAGATATCGTCAATGGGCAACAACCTCGTGATGGTGTTTCCCGAGCGCCGCAACCAGGGCGCGGTGTCGGGCGGAATGGGCCAGGGCCAGACGATGACTGCAGGCGACGCGGAGGCGATCAAGAAGGAGCTTTCGCACCTTGTCCAGGGCGTGAGCCCGCAGGTGCGCACGTCCGTGCAGATGATGTACGCGGCGAAAAACTGGTCCGGCAACGTGCAGGGCGTGTCGACCGACATCCTTGGCATAAGCAACTGGGTCGTGCAGGAGGGCCGCTTCTTCACCGAGGACGAGGAGCGCCTCTCGGCGCGCGTGTGCGTCGTAGGCACTACGGTGCGCAAGAACCTTTTCGACGGCGAAGATCCGGTCGGCAAAACGATTCGCCTCAAGAACATGACGTTCAAGGTGATCGGCGTGCTTGGCCCGAAGGGGGCGAACAACTGGGGGCAGGACCAGGACGATGTCGTGATGGCGCCATACACCAGCGTGCAGCGCTACCTTCAGCGGTCGAAGTTCCGCAACATAAACATGATGAATCTCTCGCTCGTCACCATGGACGACCTCGAAGAGGCCAAGCGCGAGGTCGGCGCGCTGCTGCGCCAGCGGCACCATCTCGCCGACTATCAGGACGACGACTTCGAGACGCGCGACACAACCGAGATAATGAACACCATCGGATCTGTCACCGGTCTCATGACGGTGCTTTTGACGGCGGTTGCCGCGATATCGCTTCTCGTCGGCGGAATCGGCATAATGAACATCATGCTTGTTTCGGTCACCGAGCGCATCAAGGAGATCGGCCTCAGAATGGCCATAGGCGCAACGCCCGCGAACATACTGATGCAGTTTCTTCTCGAAGCCGTGGTGCTTTCGACCGTCGGCGGCGCGGTGGGGGTTGTGGTCGGCATAGCCGGCGCGCAGACGATCGGCTCAGTGAAGGGGTGGCCGATTCTCATACAGACCGGCTCGACGATAGGCGCCTTCGCGTTCAGCGCGGTCGTGGGGATGTTCTTCGGCTTCTATCCCGCGTGGCGCGCGTCGAAGCTGAATCCGATAGACTGCCTGCGCTACGAGTGATGCGGCCTGTCAGCGGCTTTTGTAGTATTTCACGCTGTCCGGAGGGCGCACGTTCGTAAGCGTTCCCGCGTAGTGCCGCAGCCAGTGGTCGCGCTTGGGGTGTTTCGCGGCGGCCTCTTCGTTCAGCTCGATTCCCAGTCCGGGACGGTTCGAAGGCAGCATAAGCCCGTTCTCGAACGTCACGTCCTCGTCGATCACATCCTTGCGCCACGGCACGTCGTCGAACAGCGTCTCGTGTATGCAGTAGCCCGGCGTCGACACGCCGAGCGCGAGCGTTACTGCGTTCGCCACCGGACCGCTGGGATTGTGCGCGCAGAAGGGTATGTGGTGCGCGTCGCATATCGCCGCGATCTGCTTCATGCCCGTCAAACCGCCGGCGTGGGAAGAGTCCGGCTGAAGGTAGTCGCAGGCCCTGAGCTCGATGGCGTCCATTATCTGCTGCGTCGTGTACAGCCTTTCGCCGCATGCGATGGGCACGCGCACGCGGCTTCTCACGTCGGCAAGCGCGCGCATCGTGTCGGGTATGACCGGCTCTTCCACCCAGTACGGCGAAAACTCCTCAAGCGCGTTGCAGACGCGCAGCGCCGTGGGCGTATCGAAGCGTCCGTGGCACTCTATCAGAATCTCGGCCCTGCCTTCTGTGGCCGACTTTACGGCCTTGACGCATTCCATCGCCTTCCTGAAATCCTCCGGGGCCAGCTGGCGGTAGCTCTTGCCGAACGGATCCCACTTTAGCCCCCTGAAGCCAGCCTCCACGGCGGCGGTTGCTTTCGCGGCGAACTCCTCCGGCTCCTTTGCGCCGGCGAACCAGCAGTTTGCGTAGCAGGGAACCCCCTCGCGGCACTTGCCGCCAAGAAGCTTCCAGACGGGCAGGCCCAGCACCTTGCCTTTTATGTCCCAGAGCGCCATGTCGATTGCCGAAAGCGCGCTCATGAGAACCGCCCCGCCGCGCCAGTAGGCGTCGCGGTAGTTCTCGTGGAAAATCCATTCCGTGTCGAAGGGGTCTTTGCCGGCAAGCGCGTGCTCGAGGTCTGCGATGGCGCCGAGAAGGGCGTTTTCCTTGTATTCGAGCGTCCCCTCGCCGATTCCGTGAACGCCATCGTCGGTCATCACCTTGACGAAGACCCAGTTCGTGCGATAGCAGTCGATGGTGAATGTCTTTATTGATGTGATCTTCATTCCGTCACCCTGTCCCTTCCGAATGTGAAAAAGAAGCTGAACGCCATAAGCACGGCTCCCGTCAGATATGCCGCGGCCATTATGTCGAAGCCTGTTTCGAAGCCCTTTACGCCACCTTTGTCCGACAGCGTGCCCATCGCAACCCCCGAAAGTCCGCCGAAGAAGAATGCGATCATGTTCAGAAGCCCGACGGCCGTGGAGCGGTGCTGCGGCGGAACGACGTCGAACAGCGACGCGTGGGTGTTGACCTCGAACGCGCCCCTGAAGACGCCATACGCGCTCGCCGCCGCGAGAAGCGCCGCAAAGGAGTCCGCCCGGCCAATCCACGCAAGCATCGGCGCGCCGCACAGAAGCGCGAGCGACTGGAAGCCCAGCCTGAAGCGGGGGAAGCGTCCCACGAAGCGGTCGGTCACCACGCCGCCTGCGAGAATCGCCGCGAACGCGAAAAGATGGTGCCACAGCATCACGCCCTGCCCCGCAGTGCCGACATCGAGCGAGAACTTTTCGGCGGCGAATTTCGGCGCCCAGAAGAGATACGCGTTGTTCACGAACACGATAGCCACGAATCCTGCGGTCGCGCAGAGAGCCGACGGATTGCAGAAGTATGCCTTGAGTCCATCCTTGACATTCCCCGTTCCCCGTTCCCTATTCCCTGTTCCCTGTTCCCCGTTCCCTGTTCCCTCTTCCCTCTTCCCCGTTCCCTCCTTCAGCGCCCATATGAATACGATTCCAAGCACGCATCCCGCCGCGCCGAACGCGATGAAGACGTTCCGCCAGGAGCCTAGCAGCCCCAGCGCGAAAGCGACAATCAGCCCCGACGCCATAAGCCCTATGTACAGCGCGGCCTGGTGTATCGACAGCGCGAGGGACCTCGTCTCCTTGTGGTGCACGGCTATCAGCGCGTAGGCGCTGGGCGCGTAGAAGCTTTCGCCCACGCCTGTCGCTATGGACCTGAAGAAGAGCGCACCGAGGAAGCCGCCGACGAATCCCATGCATACCGTCATCAGCGACCACGCTATCAGCGACAAAGTGATTATCCATTTTCGGGACAGTCTGTCGCCGAGAAAGCCGGCGACGACGGTCATCGCCGCGAGAGTCCAGCTCAGCGTGGTGTTTATCCATCCGATCTGCACGTCGCTGAGCGACAGATCCTTCTGGATTGGTATCGTCAGCAGCCCGAAGAGGGCGCGGTCGGCCTGATGGAAGAAGAACGCGCAGCTGAGAAGGGCGATGAGCACCCACTTGTACCGCTTAGACATCCACATCCTCCGGCATGTGCTGGCACGAGCACCCCGCGTCGCACGTCACGATCTCTCCGGTCATGTTCGCGGAATCGTCCGACGCGAGGAAGGCCACGACATTTGCGATGTCGCTGCCTTTCGCCTCGTGCCGCAGCGGACAGTTCAGACGGCGTCGCGCCGCCTTCGCCGGGTCGAGCGTCTCCCAGCGTTCTGTGTAGATGTAGCCCGGCGCGCAGCAGTTCACCCTTATGCCGAGCGGCGCGAGGTCGAGCGCAAGCGCCCTCACCATGGAGTTTATGGCGCCTTTCGACGTGCAGTAGGCGGTGCGGTGGCGGATGGCGCGCATGGCGGTGTTGGACGACAGAAACACCACGACGCCGCGGCTTTCCTGCTTCATGAAGAAGCGGTTGCATGCGAGCTGTGTGACGCGGAAGCCGCCGACGACATTCGTCTTAAGCACGTCCCAAAACAGTTCGGGATCCATCTCAAGCGGGCCTCCGTGGCCGATTCCCTGGTTCGCGGCGTTGTTTACGAGAATGTCCAGCCGCCTCGCTTCGCGTTCGATCGTGTCCATCAGCGCGGCGACCTGCGACGCATCCGATATGTCGCACGCCTGTGCCGTGAAGCCGTCAAGCCCTCTCGCCTTGAGCGCGGCCGCGCCGCGCGCGGTGGATTCTTCGCTGGAGCCGCACATGAAAACCTTTGCGCCTTCGCGCACGAACTTCTCCGTAAGGTCGAGCCCCGTATTGCGGTTGCCGCCGGTCACCAAAACGACTTTCCCTTCAAATCTGTGCATCGGATGATTTCCTTTCCATTGATTTCCTTGCCGATTTCACGGACAAGACATAGTATAGCATAAAAACTACTTGCCGGTCATCCTGCGGATCGACGAGATGAAGGTCGCGGCCTGCGCGGAAGGGGTGATGCCCATGCGGCGCAGTATTCCCACACGTATCGTCTCTCCGAGTTTGAGCGGGATGGAAATGATTTCGGGGTTGTAGGCCTTGGCGTGCGCCCCGGACGCCACCGTGAAGCCGTCAAGCCCCAGAACAAGATTCGTCATTGTCGCGCGGTCTCTGACGCGAATGTTCCTTTTCCGGTCGATGGCGGGCATGACTTCCTCGGCGAAGTAGAGTGCGTTTTCCGCACCCTGCTCGTAGGTTATGTAAGGGAATGCATCCAGTTCGGAAGGAAGTATTGCTTTTTTCTTCGCCAGCGGGTGTCGCCTGCCGAGGAACACGTGCGGCTGGGCCGTGTACAGCTCTTCAAAGACAAGATCTTCCTTTTTGAAGATCTTGCGCAACACGCGTTCGTTGCGGCTTGAAAGGTATAGAATGCCTATTTCGCTGCGGTGTCTTGCGACATCGTCGATTATTTCGCTCGTCACCGTCTCTCGCAGAGTGAAGTCGTAGGCGTCGCTTTGCGCCTCCTTGACGATTTCCATGAACGCCTCCACGGCGAAGGCGAAGTGCTGGCACGACACGGCGAACTGCGGCCTGCGCACGGACTTGCCCGTGTATTTTTCGGTGATGCGCGCGGCGTCGTCCAGAATCTGCCTGGCCGAAGCCAAGAACTCTTCGCCCTCGCGGGTGACGGAAATGCCGCGCGTGGTGCGGGTGAAGAGCGCAGTGCGCAGCTCCTCCTCCAGCATGTGGATCGATTCGGTAAGCGTCGGTTGCGTCGCGAACATTCGCCGCGCAGCCTCGCTGATGCTGCCGTAAGTCGCTACAGCGTCCGCATATTTCAACTGTTGCAGTGTCATTTCGGTATTATAGCATATTTGCGTCCCGCAGGCTTTCTGCGGGAGATTTATATGGGATGCTTGCGCACCAGACCTGCCACCCCTGGCCGCCAGCCGTGTAGGGGTCGAGGCGCTTGCGCGCGACGCGAAAAGGTGGGTCATTGTTTTCTACCTTGACTAGCGAGGCTCACTGGGAGAGAGGGCGTCTCGCCCGCTCATATGGAAGAGGCAATTGCAAAACCTGGTAGGGCATATCCCCCAGCCGAAGGCTGTCCGCGGAGCGGATGCGCTAGCAGGGGTGCGTGACCTCACGCCGCCGCGGCTACCGAATTCGCATGGTTTTGCAATTGCCTCATAAAAGAATCGGTGCCCCCACCAACTGCAACCGCGGTTCCGCCCGTTGCAGAAACTGTCCGCCATTTGTTTTGCGCATTGCAGCGCTGTGCACCCAGAGCAAAACTTTGGTATAATATACCCAGTCACTAAAAAAGGAGGAGACGATGAGAGACCTGTTTGTCGTGGGCGCAGGCGGTTTTGGCCGCGAGGCGATTTGGACTATTGAGCGCATAAACTCCGACGCCAAGCTGCCCGTTTGGAACATAATCGGATATGCCGACGATGATCCAAAGTGGAAAAAGGGCGACAACTACGAAGGCTATCCGATTCTCGGATCGGTCGAGGAGGCGTCGCGCGACTATCCCGGGGCGTCGGTCTTCGTTGCGATCGGCAAAAACACCAAGCGCGCCGACATGTACAAGCGCCTCAGGGGGCATGATTTCCCGGCGATAATCGATCCAAAGGCGCAGATTTCCCCCACAACCGACTTCCGCCACGGTACGTTCATAGGCGCGGGCGCGGTTGTCCAGGTGGGCGCCGAAATAGGAAAGTTCACCATTCTGGGGTCGAACAGCGTTGTGGGTCACGACGCGGTGCTCGGCGATTTCGTCAATCTCGGGCCGGGTGCGGTAATCGCCAGCGGTGTGAAGGTCGGCGATGCGGCATCGTTCTTCGCAAACAGCGCCACGATGCCTTGGATCAAAATCGGCGCGGGCGCGTCCGTCAGTTGCGGCACGGGCGTCAAGGAAGATCTTCCGGACGGGGCCAGCGTCTGACGATGCAGTGCATTGATGCTGTAGTCGCCGGCGCCGGCATATGGGGGTGCACCGTCGCGCGCCGCCTTGCCGAAGCCGGCAAAAGGGTGCTTGTCGTGGACAGGCGTCCTGTCGTCGGCGGGAATGTGCGCTGCGAGACTGATGCCGAAACCGGCATAGAGATTCACCTTTACGGATCGCACATCTTCCACACCCACATTCCCGAAGTCTGGGACTTCGTGAACAGGTTCGTGAAGTTCAACGGCTACCAGCACAAGGTTCTGGCCCGCTACCGCGGCAAGACGTATTTTCTGCCGCTGGGGCTTGCTCTGCTGAACAAGTTCTTTGGCGTGGAGCTTACGCCGGGCGAGGTGGCGGAGTTCATGAAGGACGAAGCTCACTCGTCCGCCGTGTTCGACGCGTTCTTCCGCGGCTACACGTCGAAGCAGTGGGGCCGTGCGCCGGAGGAGATCGATCCCTCAATCATAAAGCGCGTGCCTGTGAGGTCGAACTACGACACGAACTATTTCAACGACTACAACCAGGGGATTCCGCTTACAGGCTACAACTCGCTTTTCGACAGGCTTCTCGACCACCCGTCGATATCGGTGAAACTGTCTTGCGAGCTGCGGCTTGACGCCGGCGTGTTCAAGATCGGCGGCGATGTTTTGCCTGCGGTGCCGGTCTACTACTCCGGGCCGCTGGATGCTCTCTTCGGCTACAGATTCGGGCATCTGCCGTGGCGCAGCCTGCGGTTCGAGACGGAGTGGATGGATGTTCCGGATTATCAGGGAACGTCGGTCGTCAACTACACCGAGGCGGAGGTTCCCTATACGCGCATCCACGAGTTCAAGCACTACCATCCGGAGAACAGGTCGGTGATGGAGGCTCGCAGAACCGTAGTGATGCGGGAGTATCCGTGCGACTGGAAGCCCGGCGACGAGCCATACTATCCCATCGACTGCGAGGAATCGCGCGCGCTTCTCGCGCGCTACCGCGAGGCGGCCGCCGGTGTTTCCGGGCTTGTCGTCGGCGGGCGGCTGGGCGGCTACAGGTATTTCGACATGGATCGATCGGTCGAGGCGGCGTTGACGTTGCCGCTATGACGCATAAATATGGTATAATTAAGATATGAAAGCATTTGTAATAGCAATGGAGAACGAGGCGCGATGCGTACTCGACAATCTTGAAGGGTCCACGGAGACCCGTGAATTCGGGCGTCGCGTGGTGCGGGGCAAACTCTGCGGAGAGGCGACGATGGTCGTAATCTCGGGAATCGGCAAAGGCAATGCCGCCGCCGCGACGCAGTATGCGCTGCAGTCCGGCGCGGACACGATTGTGAATGTCGGCGTCGCAGGCGGGCTCGACCCCGCGTTCAATGTGGCCGACATTTACGAAATAGACAGCGCCGTGCAGTACGATTTCGATCTCTCGGCGGTGAACGGCACCATGGTCGGTACGCTGGACGAGCGCTCCACGCCATATATTCCGCTGTCCACGACCGGCAAGCTTTCCGCAAAATCCATCGGCACCGGCGACAGGTTCAACGACAGCGACGCGGACAACGATCTTCTCATGAACGTGCTGTCGTGCCAGCTGCGCGACATGGAGTGCGGCGCGGTTGCCCAGGTGTGCGAAGCGGCCGGCGTCAGGTGCGTGGCTTTCAAGTGCGTTTCCGACGTGCGCGGGAAGGGTGCCATGACCGGCCAGTACGTGGACAATCTCAAGCGTTGCCTTGCGAAGCTTACAGCGGAGATGCCGAAGCTCTTTTCGTATGTTTGATGTGCGCGGCTACATGCTGGACGTGAGCCGCGACCGCGTCCCCACGCTGCGAACGCTCCGCGAAATCGTTGATATTCTCGCGCGGTGCCGCTACAATCAGTTTCAGCTGTATACCGAGCATACTTTCGCCTATGCGGCGCACCCGGAGGTTTGGGAGGAGGCCGATCCGGTGACCCCCGCCGAGATCCGCAAGCTTGACGCGTATTGCGAGATGCAGGGAATTGAGCTTGTCGCCAACCAGAACACCTTCGGCCACATGGAGCGCTGGCTGACGCATCCCAAGTACAACCATCTCGCAAAGTTCCCCAAAGGCGGCGCCGTGACGCCATGGGGAACGGTCAAGAAGTTTCCGACGACGCTCGATCCGGCAAACCCCGGTTCCATCGCGCTTGTCGAGTCGCTCTTCGACGAGCTTTTGCCGAACTTCACGTCGCCGCTTGTGAATGTGGGCTGCGACGAAACGTTCGAGATATCCGATCCGGGCGAGTATCTTGAATTCCTGCTGAAAGTGTGCGACGCGGCGCGTCGCCGCGGCAAGCGGCCCATGTTCTGGGGCGACATAGTGCTGCGCCATCCCGGTCTTGTCGAACGCCTGCCGAAGGACATCATCGCGCTCGATTGGGGCTACGAGGGCAATCATCCGTTCGACAGGGAATGCGCGATCTTCAAGGCGGCCGGGCTCGAGTACTACGTTTGCCCCGGCACGTCGTCGTGGCGTTCGCTCGCCGGTCGCGTCGAGAACATGCGCGAGAACATGGAGGCCGCCGAACGCGCAGGCCGGCAGAACGGCGCGAAAGGATATCTCGTCACCGATTGGGGCGACGAGGGCCATTGGCAGCCTCTCGCGGCGTCGCTTCCCGGCATAATCCTCGGCGGCGCGTTTGCGGCCTCGGGCGCGAAGGCGGCGAAGATGGATCTTGAGCTTGAGCTTGACCGGGTAATGGACGCTCCTCTCGGCGGAATACTTCTGAGGCTGGGCACGCTTTATCTGCGCGGAGGGGCTCTGAGATCCAATTGCTCCGAACTTTTCAACATTCTGGCGAACGGCCACGGATATTCCAGGCATCCCGGTCTCACGCAAGGCGTGCTGGACGAGATCGGGGGCATTGCGCAAGGTTGCCGCATCGCTGCGGAGCGCTATGCCGACCGCAACGACTGGGCCAAGGAAATCGCATACATGGCCGATCTGGTCGACTGCGCGTGCCATAGGCGCGACGAAGGCCGTCTTCGTGCGCTGAGGGACGAGCACGGGCGAATATGGCGCCTCCGTTCGCGAGAGGGCGGACGCATCGATTCGCTGGCGAAACTTCCGAGATTCTGATTCCGGCGCGACGCTACCTCGTCTGTATCTCGTCGGGCGGATTCAGCTTGATCTTTCCCGAGGCGGTCTTCGGGAAGGGCTCTTTTCTGACGATGACGCGCGATATGCGCTTGTAGACCGGCATGTCAAGGTTCATGCGGCCAACGGCATTTTTCAGTTCTGTCTCAGTGATGTCGCCATAGACTTCGGCGGTTATCTCGCGTGTGGCGCCGTCGCCCCGCACGAGCGATTCCCTTACGCCGGCTATTGTCAGCAGTTTAGCCTCCAGCTCTTCGGGCGCGATCTTTTTGCCGGATGAAAGGATGATCGTTCTTGACATGCGCCCTGTTATCCACACATATCCGTCTTCGTCGATGCGTCCCGTGTCGCCAGTGTGGAACCAGCCGTCGGCGTCGAGCACCATCGCCGTGCGTTCCGGCATATTGTGGTAGCGCTTGAGCACGTTCGGGCCGCGTATGAGCAGTTCGCCGTCTTCGGACACTTTTGTCTCGATTTCGGGGTGCCTGACGGCGAGGCCTGCGCTGCCAGGCCGCGGATTCTCGCTTGACGGCGAAAGAGAGTAGAGCGACGTAGTCTCCGTGAGCCCGTAGCCGGTTATTACTTTCACGCCGAGCTCCGCAAGGCGCTCGCGCGAATGCGCCGGCTGCGGGGCGCCTCCGGTGAGGATCCAGTCGATCGGTCCGCCGAGCGCTTCCTCGGCGGTGCGTCCGTGCTGCGCAATCTTCGCCGCAAGTATGTCTGCAAGCGCGGGAACGAGGAAAAGAAAGTTCGCGCGGAACCTTTCCACCGCGTCGTAGATGCGCCTGAAATCCGGGCAAACCCCGAGCGCGACGCCTTTTACGAGCATGAGATATGTCGTGGCTATCCCGAAGATGTGGTAGAGCGGCAGCAGCATCAGCGACCTGTCGCCGGGCTTCATCTGAAGCATGTCGGCGCCGAATTCGCAAAAAGCTTCGAGACCTCGCGTCGTGAGCTCCGCGCCGCGGGGCTCGGACGTAGTGCCGCTCGTGAAAACGATCATCGACACCCGGTCGCAATCGACGGTTTCGCGGGACCACAGGGTTTTCAGTCCGAGCGACACGGCCTTGCGGCTTGCGGTGAGGAATACATCTGTTTTGCGCGATCCGAAGCTTCCCGTCATGAGGCCCTTGACGCGCGCGGCCACTTCGCGCGACTTGTGCGCGTACAGGGACGAGTGCACGAGCACGCGGGCGCCTACTGCATTCAGGCGGCCTGCGATTTCACCGGCGTTGAGGTTCGCGTCGATCGGCACGGCCGTCGCGCCCGAGAAAAGGCATGCGGCGTGGGCGACCATCCATTCATAGGAGTTTTCGCCGAGTATTCCAACAGGTTCGCCGGGAACGTTCGCCTCGATTATGAACGATATGATTGCTATGTCGTCTGTGAACGTGCGCCATGAAATCGGCAGATAGCGGTCGCCGCTGGCCACCAGGAACGCCGGCGCATCCGGTCGCTCGCTTCTTGCGCGCTTGAACTCATCAAACAGACAGATTCTCTTCATGGGGTGTATTATACCATTTTCTTCGCGCCCGATTGCGACGACGAAAACACGGATCGCCGAGTTATGGTATAATATTCGCCACTTTTTCAGGAGCAAGAAAGACAATGCATCCATATCGCACACATACATGCAACGAACTCCGCGCCTCAGACGCGGGCAAAACGGTAAGGCTGTCGGGCTGGATGTTCCGCCTGCGCGACCACGGCGGAATACTTTTTGTGGATCTTCGCGACCACTACGGCCTCACGCAGGTAGTCGTCCATCCGAGCCGCAGTTTCTTCGGTCTCGTCGAGAAGGCCCATCTCGAGAGCGTCATCACGGTGACTGGCGAGGTGAAGCTGCGTACGCCCGACACGATCAATCCCGATCTTCCGACAGGCGAGGTTGAGATTGAGGCCAACGAGCTCGTCATGGAGTCGGCGAGCGAGGTTACGCCGATCTACATTCCCGACGAAAAGGCCGACGAAAGCGAGGATGTGCGTCTCAAGCACCGCTATCTCGACCTGCGCCGCGAGAAGCTCCACAACAACATCATCCTGCGGTCGAAGGTGATTCGGTTTCTGCGCGAGAAGATGTGGGAGAAGGGCTTCAACGAATTCCAGACCCCGATCCTCACGGCCTCTTCGCCCGAAGGCGCGCGCGACTACCTTGTGCCGAGCCGAATCCATCGCGGCATGTTTTATGCGCTGCCTCAGGCTCCGCAGATGTTCAAGCAGCTCTTGATGGTTTCCGGCTTCGACAAATATTTCCAGATTGCGCCGTGCTTCCGCGACGAGGCGGCGCGCGCCGACCGCAGCCCTGGCGAGTTCTACCAGATGGATATCGAGATGAGCTACGTCACGCAGGACGAGATCTTCGCGGTCGTCGAAGACGTGGTCAGCGCGACGTTCAGGAAGTTCTCGACGTGGAGCTGCAACGAAGCGCCGTGGCCTCGCATAAAGTACCGCGACGCGATGATGACTTACGGCAGCGACAAGCCCGATCTGCGCAATCCCCTCAAGTGGCAGGACATGAGCGACTTTTTCAGGCGCGCGAGTTTCAAGGCGTTCGCGTCCACGGTCGAGCAGGGCGGCCTCGTCAAGGGGCTGCTCGTGAAGGGGATTGTCGGCGTCGAGACGCGTACCTGGTTCGACAAGCGCGAGCACAATGTAAAAGAGAACGGCGGCAAGGGTCTGGGCTACATCAGCTGGACGAAGGAAGGCGAGCTTAAAGGGCCTATCGCCAAGTTCCTCACCCCCGAACAGCTAGAGGAGATGAAGCAGATCGTCGGCATGGAACCTGGCGACGCTCTCTTCTTCATGGCCGCGCCAGTCGACGAGTGCCACCGCCTCTCCGGCATCGTGCGCAACGACATCGCCGACCATATGACGAACGACATCCGCGAGAAGAACTGCTACAAGTTCTGCTGGATTGTCGACTTCCCGTTCTTCGAGAAAGATCCCGAGACGGGCAAGATCATCTTCTCCCACAATCCCTTCTCGATGCCGCAGGGCGGACTTGATGCGCTTGAGACCAAGGCTCCGCTCGATGTCGTGGCCTATCAGTACGACGTCGTCTGCAACGGAATCGAGCTCTCGTCGGGCGCGATCCGCAACCATCGCATCGACATCATGGAGAAGGCGTTCGAGATTGCCGGCTATCCGCCCGAGGTCGTCAAACAGAAGTTCGGCTGCCTCTACAATGCGTTCCGCTTCGGTGCGCCGCCTCACGGCGGCATAGCGCCGGGCGTCGATCGCATGGTGATGCTTCTTACCGATACGCCGAACATCCGCGAGGTCATTGCGTTCCCGATGAACCAGAAGGCGCAGGACCTCATGATGAACGCTCCGAATTATGTGACCGAGCAGCAGCTTCGCGAGCTTCACATCAAGATTCGCGGCACGGGCGCTGACGCCGCGGCGCAGGCGTGAACAGCCGTTTGAAGTTCACCCTCAAAGCGTGGCCTGCGGTCTTTTTGATCGCGGTCACGCTTTCCTTTGGCACACAGGGGGTTGCCAAACTTTTCGGGATAGACCTCCCCGATCAGGCCCAGGTGGAGCTTGTCAAGCGCTATGCAGGCTGGAACCTGACATTCGCGTTTATCGTCGCGCAGGTCGTGATCATAGTGCCGGTGTTCGAAGAGGTGCTTTTCAGATTCCTTCTCTGGAAGGTGCCGCTTGCGGTTTTAGGCAAATGGCGTGCCGCCGCCGCCGCGCCTCGCATTGTTTTGGCGGTGATCGTGTCGGTTGTCTTTTCGTTCGCACACTATATAGACTATGCGAAGGTCGCCTCTACGCACGCACTTGCTTTCACCGGATGGAACAGCGCATTCCTTGCGCTCTTTTTTGTAGGTGTTGCGCAGTGCTGGATATATCGCCGCACAGGCGCACTTTGGTGTGCGATGCTGAACCATATGCTGTTCAATGTGACAAATCTCGTCCTCCTTTTCATCCTTCCCGAATAGAAACAATCCGTGGAGCGTCGGCGACAAGACCCGTTTCCCCATCAGATCGGCCGGGATTGACGGATGTAGGAGGTGAGATGCGATGAAAGCTTGGAACACTTATTGCAATAAGTGCGCAGTCGCGGCGGTTGCGCTCGCGTCGTGCGGCGACGCGCCGGTCAATCCCGCCGACTGGCGCAAAAAGCACAAAGCGAAGTGAGCCGATTGCGACTGGCGAGTCGGCCATGGACCCCATGGCAGATTCGTATGGCGGCATGTGTAATTTTGTTACGCGCCGGGCGCGGGTCAATTGGATGAACAGAGCGAATTTACCACTGCCGCGAAGATCTGTCCGTTGATCGAGCCAAAGGCGACGGGCTTCGAGGACGTTTGCAGATGCACGCATGCGTCACGATATCCGGCGCGCACGGAGAGTATGTCGCGAAGCGGGACGATATGGTCGGCGATCTCGCCATTGAAAATGATTCGCTTGTCGGTTACATAGAGTGCGCCACGCGTGGTAACGCGCCACTCGTCGTGCGACTCGGTGGTGATGCGTCCCGTGTGGATAGAAACGCCTTGATCGATATGGATGGAGCCGCCGCCATATCTGCCGGAGCTTATGGCGCGAGGCTCGTAGAGGCGCGCCGTGAGGTCCATGAAGCGGCAAGTTTCACCGGCGTCCAGGCGGATCGGCGGAGTGCGCACAGGCAGCTTGCCGCCGTTGGCTTCGACATCGGCGAGCCACTCGCGGTATTTCCTGTCGGCTGCGGCGTCAAGCCTGCGGTTGCGGATGGTGCCGACAAGCTTGAGCATGAGCGCACAAAGAATCGCGACGGCGCAGACCGTGCCGCCGACAATTTTGACAAGTTGGGAATCCGTCAGTTTTGCGAGGATGAACATGAGGCTATTATATCACATCGCCGCGGCAGATGACAAGCGTTCGCGCCGGGCGTCTTTGAATGCGCGTTCAACATGATCCGCAGATTTATGGTAAAATATATGCCTATGGCAGAGAACTCGTCATTGGCAAGCATGATTCTCAGGTCCGCCGGAATCTATTCCGACGAACAGCTTGAGCGAATCGCCGCAAATCGCGCGGCAAATCCGGGTATGGGCCTGGCCGAGGCGGCCGTCAAGTTTGGCGGACGCAAGGAGATTGAATTTCTGGAGGCCGTCGGCAAGGTGCTTGGACTGGAGACCGTCGATCTCGAACGCCGCCAGCCAAATCCCGATGCGCTGACGAAACTGCCCGCAAGCGCGGTCTATCAATACAACGTTTTGCCATTCTCGACCGGAGAAGGTACGATGACGGTCGTCACGAGCGATCCGTTCGACACGAAGGCGGCGGATGGTTTGAGGCTCATCGTCGGCGGCGTGGTGAATACCGCTCTCGCGCCGCGCGAAGAAGTCGAGAAGGCCGTCAAGAAGTACTACGGCGTCGGCGCGGACGCGATCGAGAAGATGATCGAGGACGGCCGCTACTCCGTTGACGACGACATCGGCGCGATGACGAAGATCGACGTCAACGAAATGGGCGAAGAGGCTTCGATCGTCAAATTCGTCAACCAGATCATCGCCGAGGCCGACCGTCAGGGCGCGACCGATATCCACATCGAGCCGCAAGAGACGGAGCTCAGGATCCGCTACCGGATAGACGGCATGCTTCACAAGGTCGATGTTCCGCCGCAGCTGAACCGTCTCAAGTCCGCCATCATATCGCGCATCAAGGTGATGGCGAACCTCGACATCGCCGAGAAGCGCCTGCCGATGGACGGGCGTATCGGAATCCGCATAGCGGGACAGGATATCGACATTCGCGTTTCTACCATGCCTGCCGCGTACGGCGAATCGATTTCGCTGCGACTTCTCGCGAAGAGCGGCAACTTTGTGAAGATGGACGATCTCGGCTTCAACGAGCGGGATTTCGCCGTCGTGAACAAGATTATCCACCGTCCGAACGGAATCTTCCTCGTCACGGGGCCGACAGGTTCCGGAAAGTCGACATCGCTCTACTCGTTCCTCTCCGAGGTGAACAAGATCGACGTTCGAATCATGACCGCCGAGGATCCGATCGAATATCACATGGCCGGAATAAACCAGGTTCAGATGCAGGCTGACATCGGCATGACTTTTGCGCGTGCGCTACGCGCCTTCCTGCGTCAGGATCCGGACATCATCATGGTCGGCGAAATCCGCGACCGCGAGACGGCCGAGATAGCCATCAACGCGTCGCTCACGGGCCACATGGTGTTTTCGACGCTTCACACCAACGACGCTGCCGGCGCGTTTCCGCGATTGATCGACATGGGCGTAGAGCCGTTCCTCATCGCATCCGCAGTTGCGGGTGTGATGGGCCAGCGCCTTTGCCGCCGACTCTGTCCCGACTGCAGGCGCGAGGTTCCGCTCGACATGCGGTACTACACTCTCGACACCCCGCCGGAGAAGAACACCGTGTTCGAGCCGGGCGGGTGCGACCATTGCACGCGAACGGGCTACAAGGGGCGCCGCGCGCTGTTCGAGGTGCTTGACGTCGACGAGGACATAGAGGGCGCGATAGTCCGCCGCGAGAATGCGACGCAGATACGGAACATATCGCTTTCGAAAGGGATGAAGACGCTGCGCGAGGACGGTTGGGCGAAGGTTTTCGCGGGAGTGACAAGCGTGAAGGAGATCATGCGCGTGACGGAAGACCAGTAGGCGGCGCGGCATGCCGCGGCGGTTTTTGGTATAATAAAACAAGGTTTGAAAAAACGGAAGGACTATGGGACAACTAGAAGAATCTCTCGATCTGCAGCTTGACTTCACCAAGCTCGAAAAGGTCGGAAAGCAAGTGGCGGACACGCGCGCGGCGGGAGCGTCGCAGTGCGATCCGGGTGTAATACCCGTCGCGGTTCAAAATGCAGACACCAAAGAGGTGATACTCGTCGCCTATACGAACGAGTTCGCCATGAAGGAGAGCTTTGCAAAGCGCAAGCTCGTATTGTGGTCGACGAGCCGCAACAAACTCTGGTTCAAGGGCGAGACGAGCGGCGAGACGTTCGACCTCCTCGAGGCCTACGTCAACTGCGAGCAGAACTCGCTTCTTTACGTGGTGAGGCCGTGCCGCGGAGGGATATGCCACACCAAGAACAAGGCCGGCGAGCCGCGCAACTGCTACTACCGCAGGATCGATTTTGACACTTTCAAACTTACAAACATCAACGAATAGGAAAAACAGACATGATCGGACAAGGCGTAGTTCTGATGGTGGCGGGAATGGGTATCGTGTACCTGTTCCTGTCCGTTCTCATAGTGGTGACCAAGGTGTCGATGAAGGGCATAGGGAAGTACGACTCGATACTTCCGCAGGAAGCCCCAAAGAAAAAGCCCGCCGTTGCGAAATCGTCGGACGACGACGCCAACGTGGCACTTGCGATTGCGGTTGCGCTGAATGGTTGAAGGCCGGCAGCAAACACATCTGAAAAAGTTTCAAAAGGAAAACAACAATGGCAAAGAAAACAGTAAAGTACATGCTCACAGCGTTTCGCGACGGTTTCCAGAGCGTAGTCGGCGCGCGCGTTCTCTCCAAGGACTTCCTCCCGTGCGTGGAGGAGGCGTATGCGGCAGGCGTCCGCTGGTTCGAGGCCGGCGGCGGCGCGCGTTTCCAGAGTTGCTATTTCTACTGCCAGGAGGACGCTTTCGACGTCATGGACGCGTTCCGCAAGGCGGCGCCAGAGGCGGACCTTCAGACGCTTTCGCGCGGCGTGAATGTAGTCGGGCTCGAATCGCAGCCCAGCGACATGATCAAGCTCCACGCCCAGATGTTCAAGAAGCACGGCATGACGTCCATCCGCAACTTCGACGCCCTGAACGACGTGAACAACCTCAAGTGGTCCGGCCAGTGCATCCACGATGCGGGGCTGAACCATGAAGTCGTCGTGACGATGATGGGGCTTCCGCCCGGAATCGACAACAAGGGCACCCACACGCCCGAGTTCTACCGCGACCGCCTGAAGATGATCATGGACGCGGGCATTCCCTTCGACCGCGTCGCGTTCAAGGACGCTTCGGGCACCTCCACGCCTGCGACGGTCTACAATACGATGAAGCTCGCCCGCAAGCTGCTCGGCGACAAGGTGCACATCCAGTTCCACAGCCACGAGACGGCTGGAAACGGAGTCGCGTGCTATCTTGCCGCGCTCAAAGGCGGGGCGGACGGCATCGACCTTTCGATGGCGCCGATGAGCGGCGGCACCTGCCAGCCCGACATCATCACGATGTGGCACTGCCTCGACGGCGACCCTGACTTCCAGTTCGACTTCGACATCAACAAGATCAAGAAGGCGGAGGACTCCTTCAAGAACGCCATGAAGAAGTACTTCCTCCCGCCGGAGGCCATGAACGTAAACCCGCAGATCGTGTGGAGCCCGATGCCCGGCGGCGCGTTGACGGCCAATACGCAGATGCTGCGCGACAACGGCATGATGGACAAGTACGACGACATGATCGCGGAGATGTACGACTGCGTGAGGCTTGGCGGCTTCGGCACGTCGGTAACGCCCGTCTCGCAGTTCTACGCGCAGCAGGCCATCCAGAACGTCATGTTCGGCAAGTTCAAGAAGTTCGCGCCCGGTTACGCCAAGATGGTGCTCGGGTATTTCGGCAAGACGCCTGTCCCGCCGGATCCGGAGATAGTGAAGAAGGCTGCGGAGTTCATGGCTTCCAACGAGCTGACCAAGCCCTATTCCACGCCCACCACCAAGACCGTTCTCGAACTCAACGACGCCGATCCCAAGAAGGGCGGCGCAGTTGCCAGGAAGGCGCTGGAGGATGCGGGCCTCCCCGTCACCGACGAGAACATCTTCATCGCCGCGTCGTGCAAGGAGAAGGGAATCCTCTTCCTCAAGGATCCGTCCAAGGCACCGATGGGCTGCCGCTTCGCCGAAGACGCAAAGCCTGCGGCAGGGAAGGGCGGTCCAGTGACGGTCACCATCAACGGCAAGGCGTACGGTGTCGAGATCAAGGGCGACGGCAAGGCTGTCGTGAACGGCAAGACGGTCGATTTCAAGGCAGAGGCCGGCTTGAAGGCCGCCGCGCCCGCCGCCGCGTCTGCTCCTGCCGGAGGGCAGGAGGTGAAATCCCCCGTTCCCGGAACGATCCTTCGCGTAACCGCCTCGAGCGGAACGAAGGTATCCAAGGGCGACGAGATTCTCGTCATGGACGTAATGAAGATGGAAACCCCCGTTACCGCGCCTTGCGACGGAACGGTGACAGTGACCGTCAACGCGACCGACAAGGTCGCGACCGGCGATGTTCTCGCTGTTATCGGGTAGAATTCCAATGATCCTGGACTTCTCAATCCGCAGAAGTCCAGGAGATAGGAACATCTTGGATGCTCAGCAAATCTAGATAAGGAAATCGAAGATGAAAAAGTTTCTTGTTGCAGCCCTTGGATTGGCCTGTGCGTTCTGCGCATTGGCAGGCGACGAGGCTCCTGCCTGGAAATCCACGCTTGCGAAGGTGAAAAACCTTTCTGGCGACACCGGTATTTCGGGTTTTGTCAAGAAAGAGGCGCCGGCCTACATAACCGGCAACTTCGCCGATGCGGACCGTCCCGCGGCGCCGAACCTTGCAATGGGTCGCCAGCCCCGCGAGCGCCACGTCAACAAGAACGGATTCTACGTGGTGGATCAGATACAGGCGGCGACGCTCTCGACAGAATCGCACAAGGTGAATGTCGGCGACTGGATAGGCGGCTACTTCGACGATGCCGGCAACTTTGTGCGAGGCCACGAGGTGAAGACGCTTTTCGGAATGCCCTACGGCGTTGGCCAGTTGATCATGATACCGCTTTGCCTCATCATGATCTATCTCGCCATCGTGAAGGGGTTCGAGCCGCTTCTGCTGCTGCCGATCGGCTTCGGCGGGCTTCTTGCGAACTGCCCGCTCGCCGGCGTAACCGCTCCCGCGATGATGCATGACGGCGTGATAACCTTCCTTGCTTCCGGGCTTCCGGTGATGCAGGGCGGCATTGTCGAGCCGGGCGGATTCCTCTACTACTTCTTCAAGTTCGGCATCGACACGGGCGTATTCCCGATCATGATCTTCATGGGTGTAGGCGCCATGACCGATTTCGGTCCGTTGATCGCCAACCCCAAGATGGCGCTTCTCGGAGGCGCTGCTCAGTTCGGCATCTTCTTCGCGCTCTTTGGTGCGCTAGGTCTCGCCGCTGTATTCGGCGCCGATTTCTTCGGCGGAGTGGCGCCTGTGAAGGCGGCTGCGTCGATCGGCATCATCGGCGGCGCGGACGGTCCAACGGCGATCTGGCTCACAAGCCGTCTCGCTCCGGATTTGCTCGGCGCTATCGCGGTCGCGGCGTACAGCTACATGGCGCTCGTCCCGATCATACAGCCGCCGATCATGAACGCGCTCACGACCAAGGAGGAGCGTCTCATAAAGATGCCGCCGCTCAGGGAGGTCAAAAAGATCGAAAAGATCTGCTTCCCGCTCATCGTGCTTCTGCTTTGCGCGGTTCTGCTGCCTTCGGCCGTGCCGCTCATCGGCGCGCTGATGCTCGGCAATCTCGCCAAGGAGGCGGGGCCTTCCGTGGCGAGAATATCCGATACGATGTCCAATGCGCTCATCAATATCGTCACAATTATGCTCGGTCTTTCGGTCGGTTCGAAGCTCGCGTGCGAGAAGTTCCTCTCCGGAACGACCCTCGGCATTCTGGCGCTTGGCCTCTGCGCTTTCTGTGTCGGCACGGCCGCGGGCGTTTTGATGGCGAAGTTCATGAATGCCGTTTCCAAGGAGAAGATAAATCCCCTGATCGGGTCCGCAGGCGTCTCGGCCGTTCCAATGGCGGCGCGCGTGTCGAACAAGGTCTCGCTCGGAAACGACCCGACCAACTTCATCCTCATGCAGGCGATGGGACCGAACGTCTCCGGCGTGATCGGCTCTGCGGTCGTCGCCGGCGTACTCTACACGCTCTGCCGCTGATGCGGAAAGGCAAGTGCCATGAGAAATAGAAAACTTCTTTCGTTGCTGTCGCTTTCGATTGTCCTTCTGGCCATCGTCGCCGGAGCGGCTGACGGAAAGTGGATTTCTGTTCCAAGTGCACCTGTCCATAAAGGACCGGTGGGCGACGGCTCGCGGGCTGCGGACGGCACAAGCTGGTTCGCCCGCGAGTTTGTCAACGCCGGTGCGGTTGCGTCCGCGAAGTGGACCGTCTCTGGGCTTGGCGTTTTTGAGACGTTCGTCAACGGATCCAGAGTCGGCGACGATTTTCTCAAGCCAGGGTTCACCCACAACAAGAAGACGAAGTATTCGTTCACCTATGATGTGACGGATCTTCTGCGGCGCGGAGCAGGCGAGAAAAACGTTCTGGCGGCGGAAGTCTCGGCCGGATGGTGGCGCGACAAGATAGTCACTCCGTCCCACAAAGACCCCGAAGGCGGTTTTGCCGGCTCGAAGAGCGCGTTTCTCGGCGAGCTTGAAATAACCTACGCCGATGGAAGCAGCGAGACGATCGCGACTGACGCGGACAGCTGGCGCTGCGGCGTCGCGGGCTCTGTGACCCACGCGGCCATATTCGACGGCGAGGAATTTGACGCCCGCGTGAAAGATCCCGTTCTGGGCGAGGGTCTTGAAGAGAGACCTGAGATAAACACGGAGTTCGCAGGCAGGGTGCTCCCGACGTGCGGCGCCGAAGTCGCGCTTCGCCGCGACCTCGCCATGAAGCGCGGACCGTATTCGCTCAAGAAGGGCGAGACGCTCGTCGTGGACTTCGGGCAGAACTCGTCCGCAGTGCCGGAATTTGTGTTTCGCGCCGCACGCGGAACCGTTCTGACGGCTCTGCCTGCCGAGATGCTGAACGATGCCGACAAGGGCGAGCGCGGCTGTGATGGGCCGAAGGGTTCCGTCTACCGTGCAAATCTGCGCATTCCAAATGAAGGAATGCGTGCGGTCTATACCTTTTCCGGCGAGGGTGTCGAGCGGTACATGCCGCGCTTCACGTTCTTCGGCTACCGCTACATCTCAATCACGGCGACGGATGACGTCGAGATCGAAAGCGTGACGTCCATACCAGTGACATCGATCAAGAAGGAAATGGAGCTCGGTTCGCTCGAGACGGGCGACGAGTGTGTGAACCGTTTCATCAAGAACGTCTACTGGGGGCAGCTTTCTAACTACCTCAGCGTTCCTACCGACTGTCCGCAGCGCAACGAGCGCCTTGGCTGGATGGCCGACACGCAGGTGTTCTGCGAGGCTGGTGCGTTCAACGCCGATACATGTCGCTTCTTCCGCAAGTTCACGCGCGATATGCGCGACTCGATGTCCGAGGATGGCGGCTATCCGTCGGTCGCGCCTTTCGCCCAGTACGGCAACGAAAAGTTCTCCCTCGGCTGGGCTGACGCGGGTGTGATCGTGCCATGGACGATATGGCGTCAGTTCGGCGACGAGAAGATCGTGCGCGAAAATTGGGAGGCGATGTCGAAGTTTGTGCGTCGCCTGGACGAGACGTGCTACAACTTCGAAGACAAGCTCGGCTACATTTACGCCGACTGGCTCTCGTACGAGACATTCGAGACGTGCGGCAACAAGTTCGGTTCGTGGGAGCGGTGGAAGAAGCATCCCGACGCAATGAACTACCGCCTTTTCCTCGCGGCGTGCTACTGGCTGTACGATGCGCGGCTTATGGCGGAGATGGGCGATGCAATAGGAAAGTTCGACGATGCGACATGGTTCCGCGAGAGCGCAAAACTTGCGCTGAACCACATAAGGAGCAGCTTCCTGGACGACGACGGCCTTCTGCTCAAGTCCATGCGCAATCTTCAGACGGCGTGCGTCTTCGCGCTCAAGCACGGCATCGTCGAAGGCGAGGCGCGCGAGGCGACGAAGGCGCTTCTGCTCAAGTCGATACGCGACCACGGCGACTGCCTGCAGACGGGCTTTCTCGGGACGGGTTTCCTGATGGATGTTCTCACGGAATGCGGCGCGGCGGATGTGGCCTATACGCTTCTTCTGCAGCACCGCCATCCGAGCTGGCTCTACTCTGTCGATCAGGGAGCGACGACCGTCTGGGAACGGTGGAACAGCTACACCAAGGCCGACGGATTCGGGCCTGTGGGCATGAATAGCTTCAACCACTATGCGTACGGTGCGGTGCTTGCGTGGATGTATCGATCGGTTGCGGGCATTGCGGCCGACTCGTCGGAACCCGGCTTCAAGAAGATCGTCATGTCGCCAAAACCCGACCGAAGGCTCGGCTGGGTCAAGGCGCAGTACAAGTCTGCCGCGGGTCTTGTGACGAGTGCGTGGCGGTACGAGGGCGACGAGTGGCTGTGGGAGTTCACTGTTCCTGAAGGCGCGACGGCGGTGGTGACAATTCCCGGCGACGGCTGCTCGTGTGAATACAAGCCGGGTCGTCATGTCGTGCGTCGCAGTTTTTGATATAATATAAAGCATGAAAACTGTTCAAGTCGACAAAGGTGTCCGGTTCGGTGGCGGTGAACTGACGTTCATCGCCGGTCCGTGCGTCATAGAGTCTCGCGAAATGGCGCTAGAACTCGCGAAGAGGCTTTCGTCGCTTGCGCGCAAGCTCAAGGTCGGCTACATATTCAAGGCGAGCTTCGACAAAGCCAACCGCACGTCGGTCGATTCGTATCGCGGGCCCGGCCTCGACAAGGGGCTTGAAATATTGGCGGAGGTCCGCGCCAAGTATGACGTGCCTGTTTTGACCGACGTCCACGAGCCTTGGCAGTGCAGACCCGTTGCAGAGGTTTGCGATGTTTTGCAGATACCGGCCTTTCTTGCGCGTCAGACCGATCTGGTGGTTGCTGCGGGCGAAACAGGCGCCGTGGTGAATGTCAAGAAGGGGCAGTTCATGGCGCCGGAGGACATGGCGCAGGTCGTGCGCAAGATAACGTCCACCGGCAACAGGCGCATCGTTCTGTGCGAGCGCGGGTCGTCATTCGGCTATCGCAATCTTGTCGCCGACATGCGGTCTTTGCTGATCATGCGCGAGCTTGGCTACCCTGTCGTGATGGATGCTACGCATTCCGTCCAGCGTCCGGGCGGGCTTGGTACAGGTTCTGGCGGTGACGGGAAGTATGCGCCCGCGCTTGCGCGTGCAGCTGTGGCGACGGGAGTGGATGGCGTCTTCATGGAGACGCACATGAACCCCAAGGTCGCCAAGAGTGATGCCGCTAACGCAATCAAGTTTTCCGAGGTCGAGAAATTGTGGAAGGTGCTTCTTAGAATCCATGAGATCGTTCATTGAGATGGTTTTGCTGTTCGCGGCCGTGACCGCGCACGCATTCGACTCAGCCGCATGGCTGGGCCAGCGTGCGCTTCTCGACCGCGAAGCCGAGCGTCTCAGGGCTGAATATCCAAGATTCCGCGAGCGTGTGACAACACCTGCCGAGAACGTGACGATTCCCGTCGAAAACCATCCCGACGGCTCTGTAAAGACAAGCGTCTTTGCGCGCCGCGCTTACATATTCATTCAAGAAGGCTATGTGTGGGCGGAGGGCGTTACGATTCGCCAGCTGGGTCGCGACGGGTCGGAGGAGTCGCGCCTTGAGGCAGACAACTGTCTCGTAGACCGTTCCACGAAAAGCGGCTGGACTGAAGGCCGCGCGCGCGCCAAGTATCGCGATCAGGTTGATCTGGAGGGCGAGAACGTATACTTTTCGGCGGCGGAGGAATATGTGAAGATATTCACGAATACGGTTCTTCGCGCCGAAGGACGCGAGTTGAGAAGTGTTCGTGCGGACTATGACCGGCGTGCCGGCGTGGCCATGTTCGATGGCGACGTGAAATTGCATGGCAGCGAAAAGGGCCGGGAGTACGACCTTGCCGCTGCGCAGGCGTTCGCATTTGTCTCTGGCGACAACGACTTCAGGCGAGTCGTTGCGCTTGGAGGGGTGAATGTCGCATCCGACGGAAGAACGGGCAGGTGCGATCGGGCCGTGTACACCAGAAGAGATTCTCGGATTGTGATGTATGGTGCTGACGGCGAGCCTGCAATGCTGGCCGACGGAGGCGGGAGCAAGGGTACCGTTTCGGGTTCGCGCATTACGTTTTGGACCGACAGCGAAGAGGTTGAGATTGTGGATTCGGCCATAACGATGGATGCTGATGGGCTCAAGATGCCACAGGGACCGGGAGGTGGAAAATGAGCGCAGATCCGGTTATGGATGCGATGAAGGCCATGGCTAGCGAAGGCACTGCAGGCGGTCCGGATCTGCGGGCCGAGGGGCTTGTGAAGATATATGGCGACAGGACGGTCGTCAACGGAATGTCGATGGACGTGAGCTGCGGAGAGATTGTAGGTCTTCTCGGTCCGAACGGTGCAGGCAAGACGACTACATTCTACATGGTTGTCGGGCTTGTCAAGCCGGATGGAGGTAAGGTTGTCTTCCGCGGCAAGGATCTCACGCGCATGCCTGTATACATGCGCGCCAGGAATGGCCTTGGCTATCTCGCGCAAGAGCCTAGCGTATTCCGGAAGCTGACGGTGTGGGAGAATGTCATGGCCATTCTGGAGGCATTGCCGCTTTCGCGCAAGGAGCGCAAGGCCCGCGCAGAGGAGCTTCTCGAACCGTTCGACCTCATGAAGGTCGCGAAGCAGCCGGCGTACACTCTTTCCGGAGGCGAAAGGCGCAAACTCGAGATCGCCCGGTCTCTTGTGAGAAATCCGTCGATACTGATGCTTGACGAACCGTTTGCGGGCGTGGATCCGTTGAGCGTCAGCGAGATACAGGATATTGTCCGCAGACTTGCCAAGGATGGTTTGGGAATCATCATAACAGATCACAACGTGCGCGAGACGCTCTCGGTTGTCGATAGGGCGTACATGGTGTACGACGGGCGGCTTCTAAAGGCTGGAACGACTGACGAGCTGGTTGACGATCCGGATGTCCGAGCCCGCTATCTTGGCGACGGGTTCAGAATGTAGCATTTTTCGGTAAAGGCAAAACAAACATAACAAGGAAAAGGAGGAACAGACATGAGCATAGAAGTGACTATGAGGCACAGCGACGTCAGAATCGAGTCGCTAAAGGAGTACGCCGAGGCTCGTATGGCCAGGCTTAAGGAGAAGTTCCCTAAGGTGACCAAGGTATCCATAGTGATAGACGTGGACGTCAAGAAGCACATGTACATGGCTGAAGTCGTGGCCAATCGCCTGGGTGAGGTCGCTGTCGGCGCAAAGGAGTTTTCCGAAAGCGCCAAGAGCGTGATCGACACGGCGGCGGCGCGCGCCGAGAGGCAGCTTCTCAGGATGCGCGTGAAGAGGCGCAAGGGAACTGTGCGCAAGCAGCGCGCCGCATCCGAAAAGAACTGACATGAAAAACCTCCCGACAAAGGCTGACGCAAGAGGCGCGTCGTTTTCCGTATCCGACTTCATCGAGGCCGGCGGAGACAGACTGCGCCTTAGCGTCATTGCCGGCGGGAGGAGCCTCGATCGCATGGTCGAGGAACCGATACTGAACCGTCCGGGCCTTGCGCTTGCGGGGTTTTACGATCATTTCGCCTGGCGGCGGCTTCATCTGATCGGACGCGGCGAGGTGGCTTATTTGCGCTCGCTGGATTCCGCAACCAGACTCGGGCGAGTCAAGGCGATGATCGACCGCAAGGCGTTCTGCTTCATTTTTACGAATGGCCACGTGCCTTCAAAGGATGAGGTGGAAATAGCCGAGGCGTCTGGCGCAATACTGCTTTCGACGCCGCTCAAGACGCGCGTGTTCGCCAATCAGGCGACGTTCGTGCTGGAGCGGCTCGCCGCGCCTTCGGCCACCATCTACGGGACGATGGTTGAGGTCGCAGGCGTAGGGGTTCTCTTTGAGGGCGACCCCGGACTAGGCAAGAGCGAGACGGCGCTGGGGCTTGTAAAACGGGGCGCGGCGCTGGTGGCCGACGATCTTACCTGCGTGCGCAAGGATGTCGGAAACGACACTCTCTACGGTTCGGCAAGCGAGTCGACTGCGGGTTACATGGAGATACGCGGAATCGGAATAGTTCACATCCCGAGCATGTTCGGAGTCAATGCCGTGCGCGACGAAAAGCGCGTGCAGCTGGTGATAACGTTCAAGTTGCTGGACGATGTGCGCGGCGAAATCGACCGCATAGGTCAGCGTCGCAGGTTTAGGACAATCTTGGGGGTTGATGTTCCTAACGTGGTCATACCGGTCTCCGAAGGCCGCGATCTCGTGAATCTTGTCGAAACCGCAGTGCAGCAGCAGAAGTTGATCTTTGCAGGGCACCATCCGGTTGCAGACCTTTCGATACGTCTGCGACGGCGTGCCGGTAAAACCAAATATAATTTTGCGAAAAAGAGGGAGAAAATCAATGGCTGAGAAAATCACACGCGAGTTCACGCTACTGAACAAGTACGGAATGCACGTGCGTCCGGCGGGCCTTTTTGCAAAGGTCGCCAGCCGCTATGACGCCGAAGTTGAGGTCGAAAAAGACGGCAACGTCGTTTCCGGCAAATCAATTATGGCTCTCATGACACTGGAGGCGACGCATGGAGCCGTGCTAAAGGTGACTGCTGCCGGCAAGCAGGCGAAGGAGGTCCTTGACGAACTTGAGGCTTTGATCGGCCGCAAGTTCGACATACCTGATGAACAGTAGGTCTGAGATGACGACACTCGCGGGCATAGCGACTGCCCGCGGTCTGGTTGCGGGGCCCGTCTTCCTTTACAGGGGAGATGGTGAAATACCCGTTCCGGAATATGTTGTCGAATCAGGCCGCGAAGAAGACGAGCTTCGCAGGTTCGAGCGCGCCGTCGCCGAGACCAAGCGCGATCTTGAAAGTCTGATATCGGTTCTTCGGGAACGCACCGGGCGTGCAGACGTGCGCGTGTTCGAGTGTCACCTGATGTTCTTGGAGGACCCCACTTTCTCGTCCGATGTTCGCAGGCGGGTTGTGACGGATCATGTGAATGCCGAGGCTGCCGTCAAGGCGTTTACAGATAAAATGCGCGCCCAGTTTACGCGCATGAACGACCCGTACTTCCGCGAGCGCGTGCGGGATTTCGATGACGTGGAGCGTCGGTTGCTCATGGCGCTCACAGGCTTCGCCCAAGACACCCATATGGAGTTGAAGGTTCCGTCTATAATCATAGCCGACGACCTGACTCCATCGGAAACAGTGCGATTGCCGCGAGAGAACGTGCTTGGCTTTGCCACGAACGGCGGATCCGCCACGAGCCATGTGGCGCTTCTCGCCAGGGCGATGGCGATTCCCGCCGTAACGGGACTTGTCGACATTACTTCCAGGGTCAAACCCGGGATGACGGTTATTCTGGATGGCAGCAACGGCGCTGTCACGATAAATCCCGACAAGCCTACAATGGCGCTCTACGAAGCGATGCAGCGTCACCGTCGCGAGGTTGAAGCTGCCGCATCGGATGGGGCTCCGGCTGGCACTCTTCGTGATGGCGGCGAGGTCAAGATTTTCGCCAACATACATCCTGGCGTGCCTGTATCGGGGCTTCGGGAACTCGGCGCAAGAGGTGTTGGCCTTTATCGCAGCGAATACCTGTGGCTCAACCGCGAGTGCGAGCCTACCGAGGAAGAACAGTTTCAGGCGTATCGCGAAGCCGTAGAGCAGGCGATGAAGCTTTCGCCCGACGCTTCCATAACGATTCGCGCACTGGATATCGGCGGCGACAAGACCGTAAAGGGGATTTCCGCGCGCGAAAACAACCCGTTCCTCGGCAATAGGTCGGTACGTTACTTGCTGTCCAATCTGGACGTTTTCAAGAAGCAGCTCAGGGCGATACTGCGCGCGTCGGCTTATGGCAAGGTGTATACAATGTATCCGATGGTAAGCTGCGTCGAAGAGCTGAACGAGGCCGCCGTAGTGTTGGCAGAGGTCAAGCGTTCGCTGGACGAGGAAGGTGTCGCCTATGACAGGCACATGCCCGTTGGCGCAATGATTGAAATTCCCTCGGCGGCAATAAACGCAGATGCGATTGCGAAGCGCGTCGACTTTTTTTCGATAGGGACCAACGACCTTATACAGTATACTATGGCCGCCGACCGCAGCAATGAGGCCGTGGCCCATCTATACCAGCCGACGAACCCGGCGGTTCTCTACCTCATGCGCCGTGCGATAGATGCGGCCCATCGCCATGGAATACCGGTAAGCGTATGCGGCGAAAGCGCCGCAGACCCCATTGTCGGTGTGCTTTGGGCGGCCATGGGGATTGACATGCTTTCCATGTCAGGCACTTACATACCTGTAATGGCAAAGCTTTTCAGGCGTCTTTCGCGAAGTGACCTTGATGAATATGCGGCGCTTGTCGACGGCCTTGACACAAGTATCCCCGCCCAGGAAATTTTCGATTCCTGCCGCAAGTGGATGCTCGGCAAGATTCCCGATCTTGACGACCTTCTGATGTGATGGCGGATGTTCGCTCGGCAAGGCTTGTGATTGTCGGCGGAGGTGCCGCCGGCATGTTTGCCGCCGCTACTGCGGCAGAGCGTCGCATACCGTGCGTTTTGATCGAGCGCAAGGCGCGTCTTGGCTCAAAGGTGCTCATGACCGCGAATGGCCGATGCAATTTCACGAAGGACATTTCTCCCGATGATTTCCTGCGCGACGTCGGGCCATGCGCCGAATGGGTTTCCCGGGCTGTTCGGGAGTGTCCGCCGCGCCAGATAATACGCGGGTTCCGGTCTCTTGGCATGCCTGTTCGCCGCATGGCGGATGGACGCATGTTCCCGGCTGACGGGAAGGCTGCGACAGTCGTTCATGCATTCGGCGACCTTCTGCGGGACGAGGGCGTGCCGGTTATAACGAACTGCCCGGTCACAGGAATCGTTCCGCGCCACGGAGAAGGGTTTGTGGTGAAGACGGCAAACTTTGATCTGCAGGCCGAGAACGTGCTTGTCGCGACAGGCGGCGTGAGCTATCCTAAGACAGGATCTGTCGGCGACGGACAGAACTTTGCGAAGGCTCTGGGCCACAGAATCGTTCCGTATAGGCCGGGACTCATCGGTCTTGAAACTGACGACAGACGCATAACCTCGCTCGCCGGAAGACGTTTTGAAGACGGACGGGCAAAAGTGATTGACGGCGCCGGGCGCGTCCTTCTCGATTGGCGCGGAGAGGTGGATTGCGAAAGTTTCGGGCTGAGCGGCGCGGCGGTCTACAACTGCCAGCGCTTCATCGAGCATGCGAAACCGCGCGACTGGACGATCGAGGTTTGGTTCGGACACGAACGGCTGTCGTTCCGCAACTTGCGCCCGCGTCCGCTGAAAGAATCGATCGTTACGATAGGCGGCGTGTCGCTCGACGATGTCGATGCCAAAACAATGATGTCGAAGAAAGTGAAAGGTCTTTATTTCGCCGGAGAAATCCTCGATATCGATGGTCCGACAGGCGGATACAATCTGACGCTTGCCTTCGCGACGGCACGAAAAGCGGTGTCGAGTGTGCAAAATTTATCATACCCGGTTGACTTGCGAGGCAAGAAAAGGTAAAATACACTCTCAATTTTTCTAACCAAAGTAAGGAGTTACAGATGAATCGTTTGATAAAGACCGGAATCGCGGCGCTGTCTATGGCTGCCGTTTCGCCCGTATTTGCTCAGGATGTCGAGGAAACGGGTGTTGTTGGGTGGACGCCGCTGGCAATCGGCATCGCCACGCCAGTTCAGCTGCCGTGGGGCATAGAGAGGTGGGATGTCTTTGGTCTTGACGTCAATCTCCTTTATGCCGATGCGCCGAAGATGTATGGTCTTGGCGTCGGAGGCCTTGGGCTTACCACGCGCGACGACTTGATGGGTCTTGGCGTTGGCGGTCTTTTCAACTACGCAAGCCGCGATGTGTACGGGCTTCGTGCGACTCTCGGCGCCAACATCTGCCGTGGAACCGTATATGGCCTTGATGTAGGTCTGGTCAGCTATCATCATGTCGTCCGTGGCGTCGACGTGGAGCTTCTCGGTTCGATTTACGACGAGCTCTACGGCCTGGAGGCCAGCCTTGTGGTCAACTTCGCCCGTGAGATGAGCTATGGCTGGACAGCCGCCCTCGGCGCGAACATTGCCGAGAGGGCTTATGGCTGCCAGACCGCGCTTGTGTTCAACCATGCGAATCTTCTGCATGGTTGCCAAATCGGTTTGATCAACTTTGCCGATGAGTGCGAGTGGGGCTTTCAGATTGGTCTCATAAACGTGATCATGAGCAATACGCTCAAGGTTCTGCCGATCGTAAACGGCTACTTCTGATAGTTAACCGTGCCAACCAAGCCGTCTACTCCGTTTCTCAAGAAAGCGACAGGTGGCGCAAAGCCATCTGCCGCGGCGGACGGTCGCAAGCGGCATGGCCTGGGCAGAGGGCTTGACTCTCTTATTCCGTCTTCTGCGAAGGCCGCGGCTGCGACGCCTGCTTTGGCTGTTGCGGCCGCGTCGTCGCACGCGAAGCCTGCCGCGCAGCCTTCCGGCGCTCCGCTCGAGTTGAATATCCTCGAGATTGAGAGAAGCCCTTATCAGCCTCGTCGCGATTTTAGCGAGGAAGAGCTCAAGGGCCTTGCCGAATCGCTGAAGAACAACGGCCTTGTACAGCCGCCAACCGTCAGGAAGAATTCTTCGGGTCGCTATGAACTCATATCCGGCGAGAGGCGCTTGAGAGCTGCGCAACTTGCGGGGTGGAGCAAGATTCGCGTGACAGTGGTCGAAGCCGACGACCAGACGGCCGCTGTCATGACGACGACCGAGAATCTGCAGAGAGAGGACCTGAATCCAATCGAAGAGGCTGTAAGCTATAAGACGCTTCAGGATGCTTTCGGGCTTACGCAGCAGGAAGTGGCGGAGAAGGTCGGCAAAGGTCGAGCGACGGTTGCGAATTCAGTAAGGCTTCTTGAGCTTCCGGAGGAAGTAAAGACGCTTGTTCAAACCAAACTGCTTTCGGTCGGTCACGCGAAAGTTCTGCTTTCCGTAGACAGCGAGAAGGACAGGATTCTTTTTGCGCGGGATTGCGTAAACAACCAGCTTACGGTAAGAGCTCTTGAAAAGCGGGTCGCACGCCTCCACATGCCAGTTGCGGAGCGACCGCGCGGAACACCGGATATTCCTGAAGGATATGTGCGCAGTTTGGTGGACAAGCTTAAAAAGCATCTCGGTTGCGCTGTTCGCCTTACAAGCGGTATGACGCACGACAATGGTCGTCACACCAAGGGTGTTTTGGAGATAGATTTTTACGATAATGACGATCTTGATCGCATCATATCAATGATAGGGCTTCAGGTCGACTAATATGTTAAATGCATTGATCTTGGCGGCGTCGGTTGCGTTTTCGGCTTCTGACGCCCAGTTCGCATACAGTTGCGCCAGCAATTTTGTAAACGAATGCACTCCTCGCGACGCTGGAACTGTGCGAGGGAAGATTGCGGCCAACTGGATATTGGACAAGGTTTCGTCCGAAGGTGTTGACATACGCCGTGACGTATTCAAGGCGGATACTCCGAATGGAGAGCGAACTTTCACAAATCTGTATTGCGAGTTCCGCAAAGACCAATCCGCAGACTGGGTGGTCGTCATGTCGCATTTTGACACAAAGCCGGGTTCGGACAGTCCTGGCGCCAATGATGGCGCATCCACTACTGGTTTGTTGATGGCACTGGCAAGATCTGTCGCCGAGAGGGGATTGCCGAAGGGCAATCTCATGCTGATTTGGACCGATGGAGAAGAGAGCATGCACGGATACGCGGCGGATGATGGTTTTTGGGGCTCGCGCCGAGCGGTGGATGAAATTGTCAGGCGAGAGCGCCGCATTCGTGCTGCGATATGCATTGACATGCTTGGAGATAGGGATCTCAAGGTAACCGTCCCTGCGAACTGTGACGACACGCTTGCCAAGATATCCGTGCACGCTGCCCGCAGGGCCGGGTTGGGAGAAGGTTTTGTCTCCAGGATTGCCGAAGATGTAAAGGATGACCATCTTGCGTTTGCATCCAAAGGGTGGAGGGCTATAGATTTCATAGATTTCGATTACGGCAGCTCGCCAGGCCTTAACGATTGGTGGCATACACCGGCCGACACTGTGGACAAGATCAGCGTCGAGTCTCTGCACAAGAGCGGGCGTCTTGTGGCCGAAATGTTGAATATACTTCTATGATGAATCGCCCTGTCGCTTCGGCTTGTCGCCGGACGGTCGATTCTGCCGTTCGCACAGGCATTTGGACGCGCGGCGCAAACTTATGGTATAATACACACAAAGCCTAAGAAGGCCAATATCAAGGTAAACAAAAAATGACAACAAAGACACTAGCATTAGCGGCGGCCATCGCCGCCTCTGTAACAGCGTTCGCAGACAAGGTAACGCTAAAGTCGGGTTCATTCCTGACAGGTACGGCCGACGTCATCCGTGACGGCGAACTCAAGTTTAAATCCGATGACCTTGGAGAAGTCTCCATAAAGGTTGAGAACATTGCCTCGCTTGAGAGCGACAAGACCCACGTTGTCCAGTACAAGGACGGCACAAAGGAAGAGTTGGCCGTTACTGTGACGGACGGAAAACTCGTTGTCGACGCAAAGCCGGTCAATATGGACGATGTCAAGACGACTGATCCCGAAGAAGAAAAGTGGCATGGTTCGATCAATGTCGCCTACAACTCGACGCGCGGCAATACATACAACAACTCGGCTAGCGTGATAGCGAACGTCAACCGCCGTTGGGAAGAGGATCGTGTAAACGTCGATTTCGGCTACTACTACACCGAGACCGGAACTTCCAAGCACGACAAGGACAAGACTACCGATCGTATGGAGCTTGAGGGGCAGCACGACCACTTTTGGTCTACCCGCGTGTACACGTACGAGAACGGGCGTTACGAGCGCGACGATATCGCAGGGCTCGATTTCCGCGTCCGTCTGGGCGGCGGTCTCGGCTACCAGTGGCTTGACAAGGAGAATTTCGAAATGACTGGCAAGTGGAGCTTCAGCCAGGAGGCTGGTTTTGCGTGGGTGCGCACCGACTACAAGGAGAAGTCCGATGACGCAGAGAAGAGCTATGCCACCTTCCGCTACGCCCATCACCTCAAGTACTATCCGAAGTGGAACGAGACTGTCGAGTTCTTCCACAACTGCGAGTACATGCCTGATGTCGACGATTCCGAGATTTATCTGGTCAAGGCCGATGTCGGCTTCACGACGAAAATCATAATGGACTTCGACCTTCTCTGCAAGGCCGAGTGGGACTACAACAGCACGCCGAGCGCCGGACGCAAGTCGAGCGACACGCGCTATATTGTCGGCCTCGGATACAAGTGGTAATCTGAAAAAATGCGCGTCGCCATCTGCTATCCGCCGTTCAAGTCGGAGAAGGGCGTCGCGCTTCTCACGCAGAACCGCCAGTTTCAGTGGTTCTCGCGTCCTACATACATCTTCCCTGTCGTTCCTGCAACGGCGGCGACGATGTTGAAGAGGGAGGGCCACGAAGTACTCTTCCTCGATGGAATCGCGGGCGAGATTTCGAATGACGAGTTCGAGTCTCGCCTTGCGTCATTCAAGCCGGATCTTGTGGTTCTTGAAACCAAGACGCCGGTAGTCAAGCGTCATTGGAATTGGATAGATTCGCATTCTTCCAACGGCTTCAAGACTGCGCTCGTGGGAGATCATGTCACAGCTCTCCCCGAAGAGTCGATGAACGCATGTCGCGTCGACTACATACTGACTGGCGGCGACTGGGATTTCCTTTTGAAGAATCTCGTCGCATCAGATGGCGACACGTCAAAGTTCGAGGCCGGAATATGGTATCGTGAAGGTGGCGCCGTGAAGAACACGGGCCGCTTCAAACTCGACCACGATCTAAACTCCGCGCCGTGGATAGATCGCGATCTCGTCAACTGGCGGCTCTACGCCGAGAAGAACGGAAACTTCCGGCGCACGCCCGGGACATACATAATGTCGGGGCGAGATTGCTGGCATGCCAAGTGCACCTTTTGCAGCTGGACGACCCTTTATCCCACATACAGAACGCGCGATCCTGTTGACGTTGTGGACGAAATCGAAATGCTTGTCGACAAGTATGGCGTGAAGGAGATAATGGACGACTCCGGTTCGCTGCCGGTCGGCAAATGGCTTGAGGTGTTTTGCGCGGAGATTACAAGGCGCGGGCTCAATAAAAAACTTTGCATCGATTGCAACATGCGCTTCGGCCGCCTTGGATTTGACGATTACAAAATGATGCGCGAGGCCGGTTTCAGGCTTGTGCTCTTCGGCGTCGAGTCGGCGAATCAGGCGACGCTCGACAGGTTTGTGAAGGCGCTTAAAGTGGAAGACGTCGAAAAAGGCTGCGAGTGGGCGCACAAGGCCGGGCTGGATGTTCATCTTACATTCATGTTCGGGCATGCGTGGGAAGGTCCGGAGGAAATAGCCAATACGGTACGCTTTGCGCGGCGCCTTCTTGCCAAAGGCTGGGCCTCCACGCTTCAGTGCACGCTTACGATTCCCTATCCGGGAACGCCATTGTTCCGCGAACTCAAGGCGGCGGACGGCCTCGCCACGCTTGACTGGGACGAATACGATATGCGACGTGCCATCACCAAGACGCCGCTGGTCTCGGAGGCTGACATCAAGAAGGCCATACGTGATGTCTACAGCGGTTTTCTTCAGCCTATGGCGCTGTTGCGCCGCCTCACGTCGACCCGTACTCTTTTCGACTTTCCGTTCTACTATCGAGGCGTGCGTTCGCTTCTCGGACATCTGCTGGACTTTAAGGGGCAGTCGCGAACATGATACGGAAACTTGTTGTGATAGCGGGTGCCGGCAGCTACCCGAGACTTATCGTCGAGGGTGCGAAGAAGGCTGGCGTAGGGCGCGTGGACGTCGTAAGCATAGCGGGGTCTACCGATCGTGCGACACGTAAAGCTGCGGATGGCGTGATTCCTATTACGCTCGGAACAATTGCAGAGAGCATTCGCCGCGTTGGTACGATGGACTACGACGGCGGAATTCTCGCGGGGCAGGTCAATCCGCTTTCGCTGTTTCGCGGCCGGTTCGATCCGGAGGTCACAGCATGGCTCAAGGAGCTTCCGGTTAAGACGGCTCACACGGTATTCTCGAAGCTGATCGAGAAGTTCGCTGAAAGCGGAGTCGAAATATTGCCAGCGAGCCTTTATATGGAAGACCACATTCCTGGTGTCGGTGCTCTTACGAAGCGCGGTCTTACAGCCGAGGAAGCGAGCGATGTAGAGCATGGCGCACGTGTAGCGCATGATGTTGGCGTGCACGACGTTGGCCAGACTGTAATGGTCAAACGCGGCATGGTTCTGTCTGTTGAGGCGTTCGAAGGAACGAACAGGGCCATAAAACGCGGCGGACGGCTAGGCGGGAAGGGCGGCGTAGTGTTCAAGGCGGCGCGCGAGGGGCATGATATGCGTTTTGATATTCCTGTTATCGGGCTTAAAACGCTCAAGGTTATGAAACGTGCCGGTGCAACAGCAATTGGATTTCAAGCGGGGCGGGTTATCTTGCTCGATCGAGAGGCTGTTGTTGACTTCGCCAATAGGCACAACATTGCAATTGTTGGTGTCGAGAGCGGACTGCCATCTGCGCCTGTGAGGATGAAATGAGAATTCTTGTGCTTGCGGGCGAGGAAAGCGGGATGATCTATGCGCGCGGATTGCGCGCAAGGTTGCAGGGGCATGAAGTGCGTGGTTATCAAGACTATGGTTTCGAAACTTCCGATCTTGCCGTTTTTGGTTTTGGCGCAGTGTTGAGGCGTCTGCCGTTTTTTCTGCGTGTCAAGCGCACTATGGAGCGTGTAATCGACGAGTGGCGACCAGATGTGGTTTGCACGATCGATTATCCCGGGATGAACCTCAAACTCGCCGCATACGCCAAAGCAAAAGGCGTAAGGGCTGTGCACGTCGTCTGCCCACAGGTCTGGGCGTGGCATCAGAATCGCATTCCGAAGATAGAGGCCTCGCTGGACGCTTTGTGCTGCTTTTTCCCTTTCGAGCCATCGCTGTTCAAATCGGGCTTCGCCACATTTGTAGGGCACCCGCTTGCAAAAGAGTTCGATGCCGAAGAGATTTGCGATGTTGACGACAGAGCCGCGTCTCGTTTGGTCGCGCTTTTACCCGGAAGCAGAGCCGGCGAGATAGAGCGCATACTTCCCGTGTTGCTAGATGCTGCAAAACTTGTCAAGGGTGCTAGATTTTCTGTCCCCGCGGCAAACGAGCGCGTGTATTCCCTTATATCTAAAATCGTTTTGGCGCGAGGTATGGCTGATTGCGTAGAGGTTAAACTCGGCGGTGCGCGGAAGCTTTTGCGGTCTGCGCATTGTGCCGCTGTGGCAAGTGGAACGGCAACTCTTGAGGCGGCGCTTGCGAGATGTCCTACTGTGCTTGTCTATCGCGTTAGCCCGGTTCTTGCCGCATTTGCACGACGAGTTATAAAGGGCACAAAATACATAGGACTTGCGAACATTGTTTGGCAAAGATGTGGTGGAACGGGTGATGAGCCTGTAATGCCGGAACTTTTGCAGGAACAATTTACAGCTAGTTCAGTGGCCGAAATTCTTAACTTATGGCTGTCAAATCCAGCCGTGCGAAAGGCGGTCTCAATGCGCCTAGATGAGACTGTACGCCATTTGGATTCAGTGCATGATCCGCTCTCCTCGATTGTTGATGTACTGCTGAATCGTAAATAGCCCGCCGTAAAAGTGGTTATTTTGCCACTATAATCCTTCTTTTTGCGTAGGAATAACTTTCTTAAAATTTCCTATTGCGTCTTGGTGGGGGAAAGTGTATAATAGTGTCAGAAAATGTCAAAGGAAAGCAGACAGAGTGTCGCAGAGTCGACTTCGGTAGTAACGAGCGGTTTCGTAGGCCGCTACGACTATGCTCTTGACCCCAAAAAGCGCCTTACGATACCTAGTCTTTGGCGCTCTATAATGGGGAATCCAGAGTTCGTCTATGTGATGCCTGATCCTAAGGATAGGTGTGTGAACATCATACCGCCTGTGGAAATGGAATCGCGCCTTGAGGAGATTCGGAAGAAAGCGCTCTTTGATCCGGCGCTTCGTCCGGTCCTTCAGAAAATTGGTGCGAGTTCAGAGATGCCGTCCGTTGATGTTCAAGGCCGCATCCGCATAAGCGACAAGCTCCTTCAGTTCGCGAACTTGAAGACGACTGTCGCTATGCAGGGTGCAGTTCGCATGATTCAACTTTGGGATCCAGATGTTCTCCCGCCTGTCGAATCGGTTGATCAGGCCGGCTTGGGTGAAGCTTTGGCAATGGCCGGATTTTAACCAGGGGAACATCGAATGCACATACCAGTCCTTTTAAACGAGACGATAGACGCTTTGGCGGTGAAGCCGGGCGGAAGGTATGTGGATGGAACTCTTGGGCGGGCTGGCCATTCGAAGAAAATTGTCGCTATGGGCGGCAAGGTGCTTGGCATCGACCGGGACGATCAGGCTGTCGCAGAGGTTGAAGCCATGAAGATAAGTGGTCTTAAGATTGCACGAGGCAACCATGGAGAGATTGCAGAAATCGCAAAGGCAAACGGGTGGTGCGAGGTCGACGGAGTCTTGTTGGATCTGGGCGTGTCGAGTCCTCAGTTGGATGAAGCTGGACGCGGGTTCAGTTTTCAGCGCGAGGGACCCCTTGATATGCGCATGGATCGAACGAAGCGTCTGACTGCCGACAGTGTTGTAAATGAATACGATCAGACCCGGCTCGAGGATGTCGTGCGCCGCCTGGGCGAGGAGCCTGCCGCCAGGCGCATTGCCAAAGGCATAGTCGAAAGAAGGGCTCTGCGCCGTTTTGCGACGACTACAGACCTTGCATCGTTCATTGAGAATCTTGTCGGCCGGCGCGGTGCGCATCATCCGGCGACACGCGTGTTTCAGGCTCTTCGTATGGAGGTCAATGACGAGATGGGCGAGCTCACCCGTGCATTGCGCGGCGGGCTTGAGATTCTTCGTCCTGGCGGGCGGTTTGCCGTAATTACGTTCGAGTCGCTTACCGATCGCGCGGTCAAGGGCTTTTTCGCGGCGCACGCCGGGCGCGAGGTGTCGCTTCAGGCCGGTGGCTCTGAATGGCGTGGCGAGCATCCTCGCGTGAGACTGGTCGTGCGCAAGGCGGTCAAGGCCGGCGAAGATGAGATTGCTTTTAATGCAAGGTCGCGGAGCGCAAAGCTTCGTGCAATCGAAAAGTTGGAAAACGAAAGGGAGTAGAGATATGAAGAAGAACCGTAAGCGTTCAAAGAAAATGTCTGTAATGGCAACCCGTTCGATGCATGTCGGCGGAGTGCTGGTTGTGTTTTTCGTAATGGTGCTGGTGAATCTGCTCGCATCGTCGAGCTGCAACCAGCTCATGAAGTCGATTGGCGAGAAGGAGCGCATCCTAGCCAAGTTGGAGAATGACCGGGCGAGGGAAAGCGCGCGCTGGGATGCGATGAAGACATCCGAGAATCTCGATCGCGCATTGTTGAAGTTTGGCCTTTCCATGAAATATCCGAGGGCCGATCAGATCGTCCGCATGGACGCGCGAGGCCAGCCCAAGCCCGGGCAGCTTTCTGTCGCGCGTGCGGCACGTCGCTCCTCGGGTGTGTCAAGAACGGCGCAGGTGAAGACGACGCGAAAGGTTAGATAGTCCGTGGCTAGGCGCGGCGAGAACGCCAGATTCTGGCTGCCTGTCGCGGCATTGTTGCTGCTGGCGGGATATTCCACGCAGAAAGTCGTGCGCGCCCATGTCGATCCCTCGGTAGATTCGATAGATTATACATTCAGGCGTGAACTTCCCGGTCGCCGCGGCTCGATATTTGATGCAACCGGCACGCCGCTCGTAAAGTCCGTTCCCGTTTGGGACTACCATCTCGACCCTGTCGCTCTGACCAATCGCGTGGTGCGTCGCAGAGGCGAGCCCCCGCGCCCTCGCGCGGCAATTGTGAAAACGATAGCGACGGCGCTGGGGCTGGACTTCAAAAAGCTGCTTGCGATGAGCGAGGACGTGAAGCGCCGCTATCAGCCGCTTGCAGTGTCGTCCGATCCAGAGGCTCATCGCATTCTCGCCGACTCGACTCTTGTCGCCGGCGTGTCGATAGAGGATAGGCAGATCCGTCAGTATCTCCATCGCCGCAGGCTGTCGCATGTTCTCGGGTCTGTAAATGCGGAGCATGTAGGGTCCGCCGGAATCGAACTCAGATACAATCGCTACTTGACTGGCATACCTGGCGAAATCCGCGGCATGAAGGATGCGCGCGGGCGCGAACTCTACGATAAGCGCATCGTCTCGGTTGATCCCGTGCCGGGCGCCGACATATACCTCACGATAGACCATACCCTGCAGTACGAGGCCGAAACCGCATTGTCCGCAGGCATGTCAATGTTCGAACCCGGCTCGGGGTGGTGCCTTGTGATGGATGCAAAGAGCGCGGCGATTCTTGCGATGGCGTCGCTCCCAGATTTCGACCCGCTTCGTTTCGGCTCCACGCCAGACTCCGCAAAGCTCAACAGGGTTGCGAATTTTACCTACGAGCCGGGATCTGTCATGAAAGTCATAACTGCCGCAGCGGCGTTCGACTCTGGCTTTGCCGGACCGGACAAGATGTATTCGACCGCGCGAAACGACGAACGCTACTACAAGCTGCCCGGCGACGGTTCGCACGTGTGGGAGCCTACGATGTCCGTGGCGGACGCGATTGTGCATTCGTCCAATATCGTGATCGGCAAGCTAGGCTACGATCTTGGCCCTCAGCGGCTGTGGAGCTACATGCGTGCATTTGGGTTCGGTTCCAAGACGGGAGTCGAACTTCCCGGCGAGGAGGTGGGTATACTGCCGCACTGGAAGCGTTGGGATAAGGCTACATGGTCGCGCGCGCCTATCGGGCAGGGCGTTGCCGTGACGGCCATTCAGCTGGCGTCCGCATATCAGGCGATTGCAAACGATGGCGTACGCATAAAGCCGCATATAATAAAGAAGATTGTGGACGCCAATGGCGTGGAGCTCTACAGACATTCCGACGAAGTAGTCGGCCGCCCAATATCCGCCATGGCTGCGCGCACCCTCAGAAATGCCATGCTCGGCGTTGCGACCAAAAACGGCACTGCACGCCGCGCGGCGATACCTGGCTACTCCGTGGCCGGCAAGACCGGAACTGCGCAAAAGGTAATCGGCCGCAGATATGCACCCGGACTGTACCGCGCCACGTTCTGCGGAATGGTTCCGGCGTCAGATCCGAAACTTGTCGTGCTTGTTACGCTTGACTTCGACGCCATACGAAAGTTCCATCAGGGCGGCAACTCTGCAGCCCCGGTGTTCAGGCGTCTTGCCACGGCTGCGCTCAGGTATCTCATGATTCCGCCGGACAAACCCGACGAGATCCCTGAGCTTGACGACGAAGACGAGTTCGACCAGATAATGGAAGATCGCGCCAGAAGCATGTCGGACGCCTAAGGGAGTGGAGGAATCTATGGCCGAAGGCGATGATGCCAAGAATGAAAAAGAAACGGTCGAAGGCACGATCCGAAGCGTTGTATACCACAACGACGAAAACGGATATACGGTGCTGCATGTAGAAATTCCTTCCGGATATGCACTGCGCAAGCTGAATGAGATAACTGTCGTCGGCAAGACGCGGGCCGTGTGGGAAGGGGAGGACGTAAAGGCCGAGGGCGCATGGGTCACCGACAAGGTGCACGGGCGCCAGTTCAAGGCCGATTCGATAACGTGCGTCGCGCCAAAGTCGCTCGCCGGGATAGAGCGCTATCTCGCGTCGGGTCTGATAAAAGGGGTCGGCAAGGTGCTCGCGAAGAGGATTGTCGACACATTCGGAGACGATACGCTCAACGTGCTGAACCATCAGTCGGCGCGGCTTGTCGAGGTTCCGAAACTCGGTGCGGCCAAGATCGCGCAGATACGCGAGAGCTGGCGGGCTAATGCGACAATGCGCGAAAACATGATCTTCGGCCAGACCTACGGAATAAGCGTGGCGAAGATGACAAAGATAGTCCGGCGGTACGGACCAGATGCCATAGCCATCGTAAAGGCAGACCCGTACAAACTTTGCCGCGACATCTGGGGAATAGGCTTCGCCACGGCCGACAGAATCGCACTGTCGGTCGGAATCCCCCGCGATTCGCCACTTAGGGCGAGGGCGTCCATATCATATGTTCTGGAGAAGGAGGCGGAGGACGGCGGCCACTGCTGGACGTACGAGAACGATCTGCTGCTGAGAGGCAACGAGCTTACGGGGATTCCCGTCGAGACGCTCGGCACGGCGCTCGAGCAGGAACTTGAGGACGCACGTGTTGTCGCAGAGCGCGATGGCGAAGGCCCCAGGCGAGTGTACCTCAAAAAACTGTACTACGACGAAAAAGATGTCGCCTACAGGGTGAGGCGCATACTCTCTACTCCGCGAACGTTTCGCGAGATCGACGCAAGGCGTGCCGTAGCATGGTGGGAGCGTCGCGCCGGCTTCAGGCTTGAATCGCGCCAGTCCCAGGCGCTTGAGCGTTCGCTTGAAAGCAAGTTCTCCATAATTACCGGCGGCCCAGGCGTGGGCAAAACCACAATCATACGCGCGCTTGTCGATATTTACGGCGAACGGAAGCTGAAAGTCGTCCTCGCCGCTCCCACGGGGCGCGCGGCAAAGCGCATGTCAGAAAGCGTCGGTGCGCCTGCGCAGACTATACACAGGCTTATCAAGTGGAATCCTGTAACCAACGAGTTTACGTACAACGGCGAGAATAAATACGACGCGGACGTGTTCATCTTCGACGAGACGTCGATGATCGACATATCTCTCGCGGCGGATCTTCTCGCCGCCATACCGGAATCGTCGGTTGTCGTGTGGGTCGGCGACACCGACCAGTTGCCGAGCGTCGGGGCAGGCAGCGTGCTTGGCGACATGATAAAATCCGGCGTCGTGCCGGCTTCGAAGCTCGAGTTCATATTTCGCCAGGATGCCGCCGGCCTCATTGTGACAAACGCCCATCATGTCAACGCGGGCGAGTCTCTCGAAATACGCCAGGGCGACACCGACTTCTACTTCATGCGCATAGACGATCCGCAAGCCTGCATCGCTCGCGCCATAGAGTTCATGACAAAGCGCATCCCGCGCAAGTTCGGTCTGGATCCGCTGGAAGACGTGCAAGTGCTTTCTCCCATGCGCCGCAACTCCCTCGGAACCGAGAACCTCAATTTCGAGATACAGCGAGCCCTCAATCCCGGCGGCGAGGGCCTCGTGCGCGGAGGAACCGTCTTCCGCGCCGGCGACAGGGTCATGCAGCTGCGCAACAACTACGACAAGGATGTCTACAACGGGGACGTCGGTTTTGTGAAGAGCGTCGATACGATGTCGAGGACGATGGTCGTTACGTTCGACGGCCGTCCGGTGCGATACGATTCGGGCGACCTCGACGAACTCGTGCTTGCATACGCCACAACCATACACAAGTCGCAGGGCAGCGAATATCCGGCAGTGATCGTGATAGTCCACTCTCAGCACTACGTAATGCTCCAGCGGAATCTGCTCTACACCGCGATAACGCGCGGACGCAAGCTAGTGCTGCTCATGGGCGTGCCGTACGCGGTCGACCAGGCGATCAAAACCAACACCGTACGCGAGCGGCGCACTGGTCTCGCGGAGCGGTTGAACGGCGGCTGACGCGGTCGAGCTCCGTTAGAACCCCGGCAGATTCAATTGCCCCGACACGCATACCTTGCGGCCTTTCGCAAGCGTCCTGTCGGATGTGTCGTACACTACGAACTTGATTCCGTCGAACCGTTTGGAAAGTTCCTGCCGTATGTAGCTCGACACGCTTTTGACATTACCCTTGTCGTCGTCGGAAAACCCGATTGAAACCGATCGCCCGAGCCCGCCGGTGCGCTGGAGTGTGTGGAAGATGTGCTCCACGAAGTCTCGTATCGCGAACTCCTTCGCGAGTTCCGGACGGGCCGCGGTTGTCGCCGTGGCGAGCTTCTCCTGATATATCGGATCCGCCTCCATCCGCTCCTTGAACGCGTCGTGCGTGACCGCGCTGTAGCGGCACATGTGCAGATAGTAGTCGAGCTCCTTGGCGTCCGATTCGAATGTCGCGACTCCGTCGAACCACTTGCGGTATCCGCGCAGGTTCGACATCATCTCGGCGCGCTCCGATTCGGTCAGTGCGTATCGTATGAACACGCGCACGGCCTTTTCGATCGTCTGCGGCGAATGCCCACGCGCTGTCACAATGGCGAAGATGCGTCCCTCGCGCAGCGTCTTCTTCAATGCGTTGTAGCTTGGCCCGGGCACCTCCCCATGTTCGATTTTCTCAAGCGCGGCTATCGTATCTTCGATGAACGTGTTGCGCCCTGGCTCGTCGGCGAAGTTGCGGAACGCGGCGTTCCATCCTCCGTCGCGCGGCGGGCGGTAGTGCTCAACGTCGCTGCGTATCATTGCGAACGTCGCCGTTGATACTTCGACCGGTTCCCACGTGCCGTCGTCGCGAAGATGTTCCATTCTGATCTTCGTGGGCATGTGCAGGATGTTGTCGTCCCAGTCGAATATGTAGTACTTGAAGTCGCGCGTCGCGACTTCGTCGTTCACATAGGGGATGATCTTCTTTCTTTCCATCGGCGGTTGCTATTATACCAAAATCGGTGACGGTGGAGTTTGCGCAACGTGAAACTTTTTTAAGGTTTTTTCGCCTACCCCCTTGCAATGTGCAGAAAAACTTGGTAAATTATGCGTTGTCCACGTAGGAGTGGTTCCTGCGGGGCTAAAAAAGGATCAAAACAAAATGGCTAAGAAAGTCCAGGTACCTACAACCAAGTCCGCGATCATGGCTGCAATCGCCGAAGCCGCCGAGATCACCAAGAAGCAGGCCACCGCCGCTTACGACAAGCTCCTCGAGATTGCCTATGCTGGCGCCAACACTCCGAAGGGCATCGTCCTTCCGGGTCTCGGCAAGCTTATCAAGGCGAAGAGCAAGGCTCGCACCGGCCGCAATCCCGCCACTGGCGAGACGATCAAGATTCCTGCCCGCACGAAGGTGAAATTCCGCGTGGCCAAGGCCGCTAAGGACGCTATTCTTGGCTAATCGGGCCGTACGATCTAAAGTGCATTGGGGGCGGCGAAAAGCTGCCTCCAATTTTTTTTTCAGATACCCCCTTGCGCGCGTCGTCAGAATATAGTATACTATCACTCGTTTTCAACACCTGCTCGGGTGGTGAAATTGGCAGACACGCATGCTTGAGGTGCATGTGGAGAGATCCTTGCGGGTTCGAGTCCCGCCCCGAGCACCACTTCCCCCCAATCCAATCAATATTGCAGACCCTTTCTCGTTGCGCGTGTTCGGGGCAATATGGTATAATCTCCGCAAATGCATACGATGCGACAGAGCGAGGAGTTGAACCGCGTAAACAGCGCGTTCGACAACCGGCTTAGGCCGACGGATTTCGAAGGGTTCGTGGGGCAGTCCAAGATTCGCGACAGGCTTATGCTCGCGGTTCAGGCCGCCAAAGAACGCGGAGAATCACTGGATCATGTTCTTTTCTCAGGTCCCCCGGGCCTTGGGAAGACCACTCTATCATACATACTCGGCGCCGCGATGGGCGTCAATGTGAAAACGACCAGCGGGCCGGTGATAACCAAACCAGGCGATCTCGCCGGGCTTCTCACGAGCCTTGAACCGGGCGACATCGTATTTATCGACGAAATACACCGCATGGCCAAGATGGTAGAGGAGTATCTCTATTCGGCCATGGAGGACTATGCAATCGACATCATGATCGACCAAGGCCCCAACGCGCGATCCGTCAGGCTGGAGCTTCCCCGCTTCACGCTCGTCGGCGCGACGACGCGCATCGGTCTCATCGCCGCACCGCTTCGCGCGCGGTTCGGCCTCGTGAACAGACTCGACTACTATGCAAGCGCCGAGCTCGCCGAGATCGTCAAATCCAGCGCGGCGAAGCTTGGCGTGGAAATCGACGACGAAGGCGCCGCCGAAATCGCCCGCCGCTCGCGCGGAACGCCGCGCATCGCCAACAACCTCCTGCGCCGCGTGAGGGACTACGCGCAGATAAAGGCAGGCAACTTCATCACCGGCGATGTGGCTAAGGAGTCGCTGGGTCTGCTTGAGATCGATCCCCATGGGCTGGACGAAATGGATCGCCGCATACTTGAAACCATATGCGTGAAGTTCGGCGGCGGGCCCGTGGGCCTGTCGACGATTGCGGTTTCTGTTGGCGAAGAACCAGATACCATCGAGGAGGCCTACGAACCTTTCCTCATAATGAACGGGTATATGGAGCGCACTCCGAAAGGACGCGTCGCCGCGCCGTCGGCATGGACGCTGCTCGGTCTCGCGCCCGCCGCGCGCCAGGGCGAACTGCCGATATGAAAGTAGAGGCAATTGCAAAATCTGGTAGGGCATATCCCCCAGCCGAAGGCTGTCCGCGGAGCGGATGCGCTAGATATAATGGGAACAATTCTTTTTCAAGCCGTACCAGGCTTGCGGAGAGG
>CACYQU010000009.1 GCA_902776615.1 uncultured bacterium
GTCATCCCTCCCGCGCTTCACCTCGTAGCGGTGCGTTTTCTTTCGCTCCATCAGCGGCGGCGCTTTCCGCGCCGCCTTGGTTTGACCCAAACTTGCTGGGCTTTGTGGCGAGAAGCCGGTTATGCGCCGGGGAGGACATGTGGTATGTTTGCTATGGTTTGTCGAGAGAGCGGCGAATCAAGCCGCACATTGACAAGGCAAGGTAGGCAAGGGCGTTACGCGGAGGCGGGGGTTTTGGTATAATGTGCCGCGGAATGACTTTATGCCTTTTGAATTCGCTGATGGTCTGCGCCGCAATGACGTTCGCCGAGACCAAGACACTCGCCGTGCAGATATGCCTGGATCGCGCGGGATGCTCGTGCAATACCATCGACGGACAGTGGGGGCGCAAATCCCAGTCGGCGCTCGAACACTACTGCCGCGACAGGCGCATCCCCGTGCCGAACTCTCCCGAGGCCGCGTACGACACGCTCTTCTCGAAGGAAAAGAACCTCTTCAAACGGGCAACCGTCACATCCGCCGACATCGACTCGCTCGTCCGCATGCCCGACACGCCCGCGGAGAAGTCGGCGCTGGACCGCATGGGCTACGCAACAATAAAGGAGATGTTCGCCGAGCGCGGACATATGAGCCGGCGCGGACTGGAGAGGCTGAATCCCGGCGTGGACTGGGAGAAGATCAAGGCGGGCGACACAATACTCCTGCCGGACTTTCCGCCGATGGAAAGCGAACTCGCCGCGTGGCCGAGATCGCGGCCGAACGCGCCCAAGCGCCCCGACGCCGCTCTCGTAAAAGTTTCCCTCGCGCGCTGCGAGATAACGGCCTACGACAAGTCGGGCCGTCTGCTGGGGCTTTACCCTTGCTCGATCGCGCGCAGCAAGGCGAAGCTGCCGCCGCGCGGCGTTTTGAAGCTTGCCACGCCCGTCGCAAACCCCAACTACACATACACGCCCGACTTCGTTCCGCCGGGGGCGAAGGTTTCACGCCACATACTGCCGGCCGGTCCGCGGTGTCCCGTAGGCGTGGCCTGGCTGGGACTGGATCTCGCCGGATACGGAATACACGGCACGCCTACGCCGGAGACGATCGGCAACGCCGAGTCGCACGGGTGCTTCCGTCTGTCGAACTGGAACGCGGCCAGGCTCTACGCGCTGTGTCCAGTTGGGGTTCGCGTGCTGATTGAACCGTAGACGGTGAAAGATGGTATAATACGCGCATTCACATTTGAGGACATTGGACGATGGGAGACCTGATTGTCACAACGGCCGCGCTCGAAGCGGCGTGCGAGGCAGCGAGAAGCGGCGGCTATCTCTCGCTCGACACGGAATTCGTCTGGCGGCAGACGTATTTGCCGCAACTGGGCATAGTGCAGCTCGGCGCCGGCGGAGAGTGCCGGGCGGTGGATTGCGCGAAGGGGCTCGACCAGTCGCCTCTCGGCGCAGCCGTGGCGGACGAATGCATAGTGAAGATTCTGCACGACGCCCGCCAGGATCTTGCGCTCGTCAAGCGCTACACGGGCGCGAGCCCGAAGAACGTGTTCGACACGCAGCTCGCAGCCGCCTTCGCGGGGTTCCCTTCCGGAATCGGACTGCAAAAGCTTCTCTTCGAGGCGCTGGACATCGGCCTCGCCAAAACCGAAACCTGCACCGACTGGACGCGGCGGCCGCTTTCCGAAGCGCAGATCCGCTATGCGCTCGACGACGTGCGCCATCTGGCGGCGCTTCGCGAGGAGCTTCTGCGTCGCGCGGACGGCCTCGGAACACGCGCCTGGCTGGAGGAGGAGATGACACGCTACAACGACGTCGCGCTCTATGACGAATGCGTTCCCTCCGAGATGTGGCGTCGCGTGAAGCTGCGCCGCGCAAAACTGGACAGGCGAGGTTTCGCGGTTCTTCGCGCCGCGGCGGAATTGCGCGAGAAGCTTGCAATGGAGTGGAACCAGCCGCGAACATGGCTTGGAACCGACGAATCCCTGGTAGAGATGGCCGAACGCGGGCGCGTGGGCAGGCTCGTGCACAGACTTGGCGGCGGACGCGCCGCGCAGCTGCGCGCCCTCTATGAGGAGGCTGTGGCCGCAGCTCTCGAGACGCCGGAGGACGAGTGCCCCGAAGACCCCCGGGTGCACTACATAAGCGAAGTGCTCGACGCGGCCGATAAGGCTGTTGACTGGCTTGAGAAACGTTCCGCCGAGCTGCACGTAGACCATGCGGCGATAGCAAATCGTGCGACAATTACCGCATTCGTGGACAACGTGGCCGACGAGAGCAATCCGCTCGCATGCGGCTGGCGCTGGGAGGCGGTCGGGCGCGATATGGCAGAGCGTTTCGGCGTCGACTAGAGCCGCCTGAAACGGCTCGTCAGGAAGGTCGGAATTCACCCTAAGGGGCAAGTCGATTCACCCTAAGGGGTAATCCAATTCACCCTAAGGGGTATTTCAATTCACCCTTAGGGGTAATTCGATTCACCCTTAGGGGTATTTCGATTCACCCTTAGGGGTAATTCACTTCACCCTTAGGGTGATTGTTTCCGAGCCTCAGACCATCCAAAATCGAGGCTGAATATGGTATAATGCCCAAGTGCAGCGGACAAAAAGAGGAGTGTGGAAGAAATGGAAGAGCGACAAACCATAGCGGCCGTGGCCACGGCCCCGGGGCGAGGCGGCGTAGCCATCGTCAGGGTTTCGGGGCCTGACGCTTTCGCTGTCGCAAAAGCCGTCGCCGGGCGAACGCCAGGGCCGGGACGCTTTGCCTTCGCGTCGTTTCGCAATAGCGACGGCAAACTTCTCGACCGCGGCGTGCTGCTCTGCTTCGCCGCGCCACACAGCTACACCGGCGAAGACGTGGCGGAGCTGCAGTGCCACGGCGGGTCGGTGACGCCGCGACGCATTCTGGACGCGTGCTTTGCGGCGGGGGCCCGCCTCGCAAGACGCGGCGAATTCACCGAGAGGGCTTTTCTCAACGGACGAATCGATCTCAGCGAGGCCGAAAGCGTAATAGAGCTTGTCGATGCGCAGACACAGCGCGCCGCAGACGATGCGCTTGCGCGGCTCGGCGGCGAAACGTCGCGCATTTGCCGCGCACTCTACGAGCGAGCGCTTGAACTGTCGTCCACGCTGGAACACGCGCTGGACGTCGACGAAGGCGAACTTCCCGGCGGCTTCGCGGAGAAGGCGACGGACGATCTCGCCGCGCTTCGCGCCGACTGCGCAAAGGCCCTGGCGAAAGCGGAAGGCGGCCGCCTGCTGCGCGAAGGCGCGCTTGTGGTGCTGGCCGGTCCGCCGAACGCCGGCAAGTCGTCCCTGATGAACGCGCTTCTCGGCTCGAACCGCGCGATAGTCTCGTCAACGCCGGGCACCACGCGCGATTCGATAGAGGAATCGCTTGATATTGGCGGGTGGCCTGTCAGACTGGTCGACACGGCAGGCCTTCGCGACTCCGCCGACCCGGTGGAAAGCGAGGGCGTGAACCGCGCCGAGGCGCTCGCGGCCTCCGCCGATATCGTGCTTTGGCTTGGCGGCGAAACTCCGCCGGAGGAACTGGCGGCGGCGACCTTGATCGTCCACTCGAAGTGCGATATCGCGCGCGGCGCAGGCCTGAACGTATCGGCCAAGACGGGCGAAGGCCTCGACGACCTGGAAAACGCAATCGCCGCCAGACTCGACAAACTCGCAGGGAGGTCCGCCGATTCTTCCGCGACGCCATCTGCGCGGGAGCGCGCCCTGCTCAGCGAAGCGCATAGCGCCCTCGCCGGTGTTCCGCCCGACATGGTGCTGGCGGCAAACGCCGCACGCAGCGCAGCAACCGCGCTAGGCCGTCTGGTGGGCGCGGAATATTCGCGCGACATTCTGGACGCGCTGTTTTCACGGTTCTGCGTGGGGAAATAGCCTTACCGCGCGGAACCGCCGTTCAGTTGCGGCGGCGCCGGAAGAGGCGCCATGCCGCGTTCGTGCAGACGCGCGTTCAGTCCGAGCCATGTCTGGTAGAGGTGGCTTTCCGGCACGCGCTGGAGGCTCTCGGCCGCATGGTCGCGAAACTCGCGCTCTTTCTGCTGGCGCTCCTCGAGGAAGTCCATGTACTGTCCGACGCTTTCGCCCGACGCGAGATGCGCGCGCATCTCTTCGCGCAGGCCGGCTATTATGTTCTTCAGCTGACGTATCTCCTTCGGCTCGCCTTCAACATACGCGACGCGCCCAGAAAGCTCGGCGGGAAACGCCGCGATCTCGTCGGCGGTCATCAGCGGAGCGAGCGCGTTCGAACCGGGCTGGGCATAGGCGGCGAGGAAGCGGTCGAGCGGACTTTTCAGGACGTCAACCCAGTCGGTGTAGACGCCTGCCGCTATTATCGAAGCGTCGCCGTAAAGCTGGGCGCGCGCGGCGGGGGCGCGGTCGTCCCCGGCGCGAAGGGCCGCGCCGACGGCGCAGACGAGCGCGGCCGCCAGCGCCGCGATCACCGCCGCGACAGCCCAGGGCCGCCAGTTCACGGGGTCGTCGCCCACGAGTCTGTACGGCCTTACCCCCTGCTTGCGCAGAAGCGCGTACGCGTTCTCGCGGCTCCGCGCCTTTATCCAGCCGGACCTGTTCTCGTTATCCTTCGTCTGATAGAAATACTGATACTTCACTTTACTTCCTGCGTTGGAAAAGCGGCAGGGCGATTTCGTACAGCTCCTGGTCGCGCTGCAATCTCTCGAACAGCAGCTGCGGGGCGATCTTGTAGCCTGCTATGAAGCTTCTCTGCGCGGCCTGCCTGCGGCCCGTGCGATGCTGTATCTTCGCCAGGTCGGCCCAGGCGAGCGCGTCCTTCGCAGGCTCGATGCGGAGATACTTCTCAAGGCATCTTTCGGCGTCGGCGTCGAGCCTCGCGTCCACGAGCATCGCGGATATCGCCTGAAGCAGGGCAGGGTCGGAGACATCGTCGAAAATCGTGCGAACCATCTGCGCGGCCTCCATCGTGCGGCCCATTCCGTAATAGCATCTGGCGAGCATGAACGTTTCGGCCGTCGGCAGTTTTCCTCCCTCGCGGCGGCGTCTGGCCTCCAGCGACTCGGCCTGCGCGTACAGGGCGCGAAGGCGCCCGACGACATCCCTGAGCGGCGCCGTGCGCTTGTTCCTGGGGTCGATGAGGTCGGTGTAGTCCATCAGCTCTATGGCGACATCCCACTTGCGGAACGGCAGCAGACACTCCTGCGCGTAGCGGAACGCGGCCTCTGGCGACGCGGGATATAGAAGGCACGCCTCGCGGAAAGCCTGCGCCGCCTCCGCATAGCGGTTTTGGCTCACATAAAGGCCGGCGAGCGCCGCGCGCAGCTTCGAGAAGGCTTTCTGCCCGGCGAAGTCGCGGCGGTACATCGGATCCTTGAGAAGGCGGCGCACGTACCAATCCCAGAAATCGCGGTCCTTCGCGGCGGTCTTCGCGTCGTAGGGCGTCTTCTCGGCGTTGATCTTCATTATCAGGCCGTGCGGCGAGAGGTAGGGATACATCCACTTTATGACGTAGCTCTCCTCCACATAGAACGAGTGGCGCAGGCGGTCGTGGTCGAACATCATCTTCGTGAGGATGCCGTTGATCTCCATCACGCCCAACGCGCCCGTGACCTGCACTTTGCCGTTTTCGATCTTCAGGTCGCCGTTCGCCTGGCGCACGCCGCGCTGCACTTCATCGACATAGATGTTGAACGCCTCGCCGCTGTCGTCCTTGGACGGTATCCATATCTCGTCGCCGTAGAGGTCGCGCTGCACGCTCATGTAAGTGTCGTCGGCGAGCGCGTTCTGCGTGATGAGATACACGTCGGGACGGTAGTCGGCCGCGTATATCATGTACGTCGGCACGAAACGCCCCGGATCCGTTCCGCCGAAGAATATCGAAAACGGCTCCATGGCCTCGGGCCAGTCCGGGTCGGGGAGAGGCTCCTCGTCGGCGACCAGCTGCTCTTTGATCGCCTTCGCGCCGTCAAGCTGGTACGCGCCGAACTGCCAGCCGAAGGTGTGGCCGTTCTGCTCGCACCCGCCCAGCTCGAAGACCATGCGGTCGTCGGTGTAGTTCTGCACGATCGGCGCCACCGCCGCCACGACGACCGCAAGCGCCGCGAGGGCGATCGCAAGGCGGCGCGCACCGTTCGCCGGCGGCAGACCTTCCGCCCTGGCGCGGGCGCGGGCCTTGAGCGCCAGCGCGCCGGCGAAGACGAGGCCGTAGCCGATCCAGAGGGCGATCATCGCATGGGACGAAATGAACTTCACCTTCTGGATGAAGCCGTCCTGCACGTCGCCCTTCACGTTCGCGAGCAGTATCAGCAGGAACGACATCATGAGGAAGCACGCGGCCGCCGCGCCCATCCACTGCCAGAAGGTTTTCTTCTCGGCCTTCCTTACGACCCAATGGCCCGCGATGAAGGGAACGGGCGCGAACAGCAGCATCACATCGGTGAACTGCAGCTTTACGTCGCCGAAGTAGTGCATCATCTGCTTGCCCATGAAGTCCAGGAAGTGGCCCACGCTCTTGAAGCCGGGCACCCCGATCGCCTCGTACTGTCCGCGCATGATCGCATGCTTGAAACCTTCCCACGTGCGTGGATAGCCCCAGTTCATCGGCGGGTTCCTGAGATCGGACACTATCGGCATGTATGCGTAGAAGCTTATGCCGAGCTGGGCGAAGAACGCCGCGCCGGCGACGCTGCGCCCGTTCGGCAGGGTAAGCCAGGCGAGGGCGAGAAGCACGAAGTTCCACGCTATCGGCCAGCCGAACCACCAGCTCTGCGGATGGGTGAGGCCGTTCATCGCGCCGTGCCGCAAAAGCGTGAACACCGCGATGTGCATGCCCGCGACGGGAATCGCGAAGCAGAGGCCCTTCTTCGTAGGCGCGGCAAGCGCGAACAGCACGATCAGCAGCAGCCAGAAAACCGCCGTCGATTTGCCCCACGGATACTTCGGCCCCATATAGCCCGCGTCGCCGGCCATCGGCACGGCAAGCGCGAACACTATCGCAAGCAGGGCAAAACCCGCCGACGCCGCGAGAAGCTTGAGCGGCTTCGGCTCGGTAGGCTTTTCGGCAATCTCAAGCGCGGCAAGCGCGGCGGCCACGACCGAGGCCGCGACAAACGCGGCTATCAGCGCGTAGCGCCACGGCTCTATCAGCGGCGCGACCGGCGCATAGATCCCGCTCCATTCGTTCTTGCCGACGAACACGAAAGACGAGAGGAAAATCAGCGCCGCGCCTGCGCCGCCGCAGAAGAGCACGGCCTTGCGGCGCTTCTCGCCGTCCTTGAGAACGGCGGCCGCGACAAGCGAGGCCACCAGAACCGCAACGCCAAGCGCGATGAAGAACGTCGACGGGCAGCCCGAAACCGATTGGAGCGCGGCGTGCTTGTTGATGGCGTCGGCCTGCATGTAGCGGTCGGCCCTGACCAGCTGGCCGATCTTGAGCACCTGGTACGAAAGCGCCACGGGTATGAGATACGTGAACACGTCGCGGAAGAGCGCGATGTTGGTCATCATGATCACGATCGCAAGCGGCACGATGGCGAACAGCAGAACCTGGTAGTTGGTGAGCCCAAGGCCGAACACGAACGCCGTGAGGAAAAGCATCTTGTCGGACGGCCTTCTCATCCAGCGGTACGACAGCAGAAACACCCACATCAGGAACAGCGCGTTCAGCGAGTATATCTCCACTATGGTGGACTGCGACCACTCCACCGGCGAAAGCGAGAACGTCAGCGCGCCGGCGACGCCGCCGCCGTATGCGAGGATTCCGGAAGGCTCGCCGGCTTTCGGCAGAGCTGCAGCGTCGGCGACATCCTCCCTGCCGCCGATGAAGTCGTGGGCCGAGCGGCATATCAGCATCGCCGTGCAGCCCGCGGCGAGCGCGCCCGCGACGGCCGAGAAGCAGCTTATCGCCCAGGCGGGCGTCGGGTGGCCCATGTATGCGACCCATGCGAACAGCTTGCAGAATATCCAGCTGCACAGCGTCCAGAACGGATACCCCGGCGGATGCGGAACGCCGAGATGCGCGCCAGCCGTGGCAAGCTCGCCGGAATCCTCCAGTCCGACCGAAGGGCCAAGCGTGAAGAAGTACACCGCAAACGTGGAGAGAGTGGCAGTCCAAAAAGCAGCCCAGTCCAAACGCGTAAAGAAGCGTTCGTCCGACCTGGTCTTCCACGCACCGACCAGCCTTGAAAGAACATTCTGACTCATAGGTCAATATTATACCAAAAATCCCCGGCGCCTAGACCAAGCGCCGGGGCCTGTACAACCAAAGACAGGATTTGAGGAAATGCGGCGACCGTCAGAATGCGGCGGTAAGCGCGAGGCCACAGACGAACTGGCGCGAATCGCGATACTTGTCGCCATGGCCCCACTCGCCGTTGTAGTCGCGGGCGGCGTGGCGCATGTTGCGGTCGAAGATGTAGTCGTAGTAGGCGACATAGGCCGAGAGGCTCAGGTTCCCGCAGATGTTCCAGGTGAACTCGCCCTTGATGTTCGTGTCCATAAGACCCGCATGGTCGAAGCCGTCGGTCGTCTCGCCGAAGTATCCGGCCGTACGCCGGGAGTTGCCGAAGCCCTGGCCGACCGAAGGACGGAACGCGAGCACGGGGTCGTCGTCTTCGCTCTCGCCGTCGATGAGCGCGAACTCGTGACCTATCTCGAAGTTGACGTAGGTGCCGTCGTCGGCCATGAGGTCGCGCTCGATGGCGAGCGTCGGCTCCAGCCAGAGGTCGCCGAGCGAAAGCTCGAGGTTGAGGTACTGCGTGTCGTCCATGCTGTCGTGGTGGCGCGGGATGTACTCGTAGATGTAGTTGAAGTCGACCGAGAGCGCGCCGAGCGTCTCGCCGAGATCGAAGTCGTGCGTCGCGCCGACGATGCCGTCGAGCGTCGTGTACTTGAACGCGCGGTTTCCGTAGCCGCCGCGCTTGCCGTTGCCTTTTGTCGCGTCGAATATAGCCTCTACGCCGAAGTAGAGCGTGTCGAAGAACGTCACCGTAGCGCTCGGCGTGAGGATGGGATCCTTGCCGTCGACCACGCCGTAGGTGAGGTACTTCGAGTCGAACGCGAGGCCGAACTCGCCGGAGACGAACGCATCGTCCTCCTCCTCGGCGAGGACATCCTTGTCCGCCGCGCAGCCGCACTTGCATGTCTCGGCGAAAAGGGTTGATCCTAGAGTCAGCGCCGCAACCGCGGCAATCAGTTTTGCATTCATTGTCTTTTCCTTTGCATGTTTTCTCCTTGTGTTTTACCGGTTGATCAAATCGCATGGCACGCAAATCACCGCCCGTTGCAGCCGGTGCACGACGGGCACTTGCCCGGGCATGTTTTGCGGCTGCAGCCGCATTCGCATGGCGCGCCCTTCTTCAATGTGCGCCATACGGCGAACGCGGCAAGCGCCAGCACCGCTGCGAAAACCGTCGCGGATGCGGCGTTCATCTCACCTCGCCTCCTTGCGAGCCGGGCGCAGAACGAACCACGCCGCCGCAATGTCCGCGAGAATCGCGACCGCCGTCCAGACCCCGAACGAACCGCCCGCGCAGAACATTCCTATCTGGTATACCGACATCGCAAGCACATAGCCCACGAGCAGCTGGAAGCCGACCGCGAACCATCCCCACGCTTTCGAGCCCATTTCGCGGAACGTGACGGCGATGGCCACCATGCACGGCGGTATGAACAGGTTGAAGAGCATGAACGACATCGCCGCAAGTTTCGGGTAGTCGCTGAACGTGCCAAAGAGCGCCGTGATGTTGGAGGCCGTTGTCGCGCCGTCGAAGCCGGCCGCGACGAGCCCGAGAGTCGCCGTCGCCTGCTCCTTGGCGATCTCGGCCGAAACCGAGGCGGCCGCGCCCTGCCACGTGCCGAAGCCGAGCGGCGCGAAGAACCACGCTATCCAGCCGCCCATCGTCGCGAGCATCGAGCGGTCGATGCCATCTGCGCCGACGAGGTTGAAGTGGAAGTCGTAGTTCATGATGAACCAGAGGAACACGCACGCGGGGAAGATTATCATGCCGGCTTTGAGCATGTAGGCCTTTACTCGGTTCCATGTGTGGTGCCATATGCCGGAAAGCGTGGGCATGTGATAGGCGGGAAGCTCCATCACGAACGGCGCGGGGTCGCCCGCGAACGCGCTGGACTTCTTTAGCGCGATGCCGCCGAGAACGATGATGGCGATTCCGATCACGTCCATCAGCGGAGCGACATACCACATCTCGCGGAAGAACACCGCCGCGAACATGGCGATGATGACCGTCTTCGCGCCGCACGGAATGAATGTGGCGAGGATGATCGTCATGCGCTGGTCGCGCTTGTTCTCGATGGTTCTCGCGGCCATCACGGCGGGCACGCCGCAGCCTTTGCCTACGATCATCGGGATGAAGCTCTTGCCGGACAGGCCGAACTTGCGGAAGAGGCGGTCCATGATGAACGCCACTCGGGCCATGTAGCCGCAGTCCTCGAGGAAAGAGAGGAAGAGGAACACGACGAAGATAACGGGAACGAATCCGAGAACCGTCGAGACGCCGCCCCACGCGCCGTCGTTGACAAGGCTCGCCACCGTGTCGTTGACGCCCATCTTTTCGAGCGCGCCGCCGATCAAAGCGCCGATTCCCGGAACCCACACGCCGTATGCCGAGGGATCTGGCTCTTCGACAGCCTTGGCCGCATTGTATGCAGCCTCGTCAACTTGCCACTCTTCGGCAGTTTCGCCGGTTTCCTCGTCCTCGACGGACGCGGTTTTCTCGCCGGCCTCCCATGCCTTTATGGTGGCTTCGGCCTTCGCATAGTCTTCGCAGGCGGTCCCGTAATCCCGGCCGTCCACCTCGTGCGTCGTGAATGGAAGGTGCCACCCGTCGCCGAGGAAGCCGTCGTTCGCCCAGTCGGTGAGAACGGTACCCGGGCCACCCTCCGCCACCGCTATCCACCACATTGCGCAGAGCGAAAGTATGAAGATGGGCAGGGCGAGGATTCTGTTCGTGACGATCTTGTCGATCCTGTCGGAAAGCGTCGCCTTGTTTCTGCGCTTTTCGCTCTTGGTGAGCGACTTGTCCATGAGGTTCTTGATGAACTCGTAGCGCTGGCTGGTTATGATCGACTCGGCGTCGTCGTCAAGCTCGCGCTCGCAGTCGCGGATATGCTCCTCGATGTGCTTAAGGTCGCCGACGCCGATGCCGAGATCGCTGATGATCTCGCGGTCGCGCTCGAATATCTTGATTGCGTACCAGCGTATGGCGGACTTCCTCACCTTCCCCTGGATCGACTCTTCGATATGGGCTATCGCGTGCTCTACCGAGCCGCTGAAGACGTGCGGAACCTCGCTCTTGCGCGCCGCCCCCTTCTCCGCGAGCTCTACCGCCTTCATCGCGGCGTCGCGCCCGCCCTCGTTCTTTACGGCGCTTATCCCGACAACCTCGCAGTTGAGCGCCTTCGCGATTCTGGCGAAGTCGATCTTGTCGCCGTTCTTCCGGACGACGTCCATCATGTTGACGGCCATCACCATCGGGATTCCGAGTTCGGCGAGCTGTGTGGAGAGGTACAGGTTGCGCTCGATGTTCGTACCGTCGACGATGTTGATTATCGCATCGGGATTCTCCTCGACGAGGAATCTGCGCGAAACCTTCTCCTCCAGCGAATACGGCGAAAGGGAGTAGATGCCGGGGAGGTCCTGTATGACGACATCCTTTCGACCCTGGAGGATTCCGTCTTTCTTTTCGACCGTCACTCCAGGCCAGTTGCCGACATACTGGTCGGACCCCGTAAGCGCGTTGAAAAGCGTGGTCTTGCCCGAATTGGGATTGCCCGCAAGTGCTATCTTGATTGACATCTCCGCCGATCCTTTCCTACTCGACCTCGACCTTGGCCGCTTCGTCCTTGCGGATCGAAAGCTCGTAGCCGCGAACCGTGAGCTCTATCGGGTCGCCGAGCGGGGCGACCTTGCGAACGGTCACCTGCGCGCCCTTTGTGAGACCCATGTCCATTATGCGGCGCTTCACAGCGCCTTCGCCGTGGAGACGCGCGACCTTCGCCGTCTCTCCTATTTTCATGTCGCCTATCGTTTTCATTGCTGATGCTTCCTTGAGTTGCGGTAAATGCTCAGGCGGCCTCGACCATTATCCGGCGGGCCAGGTCTTCATTCACGGCGATGCGGCTTTCCTGCACGCCGAGAATCATGCTGCCGTTCATCACCTGCACGATCGACACCACCACGCCCGGAACGAATCCGAGCGACCCCAAATGCTTCTTGACCGAATCGCCGCCCGTGACCACCGTCACGCGCGCCCTTTCGCCAACCTTCATCATTGCCAACGGCATTTCCGCTGATCTCCTTTTTTCCTGTTCAACCAAGTTTGCCTCAACTCATTTCGCTAGTCTCGGCTAACATGGCGCGTAGTATACCATAATCCGCCCGAAGTTAGCAAGGGGAAATTTTACATGGCTAACATGTGCCCGCGCCGCGCTGCCACGCCACGGGCTCAAGGCCCCTGGCTGACAGATATTCGTTGCACTTTCTGAAGTGTCCGCAGCCGAAGAAGCCGCGGTGCGCCGAGAGCGGCGAGGGATGTGCGCATTCGAGCACGAGGTTCTTGGCGCGGTCCACATAGGCTGCCTTGCGCTGCGCATATGATCCCCACAGAAGGTACACGAGCCCTTCGCGGCGCGTGGAGAGTTCGCGGATCACGGCGTCGGTGAACGTCTCCCACCCGCGGCCCTGGTGCGAGCCCGCCATGTTCGCTCCGCCCGAGACGGTGAGCGTGGCGTTCAGCAGCAGCACGCCCTGGTCCGCCCAGTGCGAAAGGTCGCCGCCGCGATTGCGGAACGGCGTTCCGTACTCGCTTTCGAGTTCCTTGTAGATGTTGACGAGCGACGGCGGCAGATCGACGCCGTCGCGCACCGAGAAGCAAAGTCCGTGGGCCTGGCCGGGATTGTGGTACGGATCCTGCCCGATGATGACGACCTTCACCTTGTCGAACGGAGTGCGGTTGAACGCCTCGAATATGAACTTGGCCGGCGGATAGACCACGCCCGATCTGTAGGCCGCGCGGACGAACTCCGCAAGCTTTGCGAAATATCCGCTTTCGAACTCCGGCGCGAGAACGCGCTTCCACGATTCCTCTATCTTGACGTCCATGGCGCGATTATACCACAATTCCGCAACCGGCGTCACCGCTCGGAGCGAAGCGCGGGGTCGAGCCGGTCGCGCAGGTAGTCGGCGAGATGGTTGAACACGAGCACCAGCGTGAAGATCGCGAGCGTGGTGAAAGCCATCTCCCACCACACGCCCTGCCACAATCTGAGGCGCGCGTTGTTTATCATCACGCCCCACGAAGGCTCGCCCTGCACGCCGATTCCGAGGAACGAGATGAACACTTCGGTCGAGACGGCCGAGGGGAAGCGTATCGAAAACTGTATCAGTATTATGTGCGCGACGTTCGGCAGGATGTGGCGGAACATTATGCGCGCATTTGAGTAGCCCAGAACCTTCGCCGCCTGGACATAGGCGCGGTCGCGGTGCTTGATGGTCTCGGCGCGTATTGTCCGGCACACGCCCACCCATGTCGTCAGGCCTATGCCCAGATAAATGCCGAGGAGACCCTGTCCGACGACGAGCGAGATTGCGAGTATGAACAGAAGGCCGGGCATTGACGCGACTGTCGCGCATAGCCACACGACGGCCGAATCGACCTTGCCGCCGAAGTATCCGCCGAGCAGTCCGAGAAGAAGCCCGAGCGGAATCGCGATGAGCGACGTCATTATCCCGACGTGAAACGCTATTCGCGCACCCTGCACGAGCCGCAGGGCGACGGGGCGGCCGAGATTGTCGGTGCCAAGCCAGTGCTCTGCGGACGGCGGACGGTAGCGCGCCTCGAGATTGACGGCGTTGTACGCGGGCGTCACATCGCGCGAACGCGCCACGCGATACTGCACCTCGCCGTAGACGGCAGCCGCGAAGTACAGCGCAAGCGCGGCAAGGCAGAGCTTTACCGAAAACTTCAAGACGCGATCCACTCCGCAGGGAGCGCCTTCATCACCGTCTCGACGACCTCTTCGAGAGTGAGATCGCTCGAATCTATCTCAAGCGCGCCGTCGGCTTTCCTGAGAGGGGCGTACTTGCGCGTGGAGTCGATCGCGTCGCGCGCGAGGAGCGAGGCTTTCACCGCCTCGGCGGTCTGGTTCGCGATCCCCTTCTCGACCTCCTCCTTCTGGCGGCGAACCGCACGCGCCTCGGCGGACGCCGTAAGATAGAAGCGCGCCGGCGTATCGGGGAAAACCGCCGTAGTGATGTCGCGCCCTTCGACGACAAGGTTTCCGAACCGCGTCATACCCTTGAGAATCGCCGTCACCTTGTCGCGCACAGGCTTTTCGCGTGCGACCTTGGAGGCGTTGGCGTTGATCTCGGGGGTGCGGATGCGGTCGCCCGGCGCCTCGCCGCCGACGTAATAGGCGATGTGGCCGGCCTCGGGGCGGCATTCGATGTCGACGGTTTCGGCGAACGCGGCGATCGCCGCGGGGCTTTCAAGGTCGACGCCGTGCACGAGACTCTGCCACGTCATGATGCGGTAGAGCGCGCCGGAATCGACATGCAGATAGCCCAGACGCTCGCCGACAATGCGCGACACGGAACTCTTTCCGGCACCGCTCGGCCCATCGATTGCAATTATGTTAGACATGGTTTCAGACGTGTGTTTCGTGATAGATGACAAGAGCCGTGTAGGCCAGGAATATGAAAGTCCACAACGCGCCCTCGAAGCGGTTGAAGCTTCCCGGTTCGCGCGGTCTGCGCCAGTTGACGCCGAAGACCGTTATCGCCAGCGATAGGACGATCGTCATCGGCAAGTCGCGCAGGATTATGTAGCGCGAAAAGCCCGTCGCGGGCGAAATGCCTGTAGCGAGGCCGACGACGGCCAGCATGTTGAAGAAGTTCGAGCCGACTATGTTCCCCAGCACGAACTCGTGCTCGCCGCGCCTCGCGGACGCGATCGCACTCGCAAGTTCCGGCAGGGATGTTCCCGCGGCGATTATCGTAAGGCCTATCATGAGGTCTGAAACGCCTACCGCGCGCGCGAAGTCGACCGCTCCCCATACGAGCATGTGCGACGAGCCGATAAGCACGACAAGCCCGATCGCGAGCTTCACCCATGCGACTACGATCCGCAAACGCCCGACCCGCCTGTAGCGCGGGTCGGCGAGCATCCTCGCTGTCGGCGCGCGCCCTTTAACCGGTTCGTCGGCGACGGGCGCGACGCCGCTCGTCTTCTGGTCGAACCAGCAGTAAAGCGGCAGCAGAAGCGCGAACACCGCGAGCATGGCAAGCGCCTCGACGCGCGAACATACGCCGTCGCGCAAGGCGAAGATGGCCCCCGCAGAAATCGCCGCAAGCGCCGGGCCGGCAATATAGGCCGTCGCAGGCTTCACGGCGAGCGGGCGTATCAGCGAGGCGATGCCGAGAATCGCCGCAATGTTGAACACGCAGCTGCCGTAGGCGTTGCCGAGCGAAAGGTTGGAGTGGTTGGAAAGGCCCGACATCACGCTCACGCACAACTCTGGCGCGCTCGTTCCGAAGCCGATTATGACCATTCCGATCACGAACGGAGATATGCCGAGCGCCTTGGCGACCGACGACGCACCGTCAACGAACGTGTCGCTCGACCACGCGAGCGCAACAAGCCCGAAAGCCATGAAGACGATGGAAGCCCAAAATGGAATGTCCGTATACATCGCGTCTCACCGAACCACCGCAGCCCTCGCCTCCACAAGCCCGGCGAACTCGCCGGCGGCGATCATCTGCACAATAAGATTTCCGATAGCCGTACCTTCGACTGGGCCGGTTACGACCTCAAGCCCCGTGGCCCTGGCGGTCAGTTCGTTGAGGTACGCGTCCTGGCAGCCGCCGCCTACGATGTTGAGCGAGGTGTAGGTTTTGCCGGTCATGCGGGCGAGGGTCCCGATCGCGTCTGCATAGCACGCTGCGAGAGACTTGTAGACGCACTGCATCAGCGCCCCGATCGTCGTAGGCGCGGCGCCCCTCTCGGCGGCCGCGGACACAACCTCGCCGATCATTGAATCAGGGTTCATGAAGCGCTGCTGGTTCACATCGACCGTCGTGTCGAAGCTGTCGCCGCGGGCTATCGCCGAGAGATCGGCGAAGGAGTATTCGCGGCCGGGCTCGCGATCGGCGAGCTTCGCCAGCGCCGCCTCGGTCGCCTCGCCGCCTTTGCCTTCGACATACGCCACGCCGTTCAGTTCGCGGCGGATGGACTGTATCATCCAAAGCCCCATGATGTTCTTCAGATAGCGGTAGCGTCCCCATGCGCCGCCTTCGTTCGTGAAGTTCGCCGCGCACGATTCGGGCGTTGTGATCGGCGCCTCGTTCTCGACGCCGAGAAGCGACCAAGTGCCGCTCGAAAGATACACGGCCCTGTCGTCGCGCGCCGGAACCGCGAGATATGCCGAGCCTGTATCGTGCATCGCCGGCAGCACGACCTTCACGCCGCGGTATTCGCCGACTGTCGCGCCCGGCATCTCGAGCCTGCCGAAGATCCGCCGCGGAAGCCCGAGGCGGTCGATGAGATCGTAATCCCAATCCTTCTTCGCTGCGTCCAAGAGGGCCGTCGTGGAAGAGTCGGTGTATTCGTGGACGATGTTTCCCGTAAGCCTGTAGTTGATGTATTCGGGAATCATCAGGAAGTGCGCGGCCTTCTCCAGCTGTTCGGGATGCTCCTTCTTCAACGCCCATAGCTGATAGATGGTGTTGAAGCTCGTTTTCTGTATTCCCGTTCGCGCGTAAAGCTCGGAAAACGTCATAACCGCAGCCTCGATCTCGGCGTCGGCCCCGGCCGTCCGCGCGTCGCGGTATGCGACGGCGTCGCCGATCATCCCGCCCGTCTCGTCAAGCAGCACGAAGTCCACGCCCCACGTATCGAGGCCGATGGACTCTATCGCAGTCTTCGCCATCGCGGCGTCGATGCCGGCCTTCACGCTCTCGACCAGCTTTTCGACGTCCCAGCAGTCGTGCCCCCCGCGGCGCACCTGCGAGTTGACGAAGCGGTACACCTCCTCAAGAGCGATCTTTCCGTTTTCGACGCGCCCGATGATGTGGCGCCCCGAGCTCGCTCCGATATCAACAGCCAGATAGTTTTTCATCTGCACCCCTCTTTGTCCTGCAAAACATCACGCCTGCCGGGCGGTGGACTGCACCGCCGCCGAAAGCACGTGCGACTCTCCCGGCGCAAGCGCCGAAACAGCCTTCGGCCACGCCGTGACCGGCTCGACGCAGACGAACCTGCGCCAGTCGCCATCCTCAAAATCGGCGATCTTCCCCTGCGGGCCAGGATTCCACACGACCGCACTGCCGCTTCCTGTCGACACCATCGCCACCGCACGGCCAAGCCCGGCGTCCAGCAGAGCGAACTCGTGCTTCGGCGCGGGCGGAAGCGTGAACACGTGGTCGGCCTCGGTGTTCATCGAAAGGTCGCCCGCGAGAACGTGGTCCGACATGTCCCGCGCGTCCACGTACGAACACCCGTCGAGACCCCTCACGGTCGTCTGGTCGCGGTCGCGCACGAGGAAGTAGGGATGAAACCCCGCCGTGAACCCGAACGGCCCGTCTCCCGTGTTCTTGGTTGTGAGCTTCAGGTTGAGCTTCATCGAGACGGAAACCTTGTACTCGAGGTCGAAGTCGTGAGGCCAGAGCGCCTTGGTTTCGGCGGAGGACTTGAGCCCCAGCGTTATTTCGGTCATGTCCTCCGTATACTCCGTTCCGCGCACTTCGAAGGGCATGACGCGCGCGAAGCCGTGCGCCGCCATGCCTTCGATCGCAAGCCGGCCGAACTGAGGCCAGCAGACGGGCAGCCCGCCATGGATGGACTCGCCGCGATTGTAGTCGCGCTTCGCCGGGCGGAACAACACAGGGCTGTGGCCGGTCGGCCTGTACGAAAGCACGTTCGCGCCGAGAAGCGCAATCTCGGCGGTTCCGTATTTGTTGGCGAGCACCACTTCGGGATAGCCCGCGAACCCCGGATGGAACACGATTCGCCCGGGTGCGCCGTAGCGGCTGTTGAGTTGATCGACCGTCATTTGGCAGAGTCTCCTTCCCATTCACTTCTTCGCGAGCATGAACTCGCACATAACCGTCGTGCCGTTCGGAATCTTCGACTGTATATCGAACGTATCGGCGACGCGCTTCGAGTTCGCGAGCCCCATTCCGGCCCCGAACCCCATGGAGCGTATCCAGTCGTTCGCCGTGGAGGTCCCGTCCTGGCAGGCCCACTCCACGTCCTTTATCCCAGGCCCGCGATCCTTGGCGACGATCGTGGCCTTCTCGGTATCGAGGATGAACGTTATCGACCCGCCGAGGGAATGGATGCAGATGTTGATCTCGAGCTCGTACGCGGCGACGGCCACGCGGCGGACGATCTTGTTGTCGATGCCGGCATCCTTCATCATCTTCTTGATTTCGTTCGCCGCCTTGCCTGCATTCGAAAGGTCGTTTCTCACAACCATGAACTGGCGCATCGAATAGTACGGCAGCGCACCCTCGCTCTTCGCGCGATCGTCGGCGGGGGCGGCCTTGCCCTCGAGTTTGGCGATCTCCTTCGTGAGCTCCTGCATGAGTACGCGCGTGACGTCGCGCTGCGAGACGATGCCTACGAGGTCGCGCTCCTTGTTGAGCACGGGGAAGCGCCCGAACGTGTAGCTCTGGAAGAACTTGATCGCGAACGCGAGCGGCATGTCGGCCTCGAGCACGACGAGGTTCGTCGCCATGTGCCGCTGGCACGTGTCGCCGATCCATCCGCCCTCGAGAGCCTTGATGATGTCGTTTACCGAAATTATGCCGAACAGTCTCTTGCCCTCGACGACCGGCACGCCAGAAATGTTGTTGAGCTTCATCAGGTGCTGCGCGCGGGCCATCGTATCCGTGCGCGAGACCGCGATGATGTCGTGGCCGCGCATCACGTCGCGAACGCGCAGACGCTGCAGCAGCTCCATGATGACGAGCGGGCTGTCGTCCGCGCCGGGCAGCCCCGGACCGGACACCCTTCGCACCTGGTCGTGCGCGGCGAGAATCTCGTCGTCGCTTTTCGACTCGCCGCCGGTCAGGATCTTCGGGCTGTAGACTTCGGGCATGGCTCTGGTACCTACTTCTTTTCGGCTTCGAGGAAGTCGTGTATCCTCACGCAGCTCTCGTACTTCGAGAGCGGCGAAGAAACAAGCGGTATTCCGAGCGTGTCGGCGACCTGGCACATCGTCTTCGGCAAGGGCTTGGCGTTGTGCACGACAACCGCCATCGCGCCGACGATGTTCGCGGTGCGTATGGCCTGGTCGGACGCGAGCGAGGTCAGGAGAAGCATGTCTTCGCCGTCGTTCAGGAGCACGTCGCTCATGAGATCGTTTGCCACTACTGCGCCCACGGTCCGGTCGGATTCTCCGCCGGCCACGAGCGTCCCGTCAAGAGTCTTTACAATATCCTCAATGTTCATGATGCAAGATTATACCATATTTGGTAGAATAGCGGGGCAATGAAGTTCGATCTGCACATACATTCCTGTCTCAGCCCCTGCGCAAACCTGGAGATGTCGCCCGGAGAAATCGTTTCCCGCGCAATATCCGCAGGGATGGGCGGCATCGCCCTCACCGACCACAACTCGGCCATGAACACGCCCGCCATGGCGCGGCGGGCGAAGGCCGCAGGCCTCGCGTGCCTGTTCGGCCTCGAGGTGCAGACCGCCGAAGAGACCCACACCCTCGCGCTCTTCGACACGCCCGAACAGGCGCTCGCCATGACGGAATGGGTGTACGCCGCCATGCCCAAGCGCGTCAACGACCCCGATACGTTCGGCGACCAGCCCATCCTCTCGGCCGACAGCGACGAAGACGAGATCGCCGACCTGGAGTGGCGCATCCTCGCAATGGGCTGCCGCAGGACGATTCCCGAAACGTCGGCGAAGGCGCACGAGCTGGGCGGGCTCTACATCGCCGCGCACATCGACCGGCCGAACTACTCGGTCGTCACGGCGCTCGGCGCAGTTCCGCGCGCGCCGGACGGATCGCCCTACTTCGACGCGGTGGAGCTCTCGCGCACCGCAGACGAAGCGCAGTGGCTCGCGAAGGCCGAGGACTACGCGCTGACGCGAAGCTCCGACGCGCACAATCCTGACGATGTCGCGCGGGTATGGACCGAGGCGCCGCTCGCCGGGTTCTCCGTCGCCGAACTGAAGCGCGCGTTCGCAGGGCACACGACGCGCCTCTCGCCGCGTCTCACGGCATTCTGAGAAAGGAAACACCGAAAATGACAGTAAGCGAAATAGCAGGGAAGGTCGGCGGCAGAATCGTCGTCGACAAGCCGGGCGCTGAGGCGAACTACGCGTACGCGAGCGATTTGCTCTCCGACGTGATGGGGCATTGCGGCGACGAATCCGTCCTTGTGACGATACAGAACCACCTGAACACGATAGCCGTGTGCACTCTCGCGGGAATAGAGGCGATCGTCATATGCCACGACCGCCCGGTTCCCGACGACATGGCCGAAGCCGCCGCGCGCGAGGAAGTCGCCATCATAACGACGCCGCTTTCGCAATACGCCGCATCGGTCGCGCTGTCGTCGCTGCCGCCGTCGGCGAAGTGAGGCGCGGGTTGCCTACGGCAGCGTAGCCATGGCGTAGCGGTCGTGTCCGGCGAAATCGCGCTCTATGCGGATCTCCCCGAAGCCATAGTCCGCCATCAGTTTGGCGACGGCTTCGCCCTGCGATTCGCCGATTTCGAAGAACACCGCGCCGCCGCTTTTGAGAATGTTCAGCGCGTCGCCGAGATAGCGGTCGTAGAAGTCGAGACCATCCGCGCCGCCATCAAGGGCAATGCGCGGCTCGAAGTCGCGCACGCGCGGGTCGAGCGTGTCGCAGACGGCGCTTTCGACATATGGCGGATTCGAAACGAGCACATCGACGACGCCCGGCTCGTCGAAGTCGTCCAGCCCGTCCATCGCCGCAAATTTCACGCGCCCGTCGAGCCCGCACCTCGCCGCGTTTTCCTTTGCAAGGGCGATCGCGTCTTCGCTTACGTCCGTGCCGAGGAAAACGGCGTCGCCCGCAAATTCGCCGGCGATGCCCAGAATTATCGCCCCCGTTCCTGTTCCGACGTCCACCACGAACGGCGGCGCGCCGCCCGGCGGGCGCGCGCGCAAATGCGCGAGGACGCGCGTGACGAGTTGCTCGGTCTCGGGGCGCGGAATGAGCGCGCGCCTGTCGCACTTGAGCGTAAGCGAGCGGAAGTCCCACTCGCCAAGCACGTACTGCAATGGCTCGCCGCCGGCCAGCCGGCGCATGCCGCGGCGCATCGCCTCAAGCTGGCGTTCTTCGGCCGTGAGCCCGAGAGCCGTCGCCAGCATTCCGCGCGGACGCTTCAAAAGGCGCGCGGCCAAAAGCTCGGCGGCGACCTGTGCGTCGGGAACTCCCTTCGCATCAAGAAACGCCGCCGCCTTGCCTATGGTGTCGCGCCAGAGCATCCGGTCAGAACGGCATGTCGTCCACATCGCCCGGATCGGCAATGTCGTCCGGCTCGGCAGGCGAAGGAATAGGCTCTGTCGAAGAGCCGTCGGCCCGCAGCACTTCAAGCTTCAGACCCGTCAAGTCGGTAAAATACTTCACCTGCCCCTGCGGGTTGGTCCACTCGCGCCCGTCGATGGCGAAGCGTATCTTCGCGCGCTGGCCGGGCTGCACGCCGTCCAGAAGAGCCGTCGCATCCTTCTTGAAGGTGAAGGCTATGTGGTTGGGCCACTTGCTCTCCTGCCCGACATCGTCGGTCAGCACCACATCGCGCTTGGTGAACCCGCTTGCAAACGTCTGAAGGTCGAGAACCTTCTCGACAACACCCGTATACTCGTATATCGCCGCCATTTCTTTTTCTTCTCCTTTTGTGGAACAGCCTGAATTATACCATATTTCCGCCGCACGCGCCTGCGGCTCTTTTGATATAATAGGCGTCAATGAAAGTCGTGTTTCTTTTTATCGACGGCGTGGGGCTGAGCGAACCTGCGGCGGACAACCCGGTGAACCCCGAGGTTTGCCCGGCGCTGTGCCGCCTCATCGCCGGGCACTCCGTGCCGATCGACGCGTGTCTCGGCGTGGACGGTCTGCCGCAGTCGGCCACGGGGCAGGCGACGATGTTCACGGGCGTAAACTGCCCGAAGGCGATGGGCCGGCACTGCGAGGGGTTCCCGAATCCGGCGCTGCGCGGCATCATCGAAGAGAACAACCTGTTCCTGCAGCTCAAGAAGCGCAACAAGAAGATACGTTTCGCGGACGCGTACCTCGTGGATTCGCCGGACGATCTCAAGGCGCGCCGCTTCAAGTCGGTGACGACCGTGATGGCGCTGACTGCGCCAGAGACCATTTCGCTGGCGGAAGACCTCGCCCGGAACAACGCCGTAATGCAGGACATAACGCGCGAGACGATACAGGACCGCTACCCCGACATACCGGTGGTCACGCCGCAGCGCGCGGCGGAACACCTTTTCGGCATCGCGCGCGAAAACGATTTCACGCTGTTCGAGTTCTTCCAGACCGACGTTTCGGGGCACTCGCTCGACTACTCGCGCGCATGCGCGGTTCTGCGCGCGTACGACCTTTTCCTGTCGGCGCTGGTGCGCTACACCGAAGCGGCGGGGCTTACGCTTGTGATGACATCCGACCACGGAAATGTCGAAGCCGTCTCGGAGCGCGGGCACACGCGCAACCCCGTGCCGTTCATCGCGCTCGGGCCGAAGGCGGCGTTTCTGCGCGGGAGGGTCAAGTCGCTCGCCGACGTGACGCCCGCGCTTCTCGCCGCCTACGACATGTAGCGCGTCACCTGTTGGTGGCGTACAGCGGGCCGAAGTTTCCGCAGGCGCGGTAGTCGGCGCCCGTCGGATCGTCGGACGCGCCGAAGAGCCCCCAGCAGTGCGGACGGTACACCTGTTCTTCGGGCACGTTGTGCATCGCGACCGGTATGCGCAGCATCGACGCAAGCGTTATCAGATCGGCGCCGATGTGGCCGTATGCGATCGCGCCGTGGTTCGCGGCCCAGGCGTTCATCACCGAATAGACATCCTTGAAGCAGCCCTTGCCCGTGAGCCGCGGCGTGAACCACGTGCACGGCCATTCGGGGTTTGTGCGCAGCATGAGCTTTTCGTTCTGCGCGCGGTCGAGCGCGACCGACCACCCCTCGGCGATCTGCAGCACCGGCCCGAGCCCCTTTACGATGCTGATGCGCGTCATCGTAAGCGGCATACCGCCCGGCGTGAGGAACGAGCTCGAGAACCCGCCGCCGCGGAAATACTCCACGCCCGCCGGAACCCAGCGCGTGGCCTTCATCGTGGCGTCGATATCCTTGTCGGTCACGTTCCACCACTCCTTGAACGTGCGCGCGCCCTTTTCCTTCATCTCGCCGGCGGCGTCCAGACAGCAGCTGCCCGAATTCAGCAGGTGGATGATTCCCTGGCGGGCGACGCCCTTGAGCCCCTTGCCCGTGGCGCGCTTCACCGACTCGTCGCTCCAGTAGGTCCGCACGTCCGCAAACATCGACGCCTTGTTGGTGAGCAGGTACATGAGCAGCATGCACGCGCCGTTCAGCGAATCGTTCTCGGTCGCCACGATCTGCGGCGGCTTGGGGCCGTTCCAGTCGAAGGACGTGTTGCAGAACGCCTCCATGAAATCGCCGTTGGGCCAGTGGTCGGTCCACTGGCGCTGGCCCTGGAAACCCGCCGCGATGGCGTTGCGCCCGACGGCCTCTTCGCCGAAGCCCATGTCGGCGAGGCGCGGATTGCCCACCATCATGTCGCGCATGACGATCGCCATCTTCACGACGTACGCCCAGTCGAGATCCTTCTGTTCGCGCGTCTTCCGGATCGCCTGCGGATTGTAGTCCTTGCCCTCGATGCAGTTCTTGCGAACCCATGCCATGGCGTTCTTGTACTCCTGGGGGTCGTATATGCCCTCGGCTATGCGGCGCTCGATTTCGCACATGTCCATGTTCTCGGGGCGCATGCCGAAATAGTCCTGGAAGAAATCCACGTTGACGAACGAGCCTGCGATGCCCATCGCGCTGGAGCCGACCGAAAGATAGCTTTTGCCCTTCATCATCGCAACCGCGAGACCGGCCTTCACGAAGCGGAGGATCTTCTCCTTCACGTCGTCCGGCACGGAGGTGTCGGTCGCATCCTGCACATCGCGCCCGTAGATGCCGAACGCCGGCATGCCGCGCTGTGCGTAGCCCGCGAGCATGCAGGCGAGATAGACGGCGCCCGGGCGCTCCGTGCCGTTGAAGCCCCACACCGCCTTCGGGATGTCGGGGTCGGCGTCCATGGTCTCGGTTCCGTAGCACCAGCACGGCGTGACGGAAAGGGATACGCCCACGTTGCTGTCGCGGAACTTCCTGGCGCACTTCTCCGCCTCGTACACGCCGCCGATCGTCGTGTCGGCGATTACGCACTCGACGGGCGAGCCGTCGGGATATTTCAGGCTGCCGGAGATGAGCCTGGCGGCGGTCTTGGCCATGTTCATCGTCTGCACCTCAAGCGACTCGCGCACGCCGCGGCGCCTGCCGTCGATTATCGGGCGGATTCCGACTTTGGGGAATCCGTTCATATTCCATACTGTCTGGGACATGTCAACTCCTCTCTGTTTTTTTGTTGTTCGAGAAAATCAGCGCGTAGGCCAGCACCACCGCAAAGCAGATCGCAGGCACCGCGAACGACGCCCTGAGCGAGGTCTGCGAAAGCTTGAGGTTGACGTCCCACGCGGTATCGAAGCCGGATACGAGGCGGCACCACACGCTCTGCGTGTCGCCGATTATGCGGGCCATCCAGGGCGTTATGACGGCGCCGCCGAGAATCGCCATTATCAGGCCCGAGGCCCCGAGCTTGAGGGCCTTCCGGTCGAGACCGCCAAGGGCAATTCCGTATATCGTCGGGAACATGAGCGACATGAAGCCGCTCATCGCCACAAGGCAGAGTATGTTCGCCGAGAAGGGAAGCCCGCCGGCGGCAAACACGACTTTCGTCGGCAGATACATCACGCCGGCGCAGCACGCTATCGCGCCGACGGCAAACGCGGCCATCATCTTCGCGGGGTTCAGATACTTCATGAGCCACGTCGCGACCCAGCGGCAGACGATGAAGAGCGAAATCGCCATCGTGTAGTAGAGCGCCCCCTGCGCCGGCGTGACGCCAAGCTCCTTCTGGCAGTACACGTTGAGCCATGTCCACGCGGCTATCTGCACGCCGACGTAAAAGAACTGGGCGACGACGCCGAACCAGTAGCGGGGCGTCACGAGAAGAGTCGCCAGCACCGTGCGGTAGTCTTTGGCGAGAATCGTGTATACGAGCGGACCTGTTACGCCGCACAGCACCCAGAGTATCTTGTCCATATCCGGGAAAATGAAGTAGAGCGCCGTCATGGGAACCACCGAGAACGCAAGCGCCGCGCCGACGTGCGAAAGCGCCGAACGCGAAGGCGCAACCTCCCCCTCGCGCCTCGCCAGGAAGAAGAACCATATCAGCGCCGCGACCGCGCAAAGCCCGACGTAAGGCGCGCAGACCCAGAAAAGCTCCTTGTCGATGATGCCCTTGAGAACTTCCGGCGCCATTTGCGCGCGCTCCCCGGCGGTTGCGGGATCGAGGTGGGAAAGGATGAGCTGCTGCGCGAGGACTATGCCGCACATGGAGCCGACGGGGTTGAACATCTGTGCGAAGTTGAGGCGGCGGACGGCAGTCGCCCCGTCGCCCAGCGAGAGGACGTACGGATTGCACGTAGTCTCGAGAAGCGAACATCCGCCGGCGACGATGAAGATGGCGATGAAGTAGATGTCGAAACTCTGGGCGATGCACGCGGGTATGTACAGGAGCGCGCCGGTTATGTATATCGCAAGCCCGATAAGCACGCCCTTTCTGTAGCTCAGCTCCTCGGCGAGAACCGCCGCGAATATCGCGAGAACCGCGTATGCGCCGTAGAACGCAACCTGCACAAGCCCCGCGCGGGACTGGTCCATGGTGAAGATGCGCTGGAACGCAGGCACCAGATTGTCGGTCATGTTGTTCAGCAAGCCCCAGAGAGCAAAACAGCTCACGAGCATTGCGAACACGGGCAGATGCTTTTTGGGGACAAGCGCCACCCCGGCTTTCGTCGTGGAAGTCTCGGATTTCATCATGTTGCGTATTATACCATAACCCCGCCTGCGGTGCTTTCAACCGGGCTACCTTGGTTTTGCGGGGAGAACTTTCACGCGGAAGAATCCGCTAGGTTTCTCGCTGCGGTCGCGCGGCGAACCCCTGACCTTGTGGCTCGTCCCCTCCGCACGCTCGAACGAGCGGACGTCGTTCTCGAACAACACACCGCCGCCCAGCGCGTCCGAAACCTCGTAGCCGTACCAAAGGCCCCGAATTGCGTTGGAAATCGTGACGCTCACCGTCGTGTTGCCGTCATTGTCCTCCTCTACCTCGACCGGCTCGCCCTCCTCGACATGCCCGGCGACAATCGGGGCCGCCACGGTCTCGGGGTTCGCAACGACTGCGGCCTTGTATTTGCCTGGGCTCCCTTCGACCGGCTCGGCGACGACTTTCAGATACTGCGCGTCAAGTCCGGCGGTGATGTCATCGTCGCTCAGGGCAGGCTTTGCGTTCGCGACAAGTTCGTCCGCCGCCTCCTGGCTGTCGGCGGCAAAGGGCTCGCTCGACCCTCCGTTGTTCGGAAGCGCCTCGTGCCACTGCGAATCGCTTGCAACTCTTGCATCGATGGAATCGCACACAAGATATCCGCCTTTGCCGTACGCAAGAGGGAAGTTCTTCTGCGTCACCTTGAGCGATTGGCAGACCGAGCCGTACTTGTCGTAGATCGCGATCTGCTGCTTGTTGTTCTGAATCTTCTCCCAACCCTTGTCGGAGTAGTCCGCTTGGCTCGCAGTCCACGACTTAAGCGGCGCGATGCTGCCCTTGCCCTTCTTGTTCTCAAGCGTAACGTGGCAGTGCGCCGTGCCATCTTCGGGGTCGCCCTGCTTCAAGAAGCACACCGTCACTCCCGCAAGATCAAGCGTGACGGCATCGGAAATGTTCGTGAGCGTGAACCATTCGCCAGCGTCGCCGTCGCCGTCAAGTGTGTTCCCGTAGAAGGAATGGAGCCGCAGATACTTGAGCTCGTCAGTCTGCGGAATCGCCGAATACACAAGCGCGCCGTCCGCATCATAAAGAGCGACCGGACCCGCGCCGGTGAACGTGGCGTTGCCGACGATGACCTGGTCCGTCAGCTCGTCGGAGTGCGACGTCACGTATGCACGGCGGTCGGCCACTACATAGATGGAGTCGTTTGCATCGCAGACAGTGCCAGCGGGGAAGGTGAAGTCGACCGAGAACGCAAGCCGCCATCCGCTCATGTCGACTACTTCATCATTGGCGTTGCGGATGACGACAACCTCCGTATCGTAGAGCTGCCCCGCAACGCCAAGCGCTTCGGCATCAGCCGCGTCAAGCGCCGTGAGGTTGGATATGGAGATATTCGGAGCGAGCGTCTCAACCGGGCTTTGTGCCTTGGGGATACCTGCGTTGAGGTTCGAACCGTAGCCGACTTCCTTCGCCGTGTTGGTGACGGAGTGCGTCACATACAGATGCTCGCGGCGCGGCACTACATAGTTGTCCCAGATGTCCTGAATGCCCGCATCCATGTTCGCCGGACGACCGTTGCTCGGCCACACGTCGATTGCGTAGTCAGAGCCGTTGTTCGGCCATTTGGCGAGATCGAGCGCGGCGTCGGTGCGCATCAAATCGGCCATCTCGCGCATCTTCGCCATGAAAGGCGTATCGCCCTCGGCTGTACCCGGCGACTTCAATTCCTGATCCATCAGTGTCCTCAAACGGCGCAGATAGAGGCGGCGGAACTTGGCGGACTGCAAGACCGACTCGAAGCCGTCATTGCCGTAATTTATTGTTGAAGTCATCGCGGATGACGAGTAGCATCTTACACGATTGCCGCCATATAACGGATGGCACTTGAACCAGTCATCCTGTGCCTTGAGGCCCGAAGCGCCCATACCGCCATCACGATAATGCTGTCCGAACGTCAGGTTGAAGTCGTAGCCTAGCGGCATCCACGTTCCCGTGCCGCGAGCGCCCTCCTTCATATCCGGGTTGTCGTAGTAGATGCAGACATTCGCCCAAACGTCATCCATCTCCTGCGTAATGCGCGCCGAGGCGAAATAGTTCAGCCACGCGGGGAGGTTGAACTTCTGGACGACGAACTTCGTGAGCGCGGCGTTGTCGAGACCGTCAGACCCTCCATCCGGCGAACTGGATACCTGCTGCGCCGCGGTTATCTTGGAGCGCAGCTCGTTCTGAAGCACCGTGATGTCGCTTTCGTTTTCATCGTCCGGCGTTTTCTTTTCAATGCCCCCTGCGGTCGTGCCCGAACCGCTCTTCAGCGTCCCGACGTTCTTGTAACTGTAGCCGAACTTGTCGAGTCCGTAAACATCCTCGACAAGCTCGTCCGTAAAACGCTCGGAGTTGAATGCGAGCTGGTAGAACTCGCCGTTCAGGTTGCAGCGCACCGGGAAGTCGAACGGCACGAGGTTGCCCATCTTCTTCCACAGCCAGAACGCGACCATCTGGCGCATGCAGCTCGGGTCTGCGAACTCGCTGATGAGCGAAGTCTTGCGAATCTCCTCTATCGGCTCGCCCGTCACACTGTCCACCATCGTAAGCGGATGGGACTTTGCAAAGCGGAGGCCGTGCCCCTTCTTCGTGAACCCGGCGGAGGTGTTTCCGCGAAGGTCGATTCGCACATAGTCGTAGTAGTTGGAAGTGGACGAATCGTATATCGCCACACGCGCCTGGTTCGGGACCTTGGAGCGATCCTGCTTGTCGGCATCGACATCCATCTGCGTCAGGTGGTTGCCGCTCGCGAACATGTGCCAGGTCGGCAGCATCGCGCTCATCTGCGTCGCTGGGTCAGGCTCGACAATTGTGCCGTACCACTCGTATCCGTCGTCTGGGTTGTTGAAGCTGGGCGAAGTCCATCCCACTCCTTCGCCGTCGGTAATCAGCACCTTCCACTGCATAAGATGCCCGGCGGCAGGGAAGTAGACCGCCGGAATCGTCGCAGTGTACTGGTCGCCCCAGTTTTCGACAGCATTCTTCGTAGTGATGTCGATATCGTTGGTGACGAGCGTCGAATCGTCCAGGTCTTTGCGGAACACGAACTTCAGCGACTGTATCTTGTCGGCGGCGCGCGGCGTAAACGTTCCGTCGGGATTCATCACGCCGTTGACCGGCAGCGTCACGACATAGTTCTCGCCCGGCGTGGCCGGCGGGGTCGGCACCGCGAACTCGTTTGCCAAATCGGTCTTCTTCTGCCCCTTCTTCTCATAGAGCGGGCCGACGTTCGGGCCAATGCGCTTAAGTCCGTCCGTAGACGTGTTCGCCCTGCCGCGCGTCGGCGTGGGGCAGAGCCAGCGGCGCGTGCCTTCGCCTTCCGCCGCATCGCCGACGATGATCGACCAACCCTCGGGCAAGTCGCTGGGGATGACGACGGTATCGACGACCGTGCCGCTGTCAGAGTCGCCTCCCGGCGCATGGTAGAGGCGGACGTATGGCGACTTCTTCGGATTCACCTTGTCGCCCCATACGAGGATGTTGTGTAGATCGGTGCCCATGACCATCGGCTTGCCGTCGAATGTGCCGTGTTCAAACGCACTCACCGTCTGGTCCTTGCTGTTCGAATAGCGTTCGGACGTGTAGAATATCGCACGGCTGCGCGGCGGCACAAGGCGGGACGGAAAGTTGCCAAAACCCGCCGGATCAGTCTTCTTGCCGCGGTTCACGCGGATGAAGCGGTAGTCGGCAAGGTCGGCCCACTTGTCGGACGTATTCTCTACCTCTACCCAGCCACTTTCAAGTCCATTCACGTCCATCCCCTCCATGCCATTCAACGTCTTCGCGTCCGTCGGCTTCGGCATGATCTCGCTGATCCTCAGCACGCACGCGTTCGTTACCTCAGGTTCAATCCCACCGGTTGTCCTGTATAGGTCAAATACGGCAAGTTGATTCGCTATCGGTTCGCCCGAATAATCTACAAGGAAGTCAAAAGGCGTGAATACGCGCGCGGCAGAAGACGCAGAAGACAACGCACTGGAATTGTCCGGGCCAAAATCGGTATCGACTGCAAATATCTTCATGCCGGCTATCGGGTAAGTTCCAGCAGAGTCGCTTCCGAACGACACTGTTTTCGACACCAGATGAAGATTGTTATTACCCGTCCATTTTATGCCGGCGTCAGATGCGACTTCTACTCCGTCAAGATAGAGCTTTGCACCGCCCTGTGTCTCGTAGGCAAGCGTCCAGAGATGAATTCCAGAAACATCGAGTACGCTAGATTTGACAGATGATGCCGTCTTGGCCTTGTTGTCATAGTATATTATGAACGTGCCATCGCCGTTGGCATAAGCATAGACCCTGTGTTCGTTCGAACCCCTTGCATCGACAATTCCAACGAGAGCCCCTTCGGCTCCGTCCGGCAGCTCCGCGAGGACGCTCGCAACGACGGCGTTCGTGCTGCCAAAGTCGAGTGTCTGCGTAATGCCAGTCTCGTCGAGGACGAGACCATCGACGTGTGAGTCCGGCACTTTCGTCGCATCCTGCGGAAACGACCAAGACACTTCGTCGCTTGTCGAAGAGTGAGCGCACTCAATATTCGCAAGGACGATATCCTTGAGCCACACGGCATCGTCGGCCTCGGGCGTTCCATCCTTGTAGTCCTCAGAATCATTCATCGCAAAGCGCTGCGAAAACACGAACGTCACCTCGTGCGTTCCCGCAGGGATGTCAACCTGCGCAGCACTCCAGCTATTCGTGCATTCTGTCTGCGTCAATACCGGCGAATCATCCAAGAGCACATCGAAGTGCGAATAGTTGTTGTCGGCTATCGTCGTGCCGCCGAAGTACGACTTGTGCTTGAACGAAAGGCGCTTCGGGCCAACTATCGTCGCCTTGAGCGGCGTCGTGCACTGATATGTGTAGTCGGTCTGCTTGTAGCTGCGAATTGAATCCCCTTCTGTTGTCCAAGGATACTTATTGCTAGTCTGCCACAATCCTTCCGATGGAATATTGGCTAGCTTGTAGAATTGGACTGTGCGCGTAGGCGACATTACACTGTCTTTCAAATAGGCCACCTTTAGCGTCTTGTCTGCTTTGATATTGAGCGAAACAGCCGACTGCGTTGCCCAGGCCATATCATTGTCTTTCGTTGGCTCGCTGCCATCCAAGGTATAATATAATGTCGCCCCCTCGACAGGAGCCGCAACCGTTACTTTAATCGAATCCTTGAAGACGCACCCAGAAACTATCTTGTCTCCGAATTCGTCGGTAACCATCGTCTCATCTCCATACGGTTTGACGCTATCACGCCATTGCGCTACATAACGGCACGTCTCCCGCAAGACTCTGGCGTTATCGTTGTCTGCGTTACCGAGCGTAAATCCAAACTCTCCCGACGATGTAGAGAAGTAAGGCGAGGGATGTGCGTAAACATCCGTTCCGTCAACATCGTAAGCCATAATGGTATGACGCTTGGTCTCACCATCCATGAAGTAGTACCCGCGCCCGTAACTGAATGGCGAATTGGCCTCACTCTGCGCTCTCGCATGCCCGCACCCCATGTTGTGCGCATTTTCGTGGATCATTGTATGCTGGGTGCCAGTATCTACCGCCACAATGCTGCAAACGCTAAATGCATCATCGTGGCACCCTGCCACATCAGTATTGGAAGTAAGCGGCGAACTGTTCCCCAGCGTCGCGCCACTAGTATTGACAAGCAGCGTCACGGTATCTGCCCCATACAGCTCGCGCATTGCCCGTAAGGTTACCGCCGCACCATCCCCTTCCGAAACCATAGCCGGCGCGGTGTCGATATTGTCATACGTACCAGACACCTTGCAAACGCCTGCCAATCTATAGGAATAGCATGTGTCCAATTTATTGGTAGCGAGGATATCATTCATCTTGTCGATTTGCTGTTGCGCAAATTCTTCCAGCGACCTTTCGCCCATATATGTTACCGCTCCATTGTCATATGCTACCAGCACATCCACAACTGGCAAACGGGTCTGATACTCAACATAATTAGGGTCATACTTGTAGCAAAGTTGCGTTGTAGAGTTGCCAAAAACCGCTTTGTAACCTGCGGGCTGCATCTCTAGCTTGTCAATGTTGGCAAAACCGCCATTCGCGGTCAACATCGGAATCGCGCCATCTTCAGCAGGATTGTCCAAGACAATCCTAAGCTTCGAGCAATCCAGCGAAACCGATCCTGTTATGCTCAATGCCGCGCCGTTCGCAATCGTCACGGTTGAATTGTTCACGCTCACGCTGGCCACAGTCAACGAATTGGAAAGCAGAAGTCCCGCATCTTGAATATTTAGATTTGCCGTAGAGAAACCAGATACATCGCAGTCCGCGCCAATTGCCAGATAGCCGTTGTTAACCGTAACGCCTGCTCCGTCCGACTTGGTCGAGAGCGAGCCAGTGACAACCGCAGAAACAGGATTCCACTGGTCGCCAAACATGGAATCGCTCGCACACTTCAGATTCTTGACGGCAAGCGATCCACAAAGTTTCGCACCGCTCCCGTCAAGCGTCACAACTCCGTCGCCCGTGATTGCACCCGAGCCTGTGAGCCTAGCCCCGCTCGCTACGGTATACGCCCCGGCGTTCTCGTGCTCGGCGTTCAGTGCGAGCGTCATTCCTCCGCCGATTTCCGTAGCCCCACTATAGGTAAGCGCCTCGTCGCCGAAACCATTTTGCACATAAGTCCCCTCACCCGACAGCTTGATTCCGCCTGTCGAAGTCGAATTACCTACATATACCACATTGTTGACAAGGCATGCATTATTCGAGAATTTGAACGAAGGGCTCCCGTCCCTCATATACACATACTTGGCATCTGTGGTGGCTGATATGTCGCAGTCCAGCGAAGAATCCGCAGATACGTTCAGCGTCAAGCCATTCATCAAATCAAGTCCTCGACGACTGCTTGCGCCTTTCAGCAGTATGCTTCCGCCAGCAAAATTCACTGTTCTTCTCAGGCTGTCGCGAGTATTGAATGTTACTGTGCCGCCTTGTCTAATCGTCAATGTGCTGTTGCCTACATTATATCCTGTCACATCACCTTTTTCAAAAACCAGATTGCCACCATTTTCTACATCAAGTTGCAAACTACCAAAAAGCCCTTTTCCACCATTGGCATCTCCGGTAAATCTAACTGTACCTTCACCGATAATGAATTTAGATGTATTCCAGTATGTGCCGGTATTGTTGAACTTTTCAAAAGTCTGCGTCTTACCATTGCCAGGCGCAACTCTTAGCGTCGATGCCGCGCCTACAACGATAGGCGTACTGGGACTGAATGTTGCCGATGAGGATGTTGCGTTTGGTCCAAACGGAGCATTGAACGCATATGTCTTCCCGGCTGCCACCGTGAATGAATCCGCCTCCAGTTTCACGGGAACATTGAATGTTACATTACCGGAAGGACTGAAGTTTGCGTCCGGAAATGTAATGCTCGCATTATCGTCGCCCTTGTCAAACGTATAGGCTGTTGTCGTAGCGTTAAATGCGACAGTGCCCGGCACGACTTCGCCTTTTACTGTTACGGTGGACGATGAATTGCCAGAAAGATTGCCGAATGTAACGGATGGAGAAAGACCGTTCTCGAAAGAGTTTGCTGAATCGTTCCACGAAAGTACGGCAGAATCGCTCATCCAGCGGCCGTCTCCGCTCTGCCCGGCTTCGCCGGACCATGCAAGTGGAACGCTGTCAACAAACGAAACGCTCTTCAGGAAAAGACCATGTGTGCCGCTTACTGGCTTTGAAGAGTTTTGACCGTACACAAAACGCACATCATGTGTTCCCGCTGGGATAGAAACTTTTCGTGTAACATCGGCTGAAGATCCGCTCGCATCCAACATCAATTCTTCGCCGTCAATTGTGACACTAAAGGAACTACCGTTGAGGAAAGCTGTCTTATATGTAAACTCCATAAGCTTTGGTCCATCCACCAAAGTGCCTAGCCATGTTGAATTGTGCAAGGGACCTGTGCCAAAGTTGTAGTTGAATATATAGGTTTGTGCGCTCTGCCCCCATTCGTTCTGCGGTGAACCTGACCAGATACGTGTGGAATCGCCAAGCCATGTGCTCATGTCCACTCCGCCCTTGTTTCTCGTCTTGTAGTTCGATATCGCCACGGCGCTGGTTTTGCCATCCACATCAACCGCTATTGCCTTTATTGTCGCATTGCCGCTGACGGCGATTGGAGCGGTGTAGAGCGATGATTTGGCGGTTGGAGTCGATCCGTCGGTTGTGTAGTAGATTGTCTGGCCGTCACAATCTGTATAAAGAGTCACGTTTATGGTGTTATTGAACGAGGCGACGTCACGAGGCGAAAGAATCACTTCTGTCGGATTATCAACCAGTTGCAGGTCATCAAGCCACACGCCAGAATCTAAGTAATGATAATTTCCCTGTGAATAAACTACGGCTACCCTGTGGAGCCCCGAAGGTATGTCAACATAATCCCTGCGCCATGTCATACTTGACTCAGAGGTCGCAAAAGTTTCCCCTCCTTCACATACGACCGAAAAGCGTCCCCAGATATTATATCCCTCAGACTGTGAACCAAAATTGGATTTGTGGCGAAAATACAAACGTTTAGGTCCTGCTATCTCCGTTGCAATGTACGAGACCTTGTCAGCACCATATGCTTCCCCAAATGTATAGTTATGCAACACCGTTGCAGTTCCGTTAGTCCAGTCAGTGGTTGACACTGTCTGCCAGGGATAGTCGCCGCTCGTTTCCCAAACAAGTCCTTCGGAGCCTGGGAATGCAGGAATAGATCCTTTGACAAGTCTCACGGAACGCACAGATTGCGCCACTCCGTCAACCACTATCGAAGCCGTCAATGTTGTTGTATCTGTTACTGTAATAGTCGAATAAGGGTTATATGGCAATGATTGAGTATTTGGCGTTGTCCCGTCACTCGTCAAATATATCTTCGCCTCCGAATACTTGCTGTCAACCGAAAGAACAACTTTCATGCTGTTCTCGAAAATGCGGCCGTTTCTAAGCTCATTGCCGTTTTCGTCAAGGAATCGCACATCCCATTCATATGGAACTACATGGTTGCGATATGCGCTTACACCAGCACATGTTTCCATCAAGACCCTACGATTGTTATTGCTTATCGTAGTACCGATTGAAATTCCATATTCGTCTGGAGTCAGGTCTGGTGAAGAGAAATATGGTGCGGCAGCCCAGCTTAAATAGTAGTTCCCATCGGCGGTGTTATAGCCCATCACAGTACGATAACGTTTATTGTCCGTCTCAGCGATAAAGTGGAAGCCGCAGGAGTATGTAGTTGACTGAGGGGCTTTAAACCCATTGTTCCTGTTACTGTGTCCACATCCCATGCAATGCCCGGTTTCGTGAGCCATGGTGTATTCCCTGAATGTACGCTGAATATGACAGATATTGTATCCATACTGGTTAAGGGCATAACTGCTCATACTGGCAGAATCTACGCCGTACAGGCCATTTGCGATTCCAGTGGTGTATGAGTTCTGATTTTCATCGACATTCACAAGCAAAGTAACGGTATCAGCACCATAGTAGTCGCGCAATGCCGGGATCTTCTCAAACGGAGCAGCACCTTTGCGCAAGTCGGTCAACATTGCATCCGTAATGTTATTGTACTCGCCATCAACTTCTGTTGTACCGACAAGCCGAAATAAAAACTTATCATCCACTTTTGTATTAACAAGAACATCATTCATTCTCTGGATTGCAGCATCCGCACAGTCTTCAAGAGAATCCCACTCGCTTTCATCGCGGAGCGCCCACGCTTTAGCCCCTTGATCGAAGGCGACGAGGATATCTACAACTCTCTTTTGCTCTGCGAGGGGGAATTCATTGCCGGATGCGCCAAGCAGCGTGCGCGACTTTTTGGTTGACGTTGTCTTGGTTTCTTCGACGGCCGGCTGAGGGACCTCGATATCGCCGCCGCATGTGCCGCACTCGCCGTCATCCATCTGCGAATTGTCGCGCTCGACTATGAGCACCTTGCCGTCCTTGCAGCGGACGGTGTACTGCCGCCGGTTCATGAAATCGTCCACGGATATGCGGGCGGCCTTTTCGCTTACCTTCACAATCGCCGAGGCCGAACCGTTCGCATCCTTCGCGATGAAACTCTGCCCCGCGATACCGGCCGGCGGTGCGGAAACGATTCTGAGGGCATAGTCCACATCGCCGAAAAGCCTGAGGTTCAGCGTGTCGCCTACCGCGACTGCGGGGACTGTCCCCATAACCGCCGGCATCTCCGCGCGCCGCAATACAGGCGCTTCGGCGTCATGCGCAACGCCACAGGTGAAGTCGAGCGTATACTCCGCCGCACAGGCCGCAACCGACCAAAAGAGCGACGACGCGATAAGCAGCGCCGCCGCATTTTTCCCTCCAGACATGTTCCACCTCCTCTGTTTGGTGCAATTATACCATAATTTACCCTGCACCGCCCAATCGGCGAACACCACGGCTAGTTCTTGAACGAGTGGATCGGCGCAGGTATGCGCCCGCGGCGCGCGATAAGCCCTTCACACGAGAATTCCGACACCTTCATCACGGGCGCGTGGCCGAGAAGCCCGCCGAAGTTCACGCTGTCGCCGACCTTCTTGCCCGCGACGGGTATCACCCGAACCGCCGTGGTCTTATGGTTCACCATCCCTATCGCCGCTTCGTCCGCAATCATTCCGCTTATCGTCGCCGCGCTCGTGTCGCCGGGTATCGCGATCATGTCCAGCCCGACGGAGCATACGCATGTCATCGCCTCAAGCTTCTCTATCGTGAGCGCGCCGGCGTTCACGGCGTCGATCATTCCCTGGTCTTCCGAAACGGGTATGAACGCCCCGGAGAGTCCGCCGACATACGAACTCGCCATCACGCCGCCCTTCTTCACCTGGTCGTTCAAGAGCGCGAGCGCGGCTGTCGTGCCGGGCGCGCCGGGCTGCTCCAGGCCGATTTCGCGGAGGATGTCGGCCACGCTGTCGCCGACGGCGGGCGTTGGCGCGAGCGAGAGGTCGATTATGCCGAACGGCACGCCGAGGCGTTTCGCGGCCTCTTGCGCGACAAGCTGGCCGACGCGCGTTATCTTGAACGCAGTGCGCTTTATCGTTTCGCAGAGCGTTTCGAAGTCCGCCCCGCGCATGGACTTCAGCACGTGGTTCACGACTCCAGGACCCGACACGCCGACGTTTATCACGGCGTCCGCCTCGCTTACGCCGTGGAACGCGCCGGCCATGAACGGATTGTCGTCGGGCGCGTTGCAAAGGACGACCAGTTTGGCGCAACCGATGGAATCGCGGTCTTTGGTGCGCTCGGCCGTGGCCTTTACGATTTCACCCATCAGGCGAACGGCGTCCATGTCGATGCCGGTTTTCGTCGAGCCGACGTTCACCGACGAGCAGAGGCGTTCGGTTGTCGCCATGGCTTCGGGAATGGAACGTATGAGAAGTTCGTCTGCGGGCGTCATTCCTTTGGAGACTATCGCCGAATAGCCGCCTATGAAGTTCACGCCAAGCTTCTTCGCCGCACGATCGAGGGTTTTGGCGATCTTCACGAAATCGCCGGGCTTTTTGCAGCACGCCGAGCCCACGATCGCGGCGGGTGTTGTGGATATGCGCTTGTTGACGACCGGTATGCCGAATTCGCGCCCTATTTCGTCGCCCGTCTTCACAAGGTCTTTGGCGAGACGCGTCAGCTTGGTGTAGATTTTGCCGCAAGTCGTCTTGAGGGACGTGTCGGCGCAGTCGAGCAGCGACACACCCATCGTAATGGTGCGGACGTCGAGATTCTCCTCGAGGATCATTTTGTTCGTCTCGAGGACTTCGAATATGTTGATCATGGCTCTCAGACCCTGTGCATCTTCTCGAAAATCTCGCTCTTCTGGCAGCGTATCTTGAGCCCCATCGAAAGGCCTATCTCGCCGAGGTCGGCCGCTACGTCTTCAAAACTCTTGCGGCATCCCGCGATATCGACGATCATCATCATGTTAAAATAGTCCTGGACGACCGTTTGCGAAATGTCCAGAATGTTGATTCTGTTCTTGGCGAGATACGCGCTGGTTTTGGCGATGATGCCGACGGTATCTTTGCCCACTACTGTTATGATTGCTTTTTTCATGACGCTTCCATTATACCAAAACATACGGCTCGCCGCAGTGTGAACACACGGCGCCGTCGTGAACGGCCGCGCCGCAGTTGGGGCAACGCCTTTCAAGAACCTCGCCGCACATGGCGCAGAACCGCCCGCCAACAGGGTCGGCAACCGCGCGGTCGGGGCGGACGAACAGCCGCCCCTCGACCTCGTATCTGCGGTTTGACGGACATGACGCATTGGGGCAGAATCCCGTGTGTTCGCCCGCCAAAGGTCTGGTCTCTATTCGCCCGGGCATCGCCTGCGGCGCATCGGCGGACGGTATCGCCACTCCGAACTTTTTTGAAAGCTTCTCCACAACATCGTCGTTCAGCTTCGTGCCGTCGCCGCTTTCAAACATGGATATGGCGGACTGCTTGCAGCCTACTTCGGCCGCAAGCTCGCCTTGCGAAATCTTGGCGGCGCGCCGCGCCGCTTTCACTTTAAAACAGAAATCTGGACTAAGGTTTGTCACGGGTGCATATTATGGACTTTATTTTATCAACTGACAAGGGGGATGTTATCAACACTATCAACAGGTTTATCAACACTATCAACAAATGTTCACTACTCTGTTGATAAATGCAGTTGATAATATCAATACATTCTCTTCAATATCTCCGACGGCAACAGGTACTCTTCGCCGTTTTTATGGGCGATGTTGTACTTTGAGAGTTCTTCCAAAACCGGGCCGGACAGTATATTGCCGTTGTCGTTGAAGAACTTTTCAAGTGCCGCACGTTTTTTGGCAAGGTTTCCGCTGGACTCGTTCGCCACAAGCACTCCCTCCAACAACTGCGCCCGGCGGATGCGGCCCTCGGTTTCGGCCTTGTCGCGAGCTTCGCGCACGGCTTCTATTACATGGTCGCGCGTTTCCCCGGGAAAGCGATCCGGCAATTCCACATCGCGATCCAACAGAGCGAGGGCGTTGGGGTTTCGCGACTGTTCATCGAAGTGGCGTTCCTGTTCGGCGGCAAGTTTTGCCGTCAGCTCGGCAACCTGTATTTTGAGGGAGTTTACCTCGGCTTGGGCTTTTTCGGCCTGGGCTTTTGCTTTTTTCGCCTCAGCTCTGAGTGTTTCCGCTTCTGTTTTCAGAGATTCGCTGGTCTGCAACTGCTGCTGGAGGTTTTCCACCTTTTCTTCGAGTTTGGCTTTATCTACGGCCAGTTCTTCAACTACCGCTTTCTGCACATCCAGTTCGGCAGGTTCGGGCTGTTCGGCGTTATCTTCTGCAGAGGTTTCTTCGAGAACATCTTCATCATCTCCGCCCTTTGCGGCATCCATTATGGTTTGGGCGAGAAATTCTTCCATTCTCATACGGCGTTTTGTCCTTTCAGTTCGCAACCGGGATATATGAATAGCCTACAGTCGATCGGACCGTTGAAAAACGGAACCCTGGTTCTGTAGTAGAGATTTACCATGCGCGCCAAGTCGGGATTGCCCGTTATGAGGCCGCCGGTCCAGCCGGCGCACTTTTCATTCATGAAAGTGCCTATGCGTTCATAGACGGGTGCAAGCTCTTCGTATGTTCCAAGGCGTATTCCGTATTCGGGGTTGAAGAATATGCACCCCTTCCCGTCCGGCACGGGAGTTTCGGCAAAGTCGCACGCTTTGAACTCGATATGCTGCGCAACTCCTGCGGCAATGGCGTTGGTGTATGCGTTTTCGATAGCATCCGGCGATATGTCGGTGGCTATTATTCGAGGCATTGCAGAAGTGTTTTCCGCATTCTTGGCGTCAATCACCATTTCTTTCCATATCTGTTCAGGGGTCGCGCCGGCGCGTTGGCGCGGAGCCACCCGCGGCGCGGATTCGTTTGGAATCATGCGCGTATAGCCCTTTACTGACTGGAAAGCGAAGTGACCCTTGAGAGAGCCAGGCGCTTTGTTCATTGCCATCATGGCGGCTTCTATCGCTGGAGTGCCGCTGCCGCACATTGGGGCAAGGAAAGGATCTTTCCTGTTCCAGTGCATGGCCATGAGGCACGCGGCGGCGAGTGTTTCCTGCATTGGCGCGGAACCGGGTATTTTGCGGTATCCGCGCTTGGAAAGAGGTTCGCCGGAAGTGTCGAGATATATTATGACCTCGTCGCGCTCCCAATAGACGAAAACGGCGGATCCGATGTTTTCTCCACCTGAATCGGGGCGGCGCTGACAGCGTTCGCGCATGCGATCCGCAATGGCGTCTTTGGTGTAAAGCGATGGAAGCCTCGTATCGCGTATCGTGCTGTTGTGCACTATCGACGATACCGAAAAGTATCCATCGGCCTCGATAAGGTTTTCCCAATCTATCGAAAGGGCCGATTCGTAAAGATCCCGTATATTGCGGCAGGTGGTGCGAAGAAGCGGCACAAGCACGCGATGTGCCGTGCGCAGATAAAGGTTGAGCCTCATCACATCGCGCATCGAGCCGCGTACCACCACGGTATTTTCGGTAACCTCTATGGGCTTGTAGCCCATATCGATCACTTCAATCTCTGTCCAGCGCGAAAGTTCTTTTGCGCAGGATATTATGATAGGGTAGTTTTTATCCGTCCAAAGCTTCATCGGTTCACCATTGACCTTTTCTTTTCCTCTGCAAAGAACGTGTCAGCTTATCCTGAGCGGCATCAGCACGTACAGGAACGGTATGGAGCACTTTATTACGGCAGGCGAATGGCCATTGTTGATGTTGATGGTTATTTCATCGTCATCTATCGCCTTGAGAGGATCCATAACGTAATTCGGGTTGAACATTATTTCGATGGTCTCTCCGCCATACTTGATCGGAACCTCGTCTTTCGCTTCTCCTATCTCGCTTGCGGCGGAAGTTACGGTAAGCCTGTTCGAATCGAAAATGAGCTTCGTGGAATGGGCTTCATCCATAGTCATTACGCTGGCGCGCTCGAGCGCGTCCAGAAGAAGCTGCCTGTCAATGGCTATAGTGTGCTGGCATTCGGCAGGTATCACCTGGCGGTAGTTCGGGTAGGAATCGTCCATTAGCTTCGAATATATCTGCACAGATCCTATATTGAAGCTTATCTTTGTATGCTGCACGTTTATCATAACGTCGCCTTCGCCGGCAAGCGAACGCTGCAGTTCCTGCACGGCTTTCGAGGGCAGCACTATGTCGCGCTCGGAGGTTTTGGGAAACTCCATCTCTCTCTCCACAAGGGCAAGGCGGCGGCCGTCGGTTGCAACCATCGTCAGTTTCTCGTCCTTGAAACTCATGAGAACGCCCTTCAAAGTGCGACGGGTATCGTCTTGAGATGCAGCATAGGCGGTCTTTCTCAGCATTTCCTGGAGAGTCTGCCGCGGAATGGAATATTCGCAGTTTTCTTCCTCGCCTCCAAGTTTTGGAAAATCCGCCTCAGGCTTGCCGTTGAGTTTGTAGCTTGCGCTTCCTGCACGGATCACTGCCTGTTCATTCGAATCAATCTCTACATCAACACTGCCTTCGGGGGCTTTGCTGATAAGATTGAACAGCAGCTTTACGGGAAGAGTGGAAGCACCCTCTTCGGCAACTTCGCAATTGACGTTGCTCACTATTGAAATATCGAGATCGGTAGTGGTAAGCTTGAGATTTTCTCCGCGCGCTTCTATCATCACGTTTTGCAATATTGGCAACGACCCCTTTCCCGCCACTATGTTCTGGACGGGTTTAAGAGCCTCGATAAACTTCGAACGAATTATGCTGAACCTCATTTTACTTTCCTTTCTCTGCCCACTCGGGGCTTTGGGTTGTAATTGTATCAAATACTTTAACTGAAATAAAGGGTTATGTTATTACTATTACTTAGGTGTGTTCACAATGTTGACAACTCGAGAATGCGTTGTGGCACAAGTGTTTCACGCGTTTTGCCATGTTCACTTCTTTTGCCATATCTCGTTCACTCCGTTTCATAAGACTGCCCGCATGTAGACAAATTCCAATTGATGCACACGTTATGCACAGGCTTTCAACCTATTCTATCCTCAATTGTAAGACCGAAATCCGAAATGACCGAAATGAGGTTTTCCTTCAGTTCCGGCTCGACATCTAGCCTCTTGGCGATTGATTTTACTCCGTGCAGAATGGTGGCATGTGTCTTTTCAAACTCCTTGGCTATCTCAGGAAGGCTCTTTGTGGTGTATTTTCTTGCGATATACATTGCAAGCTGGCGAGGAGTTACGAAAGATGCAGTTCTCTCAGAAGACAGTATCTGCTGAACCGAGACCGAATACTTTGATGCTACTGAAGACTGAATCTCCTCTATAGTCACCTTCTTCTGCTTTTTTTCCTTCTCTATGAAATCCTTCAGAAGATGTGAGAGTATTTCATCGCTCAGTTTTATTGTCCGGTCAAGGCGCATCATCACATTTACCTTGCCTAATGCGCCTTCCATGGCTCTCACATGGCTTTTGATGTTCTGTGCTATAAACTTAAGGGAGTCTTCAGATACCGGCGGATCCATCACCTCCGACTTTTTCTTGAGAATGGCAAGCCTCGTTTCATAGCTTGGCTGCTCGATCTCTTGAACCATTCCCCATTCGAAACGCGAAATGAGTCGTGGTTCTATGCCAGGCAGATCCTTTGGAGCAACGTCGCTCGTCATTACAATCTGCTTGCCGTCGTTGTGCAGAGAGTTGAAAGTATTGAAGAATTCTTCCTGGAAGTCCTTTCCCCGGCTCATGAATTGTATGTCATCCACAAGAAGAACGTCTATTTTTCGGTATCTCTCTCTGAACTGCTGTATCGACGAACTTGTAAGTGCATTTACATATTCATTCAGAAATCTCTCGGCTGTAAGATAGCATACCGATGCCTTTGGATTGTTCTTCTTTATTTCGTTTCCAATGGCCTGCATGATATGGGTCTTGCCGAGACCGGTTCCGCCATGTATGAAAAGAGGGTTGAATCCTTTCTTGCCAGGTTCTTTTGCGGCACCTTTTGCAGCCGCATGGGCCCAGCTGTTTGAAGGACCGGTCACGAATTCGTCGAACGTATAATCATCGTTCAACGGCATCGTCGAAACGAATAGACTGCTCTTCTCCGGTAAGCGCACTTCAGCATTCTTTTGCTTTGGCACTATTATGGACGGTTTTGCGCTCTCGTCGAATTTGAAGTCTATGGTTACTGCTTCACCGCCGTCTGACAATATAAGGGCGTTTTTGAGTTTTATGCCGTACGTATCTCTCAAAAGTTCAGCGGCGAATTGATTGCCGGTGAACACGGTATAATGTCCATTGACCTCTGAAATGGATGTTACCATGGAGAAGTGTCTCTTTGCTTGATCCTTCTCCTCCTGTGAGGATAACGTCGACACATAAAGGCCTACGGCTCTATTCCAAGCCGCTTCTGCTTTAGATTCTGGTGTGTCGTTCATTGCTATTGATCTTTCTTCTGCAAGTTTCGCATTATATGATACCATAATTTCTTCATCGGTGGTTATATGAGTAATATTCATGAGTAAACAACTTATGAACAACAATATGTTTATAACATATGGTATATACAATGGATACCATCAGTGAGTCGGTTGCAGAACCTGCTTGTTTGTCTCACGCAAAGTGCGCTAAGCCCGCAAAGCAACCCTAAAAACATAACTTCGCGCACTTCGCGCACTTCGCGTGAGATATATTCGGGGATTTTGCAATTACTTCAGTATCATAAAAGAAGGAATTTATTTGTTGATAACCATTTGATAAATGTTCACATAAGTTCATAATTAATCTATTGACACATGAGATTTATTTTCTAAAAAGGTATTTATTGATAGTATTTTACCGTTTTTGTGCCATTATATTATCGCATAATGAATAATATATTTTTGTTCACAATATAGTAGATAATTTGGTATACTCTCGCCTGTCGACATGAAAAACTCTTACATAAATGTTATAGTGATTGGGGGCGGACACGCCGGGGCTGAAGCAGCTTTGGCGGCTGCCAGAATGGGTGCCAATACCCTTCTTGTGACTTCTTTGAAAGACGCTATCGCCCGTATGCCATGCAATCCGTCTATCGGAGGTTTGGCTAAAAGTCACCTTGTCTATGAGCTGGATGCGATGGGTGGAGAGATGGGACGAAACGCCGATGCAACTGCCCTTCAGGCTAAGACTTTGAATCTAAGCCGTGGTCCGGCTGTTTGGGCTACTCGCGCCCAATGCGCCAAGCGGGAATATTCGCTTCGGATGCAGCGAGTGATAGACAATCAACCTAACCTTGAAGTCATTGAAGATAGCGTAATAGATTTGATTGTCCAAAAGCAGAGTATGGAGAGCAAAGATCGTCCAGCAGGTGTTGACGGCTCTCTTAAATGTGTTGGTGTCAAAACCCTCTCTCATGGTGAATTCTACGCAAGCGCAGTCGTTGTAACAGCTGGTACCTCTCTTAGGGGGCGAATATGGATAGGAAAAGATTGTCAAGAAAGCGCCGGCGATGACCGCCCGGCAGTAAATCAGTTATCTGAGACACTTTCTCGGCTGGGATTCAACTTGATACGCCTGAAAACCGGCACTCCTCCAAGGCTCAAGGCAGCTTCTTGCGACTTAAGCAAGTGTGTGAGGCAAGATGGAGAACATCCACGCCCATTGTTCCACGTGGAACAATTTATTGATGATGCTATCCCTCGAAACTCTGGCGATATAGACTTATCAAGGGATAGAGACGCAAACCAAGTAAATTCGCATAGTTCTAGTTGTTCTAGCGAGGCTAGAGAGACTAGTAATGCTAGCGGATCTAGCTGTTCTAGCCGGGCTAGTGGCTCTAGCGGGGCTAGTATTTCTAGTTGCTCTAGCGGGGCTAGCGTTTCTAGCGTTTCTAGTGATACTAGCGGGGCTAGTATTTCTAGTTGTTCTAGCGTTTCTAGCGTCTCTAGCTGTTCTAGCGTCTCTAGAGGTTCTAGTTTATGTGGCTCCTCCAGTAGCCCTAGTGATTATGGGTTTGCTGGCAGTATTCTTGCTTCCGCAGGCGGCGACGAAATGTTCCACGTGGAACAAAATATGCCAGAGTACCCTTGCTGGCAAACGCATACAACGCCTGAAACGCATGATATAATACGCTTCAATCTCGATAAATCGGCGCTGTATGGAGGCGCAATACAAGGCACAGGTGTGAGGTATTGTCCATCGATAGAAGATAAAATAGTGCGGTTTGCTGATGCAGATCAGCACCATGTTATGCTTGAGCCAGAGAATATCGATGGTTCGGTTATATATCCCAATGGTCTCAGTTGCAGTTTGCCGAGGGATGTACAGGAGCGTATGGTTCGATCCGTTCCGGGCTTGGAGCACGCGGAGTTTCTGGCATATGCCTATGCAATCGAGTATGACGGCATTGATGCGAGGGAGTTGAAGCATTCCCTAGAATCAAAGAGAATTGCCGGATTGTTTTTTGCCGGACAGGTAAACGGCACGACGGGTTATGAAGAAGCCGCCGCGCAAGGATTTATGGCTGGTGTAAACGCTGTATTCAGTTCGCGCGGGGAAGAACCTCTGGTAATCAGCCGTCAAGATGCCTACATAGGCGTGATGATCGACGATTTGGTGACTAAGGGGACAGATGAACCATACAGAATATTCACCAGCCGCGCTGAGCGCAGACTGCTTTTGCGCCAGGATAATGCCAGATATCGCCTGGTCGATGCGGCAGAGCGAATAGGAATACGCGGCGAGTCCTATATAAATGAGACTAGACATTTCATGGAATTGCTGCAAAAGGGGATGTCCTGCAAAGGGACAATGGATGAAATAGATGCATCATTGAGCGAGAAAGCGAGGAGGTATCTTGAGAGAGAACTAGGTATTATGCGACACTACGCGCCGTATATCGAGCAAGAGCGCAAGGCGGCAGAGCGGGCGAAGCAGGACGAAGCACTGGCGATTCCGCGCTGGCTCGATTACGACAAGTGCGTGGCCGTCAGGTACGAGAGCAGAGAAAAACTGAAGAAATACAGGCCAGAGACGCTGGCCCAGGCCGCGCGAATACCCGGCGTAAACCCTAGTGATGTGGCCATACTGGCCATAATCATCAAGCGCGGCCATGCATAGCCAAATCAATTCGCCCGCATTGAGTTGCGCCGGATGAAGGGAAATATGGTAAAATATACGAATCTATGAACTGCATCAAAGAGAAACGTCAGCTGTCCGACAACGTCTTCTTCATGAAGATCGACGCTCCGCTAATCGCGCGCGAGCGCAAAGCCGGTCAGTTCATCATACTCATGGTCGACGAAGAGGCGGGCGAGCGCATACCTCTCACGATCGCCGACGCAGACGAAACCGCAGGAACGATTTCGATCATCTTCCAGACTGTCGGCGCCACAACGATGAAGCTTTCGCGCCTCAATGTCGGCGATTCACTCGCCGCCGTGCTGGGTCCGCTCGGCCGCCCGACCGACATACGCGGCGCGAACGGCGAAAAGCCGGGCCATGTCGTCTGCGTAGGGGGTGGTATCGGCGTCGCGCCGATGCATCCGATCGCCCAGGCCCTCAAAGCCGCCGGAAACCGCGTTACCATAATAATGGGCGCGAGGAATAAAAGCCTCTTTGTGATGGAGGACGAAATGCGCCGCATCGCCGGCGACGACCTGATTCTCATGACCGACGACGGCAGTTCGGGCCGCAAGGGCCTCGTGACCGAGCCTCTCAAGGAACTCTGCGAAGCAGGCGCGGTCGACGAGGTCATAGCGATCGGCCCGCCGATAATGATGAAGTTCTGCGCCCTGGCGACCAAGCCATACGGCGTCAAGACCGTTGCTTCGCTCAACACGATAATGATCGACGGCACGGGGATGTGCGGCGGCTGCCGCGTATCGGTAGGCGGCAAGACGAAGTTCGTCTGCGTGGACGGTCCCGAATTCGACGCGCATCAGGTCGATTGGGATCTCATGCTCAAGCGCATGGGCGCGTTCAAGCCCCAGGAGACCGCCGCGCGCGACCACATCTGCAATCTTTTCAAGGGGATCTGACCGATGACTGCGAAGGAGAGAATGGCGATAGAGCCGCAGGCCATGCCTGAACAGGACGCGAAAGTGCGCGCCCGAAACATGAACGAGGTTGCTCTCGGCTACACCGCCGAGATGGCCCGGCGCGAGGCGTCGCGCTGCATGCAGTGCGCGGCGAAGCCTTGCATGCAGGGTTGCCCTGTCGCAATCAACATACCGGGTTTCCTCGCAAAAGCCGCGGAAGGGGACTTCGAAGGCGCGCTTGCGATCATCCGCGAGACGTCGCTTCTGCCGGCCGTGTGCGGGCGCGTATGTCCGCAGGAGAAACAGTGCCAGAAGTTCTGCACAATGGGCAAGCTTCTCAAGGATGTCGACAAAGCCGTCGCCATCGGACGCGTAGAGCGCTTCGTGGCCGACCTCGCCCGCGAAAAGGCGGCGCAGTCCGCAGGAAAAGGCGCGCCCGCGCCGTCCGCCGCCGCCGCGCCTGCCGCGCGAACCGGCAAGCGCGTCGCCGTCGTCGGCTCCGGCCCGGCGTCGATCACCTGCGCGGCAGACTGCGCGCGCGCCGGCCACGACGTCACGATGTTCGAGGCGTTCCACAAGGCCGGCGGCGTATTGGTTTACGGCATCCCCGAGTTCCGCCTGCCCAAGGCGATCGTCCAGAACGAAATCGACGGACTCAAAGCTCTCGGCGTGAAGGTCGAGCTCAACTACGTCGTCGGGCGCACCCGCAAGCTGCGCGACCTTATGGACAAGGACGGTTTCGACGCCGTATTCGTGGGAACGGGCGCGGGTCTTCCGAAGTTCATGGATATAGAGGGCGAGAACCTCGTAGGCGTATTCAGCGCGAACGAATACCTCACGCGCGCGAACCTCATGAAAGCCTACGACGAAAAAGGCCACGACACTCCTTTCTGGCACGGACGCCGCGTCGCAGTGCTCGGTGGAGGAAATGTCGCCATGGACGCGAGCCGAATGGCCTTGCGACTCGGCGCAGAGAAAGTGTATCTCGTCTACCGCCGCAGCGAGGCCGAAATGCCCGCGCGAAAGGAAGAGGTTCATCACGCGAAGGAGGAGGGCGTCGAGTTTCTGATGCTCCAGAACGCCAAGCGCGTCCTCGGCGACGATCAGGGCCGCGTCGTCGGTCTGGAATGCCTCAAATACGAGCTCGGCGAGCCCGATGCGTCCGGACGGCGCAGCCCCGTCGCGATTCCCGGCAGCGAATTCACTCTCGACGTCGATACCGTTGTCGTTGCGGTCGGCAATGCCTCCAATCCGCTCATCCCGGCTACTACCGAGGGCCTCGAAGTCAACAAGCGCGGCAACATAGTCGTCAACCCCGAAACGAACATGACCTCGATTCCCGGCGTGTTCGCCGGCGGCGACATCGTTCTCGGCGCGGCGACTGTGATTCTCGCCATGGGCGAAGGCCGCCGCGCCGCGGCCGGCATAAACGCGTATCTCGCCGGGAAGGGGAGCGCGTCGTGATACGCGTCGCCGTCATCGACGACCACATGGTCGTGCGGGCCGGGCTCAAGTACGTGCTCGAGTCCGACCCGGAGCTCGTCTTCTGCGGCGAGTGGGGCGGAGGAAAAGGAGCGATGGAGTTTCTTGAGAAGGTTCAGCCCGACGTGACGCTTCTCGACGTGCGCATGCCCGAAAAGAGCGGCATTGAAGTATTGAAGGAGGTCCTCGCCAAGCATCCGCGCGAAAAGATCGTGATGCTGACGACATCCGACGCGGCGGAGGACGTATACAGGGCGATAGAAGAGGGCGCGTTCGGCTATGTTATGAAAGAGTCGCCGATAGAAGTGATAACGGCGGCTGTGCGCTCGGCGGCGTCCGGCGAAGTGTATATGACCGACGATGTCCGCCGCATATACGAAACGCGTCGCGCCATGCCCGGCCTTGCCACGCGCGAGCGCGAGGTTCTCGGTCTCGTCGCGAAAGGCCTCGGCAACCGCGAAATAGGCGAAGCTCTCGGCATAAGCGAAAACTCCGTAAAGATGCACCTCAAGCGGTGCTATTTCAAGCTTGGAGTGAACGACCGCGCCGAAGCCGTCACTACCGCCATCCAGCGCGGCTTCCTCACAGCCTGAGCCCCCCGCGCTTCATTAAAATGAAGAAACGACTGCGGCGAGCCCTTGACGTCCGACGGAGATTGTGGTATTCTTCACTTTAATGAAACCGCAAGAAATAGGAACAGTCATCGCCAGAAGGCGAAAGTCGCTGAGGGTCAATCAGCGTGAACTGGCCATGCTCTGCGGAGTTTCGGAGCATGCGCTTTGCAATCTTGAGCGCGGTAACGGCAATCCGACTATTGGACTTCTCGGCACTGTTGCGGACGCACTGGGGATGGATCTGAAGATATCCGTGAAGGATATGGAGTTGTCGTGAAGAGCGTAACGGTATATGTCAAAGGGGTTGCTGCCGGGGTGCTCGCCCATTTCAGGCGGGGCGGATACGAATTTCGCTACACGCGCGAATATCGGGAGAGCGGACGGCCTTCCGTGGCGTTTTCGCTGCCCAAGAGCCAGGCTGTTCACCGTTCGGACGTGCTGTTCCCGTTCTTCTACGGACTTCTTGCCGAAGGGGCTTGCAAAAAGATGCAGTGCCGGATGCTGCGGATTGACGAGAACGATCATTTCACCCGCCTTGCCGAAACATGCAGGCAGGGTGTGATAGGAGTGGTGTATGTGCTTCCTAGATAGGGTTCCCGACGTTCTTCCCTTCACAAAAGCCGATCTCCGGCTGCCCGTTGCCGCTCGCAAAGGGCTGCGCAATTCCATATCGGGCGTGCAAACCAAGGTTTTGCTCGCTCTCGTAGACCGGGAGCTCAGGCTCGTGGATGCCGGCGGAGATTTCATACTCAAACCCGTACCGGAAGATTCCCGCGCCAGATTTGCCGCCGATATTCCTGCAAACGAAAACGTCACGATGCAGATGGCTTCTCGCCTCTTCCGCATACAGACTGCCGAAAACAAGTGCGTCCGGTTTGCCGACGGTGAGCTTGCATATCTTACGCGCCGCTTCGACCGCAGAAACGGCGCGGGCGTCAGGCAGGAGGATCTCTGCCAGATTGCGGGGCGCAGCGAGGAAACGCACGGCGAGGCGTACAAGTACGACTTCAGCTACGAGGAGATGGCGGATGTAATACGGCGAGCCTGCCCGGCGTCGCGCGTAGAGCTGCTCAAGGTCTTCAGGCAGATATTGTTCGACTACCTGTTCGCCAACGGCGACGCACATCTGAAGAACTTTTCGGTCTATGAGAGCGAGGACGGGGATTATGTCATGACTCCGGCTTACGATCTGCTGAACACGACGCTGCATTTTCCTGGCGATATCACATTCATGGCGCTGTCGCTGTTCCGCGATCAGGACTTCATGACGCCGCAGTTCGAAAGTCTTGGATACTACTCCGAGCCGGATTTTGTGGCACTCGGGAAGTGTTACGGGCTGAGCGAAGCGGCGGTGCGCGCCATAGTCGGTGAGTTCGTTGCGCAAGAGGCCAAGGTCGCAGACATGGTGGATGCGTCGCTGATGTCCGACGGGGCGAAGGGAGAGTATATGCGCATATTCCGCGACAGACTCGCGATGTTCCGCCGGGGGGCACCTAACGGGTGACAAAATATTTTTTTCACTACCCCTCTTGCACATCCGTGAAGAATATGGTATTATGTTCTTATCCGCGCAGGAAAGGTGCGGGTGAAATGCTATCTACACAAAGGAGGAAAAACATGAAAAAACTAATGACACTGATGGGTGTAACGGCGTTCGCGCTCGGCGCGTT